>CAYVPI010000015.1:0-58334 GCA_964453495.1 uncultured Pseudomonas sp. | reverse complement strand
TGCCAGGAGCGTTCATCCGTGGAGGCGAACTCGTAGGTCGGCACTTCGTTGCCCAATGGTGAGATGTTGGCAAACACCCGCGGGAAGGCGCTGTCGCCGTAAATACCCTGGTAGCCGACATAGAAGGTATGGCCACCGAGCTTGGCCGACAGCAACGAAAAGAACGCCTGGTTATCGATGTTGCCCAACAGTTTTTTGCCGTCTTCGCTGGCGTCGAAATAGCCGAGATTGGCGCCCAGGGTCCAGCTGCCTACAGGCTGGCTGTGCTTCAGACCGATGAAGCGCTGGTCATAGATATCCTCCAGTTGGCCGTACCAGGCGCTGACGGTGGTGCGTTTGTCGTTGAAGGCGTAGTCGCCACCGGCGTAGTTGAAAGCGTCACTGCTGGCCTGGCGCTGGGGTACGTAGCTGAGCATGGCCTGCATTTTCTCGTCGCCTGCCTCGTTGCGCAGGTGCGTCGTGGTCAAGTGCCCGCCTTGCAGGGTCAGGCCGTTGATCTCGCCGGACGTGATGCTGGCGCCCTGGTAGCTTGGTGGCAACAAGCGAATATCACTGAACACCAGCACCGGCAGGTTGGGTTGCAGCTCGCCCACGCGCAGCTCGGTCTTGGAGTAACGCATCTTCAGCGTGCCCTCCAGGCGGCCGTAGTCATCGGCCGCGCGGCCATCGCCATGCACCGGCAACAACCCGGTGTTGGCGCGGTCAGGGCTGCTGTCGAGCTTGAGCCCGAGCAGCCCGATGACATCGATACCCAGGCCAATCGGGCCCTGGGTATAGCCCGACTTGGCGTTGAAGATAAAGCCCTGGGCCCACTCCTCGGCCTTGGACTGTTGGTTGGCGCCGACGATATCCGAGTAGTCGCGGCTGAAGTAGTAGTTACGTGCCTGCAAGGTGGCCGTGGCATCTTCGATAAAACCGCCTTCGGCGGCCATCAGCTGGCTGGAACAACCCAAGGCGACAGCCGAGGACAACACTGTACGCGTTGCAAAAGAAGTCTGTTTCATCGATGTGCTCTTGTTTTTGTTATGGGTTGAAGAAGGCTTGGCTCAGCGCGCCGCCTCCCCGGCGCCGCGCGCTTGGCTGGCAAGGGAGGTTCGCCGCGCGTTCACCACAAGGTGCGCGGCCATGCCGAAAATCAGGCCCCAGAAGGCGGCGGACAAACCGAACAGCGACATGCCCGAGGCCGTGGTGAGGAAGGTCACCAACGCCGCTTCGCGGTCGTTGGGTACAGCCATGGCATTGGCCAGGGCGCCGGCAATGGCACCGAACAGGGCAAGACCGGCCAAGGCAGCGATCAACTCCTTGGGAAAGGCGGTAAACAGCGACACCAGGGTGGCGCCGAAGATGCCCAGCACCAGGTAACAAAGGCCGCCCACTACCCCGGCGACGTAGCGCCTGGCCGGATCTTCGTGGGCTTCGCGGCCGGTGCAGATGGCGGCGGTGATGGCTGCCAGGTTCAGGCCGTGGCAACCGAAAGGCGCCAGCAACGCCGTACCCAGCGCACTGCTGGCAATGATCGGGCTGGCCGGCGTCCTGTATCCCGAGGCCCGCAATACCGCCATGCCCGGCACGAACTGCCCGGTCAGCGCCACCACCACCAGTGGCAAGGCGATGTTCAGCGCAGCGCTCAGGCTGAACACCGGCGATATCCAGACCGGCGTGGCCAGGCCGACCACCAGGGCTTCGCTGTGCAACTGTCCGGTGAACAGGGCCATACCGCACCCCACCACCAGCACCGCCATCACCGCATAACGCGGCATCAGGCGTTTACACACCAGGTAGGTGGCGAACATGGTCAGCACCAGCACCGGTTTGCCCTGCAACGACACGAACAGGCCCGTGCCGAAGCTGAACAGGATGCCCGCCAGCATGGCTGCGGCAATAGCCCCCGGCAGCTTGCTGATGATGCGGTCAAAAGCCCCCGAGATGCCGACCACGAAGATGATCAGGCTGCTCAACAGATAGGCGCCGACCGCCTCGTTCATCGAAATGCCCGGCAGCAGCGTCACCAGCAACGCCGAACCCGGTGCCGACCAGGCGATAATCACCGGCACCCGGTAGCGCAGGCTCAGGCCGATGCCCAACAACGCACTGCCGATGGAAATTGCCCAGACCCAGGATGACAACAACTCATGGGACAGGTGCGCGGTTTGTGCTGCCTGGAAGATGATCACCAAAGGCCCGGCATAGGAAATCACCGTGGCGATAAAGCCAGCGACCGCAGCAGACAGGGAAAAATCGCGCAGTAAAGCTTTCATCGAACCGCTCCTTGTTAATTCACGCCTTGGCCGCCGACAGCGGCGCAACAATGCTCGAAGCACTGCGCTGGCTGCTGATGGCGAACAGGGTCATGGCGATGGCGGCCACCGCGCCTGGCAAGGCGAAGGCCATGAAATTGAGCTGCAATGGCAGGCTGATCCCCAGCAACGCACCGCCAAGCAGCGGGCCGACGATGGCACCGTTGCGGCCGATGCCCGAAGCCCAGCCCAGGCCCGTGGAACGGATGGCCATGGAGTAGAACTGCGCCGCGCAGGCATACAGCAGGATCTGCGAGCCGATGGTGGTGGCGCCGGCAATGGCAATCAGCAGGTACAGCACCGGCGTCGGGCTCTTGAAGCCCAGCAGGGTGATAGAGATGGCGGCCACGGCGAAGAACACTGCCAGTACCCGCGGCAGGTTGAGCTTGTCGCCCAGCACGCCGCCACCGACTGCGCCGAAGATCGCGCCGAAGTTCAGCACCAGCAGGAACGACAGGCTCGAACCCAGGCTG
Organism: uncultured Pseudomonas sp.; assembly: GCA_964453495.1. Classification (GTDB taxonomy): domain Bacteria; phylum Pseudomonadota; class Gammaproteobacteria; order Pseudomonadales; family Pseudomonadaceae; genus Aquipseudomonas. The sequence goes on along the minus strand of CAYVPI010000015.1, from coordinate 55,564 downwards.
TAGCCGGCGTTGGCCATCAATTTCGGCAGCCACGAGCTCAGGGCGTAGACCATCAGCAGGCAGCAGAAGAACGCCACCCAGAGCATCAGGGTGCGCACCGCGCGGCCTTCACGAAACAGCTGCAACACCGGCGTGCCGGTGCCCTTCACCTCGGCCATGTGCAGGGTATCGCCGGCTTGGGCGACATACTTCGAATCCACCTGCTGCAGGATGTTACGCGCCTCTTCGTTGCGGCCTTGGCGCAGCATGAAACCGACTGACTCGGGCAGGAAATACATGATCAATGGCAGCAGCAACAGTGGCAGCCCCGCCACATAGAACACTGACTGCCAGCCGAACGCCGGGATCAGGTAGATGCCCAGGCCGGCCGAGAGCATGCCGCCCACCGAGTAGCCACTGAACATGATCGCAACCAAAGTGCTGCGGATTTTCTTCGGCGCGTATTCGTTCATCAGCGCCACCACGTTGGGCATCACCCCGCCAATGCCGAGCCCGGCGATAAAGCGGCAGATGCCAAAGCTGGTTGGCGTGGTGGCAAAGCCGTTCAGTACGGTGAAACCACTGAACAGCATTACGCAGATGGTGATGGTTTTCTTGCGCCCGATCTTGTCCGACAGCGGGCCGAAAAACAGCGCCCCGAACATCATGCCGAACAGCGCATAGCTGCCCAGCGCCCCGGCCTCCAGCGGGCTCAGGCCCCACTCTTTCATCAGGGTCGGCAATACCACGCCGTAGATGACCAGGTCGTAGCCGTCGAAGATGATGATCAAGGCACACCAGAACAACACCATCCAGTGAAAGCGGTTGAAGCGTGCGTTGTCGATTACCTCATGTACATCGATGTTTCGCATGGCATCGGTCTCTTGTTGTTATTTTTCTGTGCACGCCGGGCGTGCTCGGTTTGGGTGCAGGCAATGCTTTGCTGTCAGCGGTCGATTGTTACGGACCATGCACAGCACTGTTACGCAGGATGCAAAGCAAGGGTATGGAGACGGAATACGGGGCAATATCCGCTTTGTGCAGATCACTATCCGTTTTGTGCAGAGGTGATGCAGCGGGCTTGCTCGCCGGCAAAACGCGCATGTATCGTGGCTGGGCGGAACCGCTGCGCAGGCTGCGCTGATGGTCCCGGCAATACCCACCACTCAAGGAATCGGCCTGCGCGTGAAACTCCACCAGATCAAGGCCCTGGTTGCCATCAACCAGACCGGCAGCATCAATGAAGCCTCGCAGATCCTGCATGTCTCCCAGCCGGCGCTGAGCCGCTCGATCAAAGAGCTGGAGCGCGAGCTTGGCCTGACGCTATTGCAGCGTTCCTATAAAGGCATGGCGCTTACAGAGGAAGGCCGCCGGGTCATCCGCCATGCCCAGTTGGCGGTGGAAAGCATTCGTCGCCTGCAGATCGAGGCCGACAATATCCAGGACATGACTGTCGGCGAGATTTCCCTGGGCGTGACCTCGCTGACCGCGATGCTCAAGGGTCTGGAACACTGCATCGTCAACTTCCAGGCCAAGAACCCGAGGGTACGGATAAAACTGGTGGAATTGCGGCCCAGCCAGATTCTCCAGCGCCTGCGCGACGGCAGCCTGGATTTCGCCATTACCTCGCAACAGAACACCCAGCGCCTGAACATGGATTGGGAAGCCCTGGGCCGTATCGGCGGCCTGGTGTATTGCAACGCAAACAACCCGCTGCGCCACTCCCGCTCGCTGCGCCAATTGCAATATGCCAACTGGATCAGCCTGGATGAAATTGACGATCGTTCGTCGCAGTTCTACCAGATGTTCGAGGTCAACGACATTCACCCGCCGCAGAAGATCATCGAGTGCTCGTCCATCCAACTGGCCATGAACCTGGTGCGCTCTGCCGATGCCTTCATGACCTTGAGTGGGTTGGTACCAGCCCATTCCATGCCAATGGTGATCACTGCCGATCTGGTGCGCGTCAATGTCGAAGAAGTCATTCCCGAATACCCCATCTACCTGGTCTGCATCGATCGCCACGCCCTGACCACCCCGGCAAGGGACCTGTACTTCAGCTTGCAGGTCAAGCTGGAAGTCTGAACCGCCGCGCAAGCCTCGACGCTGTCATGCACCGGCACAAGCCTGCGGCTTTTGCCGGTGTGATGACGCCTCGAGGAAACCCCAACAAAATTATCAATTGTTTAACGCTATGCTTTTTTGGTAATAAATAGCTGTTTTAGGCAGTATTTATTCGTTTAAAAGTTTACACCTAGCACATCACCCCCTCCCCTCGAGCATCGAGCAGTCTGTTTTTTATCGAGAAAGCTCAGAAAACTGCGTAGGCATATACCTTGCGGCGACGCTTTCGCACTGAACCAGGGCAATCACGTCGATCTCACCGCCTGCAAATTAACAATCCGTTAATTGAGTCCGAAAAGTGAAAGTGACCCGCAAGGATCCATATCGGATAGTCCCTCCCGACAACAACAAAAAAATTGTCTTGGGAGACAGCCATGAACACGCTGCATGCGCAAAGTGCGCAGGTCATAGATACCGCACAGGCGCGGCCTACAGGATCCAGGAAAGCCACCGTCGCCTGTGCCCTGGGCAACGCGCTGGAAATGTATGATTTCACCATCTACAGCTTTTTCGCGGTGATCATCGCCAAGAACTTTTTTCCCGCTCAATCGGAAATGGCATCGTTGTTGATGTCGTTGACCACATTCGGCGTAGGCTTTTTGATGCGCCCGATCGGGGCCGTGGTCATAGGTCGCTTCGCCGACAGGTGCGGTCGCAAGGCGGCCCTGAGCCTGACCATCGGCTTGATGACCTTGGGTACTGCGCTGATTGCCTTCACTCCGACGTTCCATCACATCGGCATCACTGCCACGGTCCTGCTGGTGATCGGGCGATTGACCCAAGGGTTTTCCGCCGGTGGTGAAATTGGCGCCGCCTCGGTATTTTTGATGGAATCGGCCGGCACCGCCCATCGTTGCCGCAGCATCAGCTGGCAAGCTGCGAGCCAAGGCTATGCAGCGCTGTTGGGGGCGGGCATCGGCCTGCTGCTGAGCAGCGTATTGAGCCAACCGGACCTGGAGTCCTGGGGCTGGCGCATTCCCTTTATTCTCGGCCTGCTGATCGGACCGGTGGGCTGGTACATCCGCCGCTGTTTGCCGGAAACCCACTCGGTGAGTGAAGTCGCTGCAACCAAAACGGGTAGTTGGCGCGAGCGTATCGACCTGCGCACTACGCTACTGGCGATCGGGCTGATGGCCAGTGGCACCATCGGCATGTACCTGTTCGTCTTTTACATGCCGGCCTATCTCGTCACCTCGATGCACTACCCGCCACGTAGCGCCATGGCCATCGGTTGTGTCACCAGTGCCTGCCTGGCGTTGATCACACCGATCGCCGCCCGCTTTGCCGACCGCCATGTGCTGCGCAAGAAACTGCTGGTGTGGACGGTTTCGCTGCCGGTAGTGATGGCCTGGCCCGCCTTCTGGCTGCTTAACCAGAGTCCCGACCTGTACATCGCCATGCTCGTGGTAACGCTGCTGATTTTGCCCGCTTGCGTGGGTGCCGGCGCCTTCTTTGCACTGATCATGGAGGCCTTCGCCAAGCCCAACCGGGTGCTGGGCACGGCGGTCAGCTACAGCTTCGGGGTGACACTGTTTGGCGGCTTCTCACCCTTGATTGCCACCTGGCTGACCACAGCCCTCAATGATCCCCTTGCCCCTGCCCTCTATCTGCTGGCCGGGGGAGTACTCAGTTTGACTTGCCTGAAACTGTTCCCGGAAAACCCGGGGCGCGAATAAAAAATGGAGGCTCCAATGACCGAAGGTTTTACTCAAGAAGACCTGCAAGCGTTCGTACAAATTCGCCATGACCTGCACCGGTCGCCGGAACTGGGTTCAGATACCCCCAACGCCGCGGCCATGGTCGCCAGCAAACTGGAACAGTGGGGCTACGAGGTCCACCGCAATGTCGGTGGGCACGGTGTGGTCGGGGTGTTGCGTCGCGGCGAGGGTGGCAAGCGCATCGGCGTGCGCGCCGACATGGACGCACTGCCGATGCAGGAAAAGAACGGTTTCGCCCATGCCAGCCAGATTCCCGGGCGCATGCATGCCTGTGGCCACGATGGGCATACGGCAATCCTGCTGGCGGCGGCCTGCCGCCTGGCGACCTGCAAGCATTTGAACGGTACCCTGACCCTGATCTTCCAGCCTGACGAAGAAGGCCTGTGCGGGGCCAAGGCAATGATCGACGATGGTCTGTTCCAGCGCTTTCCTTGCGATGCCGTGTTTGCGCTGCACAATATGCCTGGCTACCCAGTGGGCACTGCAGTGGTGCAGGCTGGGCCGACCATGGCCTCTTCGGAGCGGGTGAGTATCCACATCACTGGCAAGGGCGGCCATGGCGCGATGCCGGAACTGTCAATCGACCCGATCAGCGTGCTGGCCAGTCTGATCACAGCGATCCAGACCATCAAGTCGCGCAATCTGGCAGTCGAAGAGTATGCGGTGATCAGCATCGGCGCCGTGCAGGCTGGAACCGTCTACAACATCATCCCCGATGAGGCGAGCATGCTGGTCAGTGTGCGTACCGACACGCCCCAGACGCAGGAGAAGATCAACCAGCGCCTTGAGCAGATCGTGCGCGGGCACGAAGCGGCCTACAACGTCAGGATCAACCTGCAAATCACCCAGTTGGCACCCGCGCTGGTCAATCACGAGGCCGAGACCGAATTCGTACGTCAGAGCCTCGCGCCCTTATTCGACCAAGGCAGCCTGCGGCCGGGTGGCCGGAAAATCATGGGTACCGAGGACTTCGCCTGGATGCTCAGCGAAGTGCCGGGCTGCTACTTCATGCTTGGTAACGGCGAAGGTGAGTTCCACGGCTGTTCGGTTCACAACCCCCACTACGATTTCAACGATCGGTTGATTGGCATTGGGTCCGATTGCTGGGTCAAGCTTGTGGAAGACTATCTGGCCTGAAACCTTTACGCCTCTGAGTAGAGCCCCGGAAGCAACACCCCCTCCGGGGCTTTTCTGTGGGGTTCAGGATTTATCATCCGGTTTCGATGACGAGCGCAAGTCGGCGCTTTCTTCGGCGTTCGGGGCCTCAGGGAAGCTGCCCGGAGTAAACATGTGGGTTTGCAGGTCGCTGGCATCGACGTCGAGCACGCCCTGTACCGAACGGGCCCGGGCGATTGCCTGGTCGCACTGTTTGTGGCTGTCGACCCGGCCGCTCAAGGTCACCCTGCCCGCGTGGGTGGTGACCGAAATATGCAGGCCGCGGGTCGGCTCGGACATCGCCAGGGCCGATTTGACCTTGGTGGTGATCCAAGTGTCGTGCACCGCTGTTCCCACGTCGTGGGAGTATTGCTGGAAGGATGGATGTTTCATGGCAGGACCCTCGCTCTGGTAAGCAGACGTCCCTGGTCGGTGAGTGGCAATGGATACAGAATTATTATAGTGCGCCAGCTACAGGCTCACCGCAATCCCGTAGCATCTGCCGCCAGGCTGCGTCTGGGCCCTGACGCAGCCTGGCGGCAGCTACGACGCTTTACACCTTGCGCAACAACACCTTGGTCACCCGCCGTTCCTGGACTGCGGTGACCGTCAGGTTCCAACCCTGCCAATGCAACGTGTCCCCTATGATCGGCAAGCGGTCCAACAGGCTGACCACCAGCCCCGCCAGGGTCTGATAATCCTCGGTCGCCGCTGCTTGGAACCCGATGCGCTCGCGCAGGTGGCTGAGGTTCAGCGCACCACTGGCCAGGTAACCACCGTCGTGCTCGACAACATCCGGGCCTTCGATTTCACTGGCGTCGGGCAACTCGCCGGCGATGGATTCGAGGATGTCGGTCATGGTGACAATCCCCATGAAGTCGCCGAACTCGTTCACCACGAAGGCGATGTGCGTCGACTCTTTGCGCATCTGCTCCAGCGCATTGAGGATGGTGAAGCTGTCCAGCACGTTAATGGTCTTGCGGGCCAGGTTTGCAAGGTTCGGCTCTTCGCCCGCCAGCAGTGCTTTCAACAACTCCTTCTTGTGCACGAAGCCCAGCGGCTCATCGATCCGCCCTTCACGGATAAGCGGCAGTCGCGAATAAGACGAGTGCATGAGCTTCTGGCGAATCGCTTGCGGCGTGTCCGCAAGGTCGATATGGTCCACCGCGGCCCGCGCCGTCATCGCTGTACGGATCGGACGCTCGGCAAGCTGCAGCACGCCGCTGATCATGATCCGTTCACGGCGATCGAACACGGCATCGCCAGGTTCGCCCTCGAGCATGTCGACAATTTCCTCACCCACCTCGCCGGCCTCCAGCTGGCGCCCACCGAGCAGGCGCATGACGGCGTGGGCCGTGCGTTCGCGCAGCGGGCGATGGCCTTGCAGAGTCTTCTTGCGTCGAGCGCGGGCGACCTGGTTGAACAACTCGATCAGGATCGAGAAGCCGATGGCCGCATACAGGTAACCTTTCGGGATATGGAAGCCCAAGCCTTCGGCCGTGAGGCTAAAGCCAATCATCATCAAGAAGCCCAGGCACAGCATGATCACCGTCGGGTGCGCATTGACGAAGCGGGTCAGCGGCTTGCTGGCCAGGATCATCACACCGATGGAGACCACCACCGCGATCATCATGATCGACAGGTGTTCAACCATGCCCACGGCGGTGATGACCGCATCGAGGGAGAACACTGCATCGAGTACCACGATCTGCGCCACGATGGGCCAGAACAGCGCGTAGCCGCCAGTGCTCGAGCGTTCGGCAACATGCCCTTCGAGCCTTTCGTGCAACTCCATGGTCGCCTTGAACAGCAGGAACACACCACCGAACAACATGATCAGGTCGCGGCCGGAGAAAGTTTTGTCGAACACCTCGAACAGCGGCTGGGTCAGCGTCACCATCCAGGAAATGCTCGCCAGCAGGCCCAGACGCATCAGCAGCGCCAGGGACAGACCGATCAAACGTGCGCGGTCGCGCTGCTCAGGTGGCAGTTTGTCCGCCAGAATGGCAATAAATACGAGGTTGTCGATGCCGAGCACCAGCTCCAGCACGATCAGGGTCAACAGGCCAAGCCAGGCCGTGGGGTCAGCAATCCATTCCATTAAGCGGCGCTGCCTCTGAAAACTATCGAATGTTTTTTGAGGACAGCCAGGAATGGGAGCCTGAGCGGGTGATGACGGGCGTCATCGGAAAGGATGTGCAGCTGCAAAGAGCTACTGGGAGGTTCCTGAAGGGTGTTCATATCAACCTGATGGCAAATTGGGGAAACAATCCTACAGTCTATGCGGCATTTCTTACGGCAAAACTTATTACAAGATTTGACCCAACGGTTGCAGACGCTACATCTGCAACCATGCGGCCTCAGCTCAGTTTCGAAGGGTGCGGCATGTCGCACTCGAACGTCATCCAGCCACCGTCGGGATTGGCCTCGCCACGGGCGATCGGGCCGTAGTATGAGAGGCCACCGCTCAGTGTGACGCAGACATGGGTCGGCTCTTGCGGCGCAGCCAACTTGCCCGTGAAGTGCACTTTCAATACGCCTTCAGTCATCTCTTCCAGGCTAATAGCCACTTTTTCATTATCAACCGCCTCGGCCTCGCCCAAACGCTCGGCGCTGACGGTTATTGTGGCGATATCTTGGTACATGCTTGGACTCCATAAGCGTACGGGCGGTGCTTGGGGCACCGACAATCCGCTAGGGTAAAGCACCCGACTGGCTTGGGGAATTCCTTTGTTACCACCCCGTGAGAGATCCTAGGGTGCCTGCAAAGGCCTCATCGCGGGCAAGCCGGCTCCCACACGATTCATGTGTTGCAGTGGTTTCTGTGGGAGCCGGCTTGCCGGCGATGGGATCACCGCTGTGTCAGGTGCTCTGTGAAGCGATTCTTGCCGACCGGCTTGCCACCCAGCGAAGGCGCGCCGACCAGGATGGCCGCCAGGTGGTTGGCATCTTGCGGGCCGGTGAACTTCTGCCCCCAGCTTTCGAGGATTTTCCGGGTATCGGGGCTCACGGCGAAGGTTTCCAGGTTGGTCTCTTCCGGCAACCACTGCTGGTGGAAGCGCGGCGCATCGACCGCTTCCTGGATGTTCATGCCGTAGTCGATCACGTTGAACATGGTCAGCAAGGTCGCGGTGATGATGCGGCTACCACCTGGGGTACCGACGACCATGACCGCCTTGCCATCCTTGGTGACAATGGTCGGGCTCATCGAAGACAGCGGTGCATTGCCCGGGGCAATCGCATTGGCCTCCCCTTGCACCAACCCATACATGTTGGGCACACCTACCTTGGAGGTGAAGTCGTCCATCTCGTCGTTGAGGATGACCCCGGTCTGGCTGGCCATGACCCCGGCACCGAACCAGTCGTTGAGATTGAGTAGGTCCATCGCCCATAGACTGCAGGATAGATTTGGCTCCTCCGAGCTTGCCTGCATCCAGAAGCCCCTTACCTCCTCTGGATGTTCATTCCCCTTCCCCTGTGCGGCAGCGTTCGCTTTCCATGGCTTGCAAGCGCTCGCGGGTCAAGGTGGCTTGCAGGCAGAACATCGACCTGTCGTGCGAATGCCTCATACAAGGTTCACCCATCTCATGAATCGCCAAGGCCACTGCCTTGCCCAGGGCGCGCCATTGCACCGGCGTTACCCAATGATCGAAGCCCGCCTTGCCATAGGTGGTTTCCAAAGTGATGGCATTGACCTTGTCTTGCGTGTTGTACCAGTACCAGGTTTCAGGGTAGAAACTCTTCATAAAACCACGCCCGCCGTCTGCCGGGGGGCTTTCGATACGCCCCTCATAATGGCTTGCAACCGATTGAACGAACGCGATCTGCTTATGCCACAGGGCTTTTTCAGTGTCGCTGTAGCTGTCGCCTGGGCCAAAGTGTGGGAAGAAGAATGCCGGCGTGTTCAGTGGTTCGTTCGATGAATGCAGATTCAATGCCAATACCACGGGGTGCTGGGTGTCACGCACGACATCGGCCATGGCACCGGCATTGATTATTTTGTTCTCCGCTGGCGCACAGGCTTGCAGAGGGACCGACTCACCGGGCTCCTTCGAAAAATACCAGTGGGGCTCGAGGTTCTGGCTGGACGCATTGGTGCGGTAGTTACCCAGGATCACGCCATCGGGATTCTGCATCGGCACGATCTTGAATACGTAGTGGGTGCGTAGTTCCTGCGCCTGCCGATCATCGCTCAGCAGGTAATTGATGAACCCCTCCAACAGGTAGGAGCTACCCACTTCAGCCGCGTGCGTCCTGGCTTGAATCCAGACTGTCTTTTTCGAGCACGAATCGGCTTGATCGGTAATTGTCAGCAGATCGATGGGCTGATCCAGGAAGGGGCTTTTACCCAGCTCTCGGCGCTGCACGTGAGGGCTGCCACTGATGGATGCGCGATACGCCAGATAGTCCTGCACCGTGTAGGGAAAGGTTCTGGCCATCCAGAGGGTGCTGGCGGGCGGCTTGCCCAGGCGCACTTCGATGGTCGTATCGTCAACCATGCTGGCCCAGGCCTCGGGAAAATGCTGCCAGGTCTGCCCGTCGAGCGAATACACCGGAAGCACGAAGTTCTTGAAACCCAAACGGGAAATGCGCAGAACCACACCCGAGGCGGGGATGCCCTGTGCCTTGAAATACCACCATCCACGGAATGTGGAAGGTAGCCGTGGGTTATCGTTGTCATCCCTCAAGGACAACTCATAGGTATCGCTGGTCAAGCGTCGCACCCCTGCGATATTGCCTGACTCAAACTCACAATCGAAAACCAACCCGTCGCAAAAGCTCCACTGCTTTATCCTCGCAGGTTCAAGCGTATTGGTGTAATCGTCCATTTGTTGGCTCCTGCCATGATGTTGGAAACGGCGGCGTAAAAGTAAACAGGCTATACCCTGGTCTAAATAAATATCACCCAGCCCTATCCGATCTGCCCGCCCATCTTCCTGCACTCGGGCCGCCACCGTTCATCGCATCACACAATCGCGCCGGTAAACCTGTCGAATCATCTGCACGCCAAACGACCAAAGGATGAGAGGTCACCCTTGGAGGAAACGCACCATGAACCGCATAAAGCCCGCTGTGGTATCCAAAGAGCAATGGCTGCTGGCGCGCAAACAATTGTTCTTGCACGAAAAAGCCTTCACCCACCAGCGCGACGAGCTGAGCGCCGCCAGGCGCGCACTACCTTGGGTCAAGATGGATAAAAATTATGTTTTCGAAGGCCGCGACGGGCCCTTGAGCCTGGCCGACCTGTTTGCCGGGCGCAGCCAATTGGTGATCTATCACTTCATGTTTGTCGATGGCTGGACCGAGGGTTGCCCAGGCTGCTCGTTCCTGGCCGACCACTTTGACGGCGCCAACCTGCACCTGGCCAACCATGATGTTTCGCTGGTGGCAGTATCATCCGCGCCCTTCGCTCAATTCCAGGCCTTCAAGCGGCGGATGGGCTGGCAGTTCGATTGGGTTTCATCCCATGGCACTTCGTTCAACGAAGACTTCCAGGTCAGCGCCAGTGATCAGCAGATTGCCGCTGGCTCGTTCATCTACAACTACGAACCCAACAACGGCGAAGAACGGGAGTTGCCGGGCTTGAGCGTGTTCTATCGCGATGAAGAAGGTGAAATCTTCCACACCTATTCGACCTATGCCCGTGGGCTGGACATTCTGGTGGGGGCTTATAACTTTCTCGACCTGATGCCGCTGGGCCGCAATGAAAAAGGAACCCTGGATTGGGTGCGGCATCATGACAAGTACGAAGGGGCCAAGGTCGGGGAGCAGAGTTGCTGTCACTGATCTAAAGGCCAAGTTGGATTTGTAGCAGCTGCCGCCAGGCTGCGTCCGGGCTCGACACCGGGCTGAAGCCAGACGCAGCCTGGCGGCAGCTGCTACAGTGCTGTGGCGTCTCGACGCCCCTTGAAAGCCCGCTGCAACTCAACGATATTCAGCTTCTTCACTTGCATTACCCCCGAAGGAGTTCCGCTTGAACCTGACCATTCGCCCGGCCACACCTGCCGATGCCCCGCAAATCCTGGGGTTCATTACCGAGCTGGCCATCTATGAAAAAGCCGAACACGAAGTCGTGGCCACGGTCGCCGATATCGAGAAAAGCCTGTTCAGCCCCGACGCCACGGCCAAGGCGCTGATTTGCAGCCTGGGCGACACGCCAATTGCTTTCGCCGTGTACTTTTTCAATTATTCCACCTGGCAAGGCCGCAACGGCCTGTACCTGGAAGACTTGTACGTATCGAACGAGCACCGTGGCTGTGGCGCCGGCAAAGCATTGCTGCGTCATTTGGCTCGCGTAGCCTGCGACAGCGGCTGCGGCCGCTTCGAATGGAGTGTGCTGGACTGGAACACGCCCGCCATCGACTTCTACGATTCCATTGGCGCCCTGCCCCAGGCCCAATGGCTGCGCTACCGCATGGACGGTGATGCGCTGCGACGCTTTGCCTATTGGGATTGAGTGCCCTGCCTCACCGGCTGAGCCCAAGCCGTTCGTGCCACTGGGCGATGGACTCTTCGGGGTACTCGCCGAACTGTTTATCGCCGCGTTGTATCTCTACCTCCACCCATTGCGGCCTGTAGTCGAGCATCAGGTGGGTGTGCTCCGGCGGCACCGGCAGCGCGGTGTCGATGGCCGAGGCAAAGGGGTGGATCAGCTCCGGCCACTCCGGGCTGAATAACCACAGGGCGCTGCCGCACACCTTGCAAAAATGCCGCTCGGCGCTGCTGGTGTGGGCACGCCTTTGCCCCTCGCTTTTGATTTTTGCGTGGTAGATGGCGATATGTTTGCTGCCGCGCACCTTGAGGCTGTCGGCATCGCCGCTGAGGTTGATGGCGTAGCCGCCACCACCCTGGGTCTTGCGACAGATCGAGCAATAGCACCGTTGATAGGGATACGGGTGTGCGCTGCTGAGGCTGAACGTGACCGCGCCGCAGTGGCAGGAGCCTTCGAGTTGCATACAGATTCTCCCGGCTGCAGGCGCAGGCCAGCCCACGTTTCAGGTCAACAAGGCAATCAGGATGATCACCGGAATTGGCACACCCAGCAGTAACAATAGTAAAGAGCGCATGATTATTCTCCTCGATCAACGAACCGGAGCACTGACGTACTCGTCATCCACCACCACGACCACCAACGCATCACGGCGATGCCCGCCCCAGGTGGCCGCAAGGCTTGCACAGAAGGCGCCGCACAGCAGCGCGACGAACATCCACAAGGTTGTCCACGCTGCGATCTTGCTCGCGGCCTCGGCTGCCTCCCGGGCCTTGGCCTTGGCGCTGTCCATGGCCTGGCGCGCCTGGGCGAAAACCTGGTCGACGCGCTGCTCGGCCTGGGCTGGGGGCATGTTGGTGCGCTGGCTGATCAACTGCGCCAGCCAGGCTTTGTCTTCGGGGGTCAGTTGGCCGTCGTTGGAGAAAGTCCTGGCCATGATCCGGGTCACCACGGCATCGGATTGATCATCACTGAGCGCCACTGGGCTGTCGCCGCGAAACAGCGTATCGACGAAGTAGCCGTAGGGGTCGGCATTGCTGGCCGCCGCCGTGGTCTGGCTGACGGTAGTAGCCGCCACTTGCGCGCCAGCCTGCACGCCGCCACCGATCGCATTGCCGAGGGCTCCAGCCACCAATGTCGCCGTTACCAGGGTTGCAACGGCCCAGGCCAAAAAGCCATGGGCGGTATCACGGAAGTAGACTTCATCGGTGTGCACGCTCGTCCATTTCACCCGCAGCCGGCCGGCCAGGTAACCACCCAAGCCGGAGGCGATGATTTGCGTAAACGCCAGCCAGACAATGGTGGAAATACCCAAGGCCTTGGCGCTCGCTCCGGTGCCGGCCCAAGGCGATACCGCTGAAAAGCCGAGGCCTGCGCCAAGCAGGATCAAGATCAACGACAAGGCCGCCGCCCCAGCGGCGCCCGCCAGTATCGCCGCCCAGGAAACGCCCGAGCTGTTTTGCAACTCGGCACTGTAGGTCAGATGAGTTTCGGCATTTGTAATCATTGTTATCGAGCTCCCGTCATGAACAGTGAGTGTTCAAGCAAACGGGTGCATGGGCTATGCCAGGTCCATTGATTACAAAAAAACTATCTCGCTCAAAGCTTTGCAGCCAGAAGCAGAATCCTTGGCCATGCAAAGTGCATGATTGGAAGCGCCCGCTGCGGGCTTTATGCATCCTCCAGATAAACCGGAACCATTGCATCCACGAAACATCCCGAAGCACTTTTAGTGCTTTTTTACTTCATTAACGCCATTCATCTGTCAGAAATTTCCTAATTGAAAGCGTAATTTTTCATCACTTCTATACTTCGGATACTCATCGTCACGGATAAGACATATCGTTGCACACCTCCCCCAGGCGATCGGAGGTATTACCTCTCAAGGACCTAACACGCAATGCCAAGGAGCTTTGTAAATGCATAAGGCGCTGATCGTCGATGATCACCCTGTTATCCGCCTCGCCGTTCGCATGTTGCTCGAGCGCGAACACCTGGATGTGGTCGGTGAAGCCGACAATGGCATCGATGCCGTGCGGCTGGTGCGCGAGCAGGAACCCGACCTGGTCATTCTCGACATCGGCATTCCCAAGCTCAACGGTCTGGAGGTTATCGCCCGGCTCAAACACGTACCGGTCAGCCCGCGCATTCTGGTATTGACTGCGCAGTCCGCCGCCCTTTACAGCAAGCGTTGCCTGCAGGCCGGGGCTTCGGGCTTCATCACCAAGAGCGACGACCTGGGCGACCTGGTCGCTGCGCTGCACGCGGTGCGCAAGGGTTATGCCTACTTCCCCGACCTCAACTTCAGCAGTTCACCCCGGGACCCTCTGTTACTGAGCGAGGAACAGCTACTGGCGCGCCTCTCCGACCGCGAAGTGCAAATCCTCAAGATGCTGGCCGATGGCTGCAAGAACAAAGAGATCAGTGAAGAAATCCACCTGAGCCCCAAAACCGTCAGCACCTACAAGACGCGGATAATGGCCAAGCTCAAGGTCACCTCGATGGTGGCAATGCTCGACCTGGCCCGCCGCCTGATGGCCATGTGAGCCCTGTGCTGCGCACGCTGTTCGTCGCCCTGGCTCTCTGGGGTGGGCAAGGCATCGCTACCGTGGCACTGGCCCAAGATGTCCAGCCCCGCCACTTGCTCGCCCGTTCGAGCAGCGCCAGCCGCCCTGCCCTGGACACCGCCGACCAGCAATGGCTGGTACGCAAACGGGTGCTGCGCCTGGGCACCTCGGCCCCCGACTACCCTCCGCTGGATATCAATATCAGCGAGCATGACTACGAAGGCCTGACCGCCGACTACGCGGGCTTGCTGGGTGACAAGCTCAAGGTTCGCATCGAGGTTGTACGTTACCCGACTCGCGCCAAGGCCATCGCTGCCCTGCATGCCGGGCATATCGACCTGCTGGGCAGTGCCAATACCTTCGAGATCGCCGATCCGCAACTGGTGCTCAGCCAAGCCTACGCCGCCGACCGGCCAGTGATCGTAACCCCGGTCGGCAAGGCGCGCGACAGCGGCGATACACTCGATAACCTGGACCTGGCCATGGTCGACCATTATCTTCCCAGAGCCGAGGTACAGGGGCTTTTCCCCAATGCCCGGCTACACCTGTACCCCTCTATCCAAAGTGCCATTGCCGCCGTCGCCTTTGGCCGCGCCGATGCGTACCTGGGCGATGCCATCAGCTCGGACTACCTGATCAGCAAGAATTTTTTGGGCAGCGTCCAGCTATCGCACTTCATCGCGCGCGAGCAAATGGCATTCGCCTTTGCCCTCAAGCGAAACGACCCGATTCTACTGCGCGTGGTCGACGCTGCCTTGCGTAGCATCAGTGACAGCGAACGCCTGAGCATCCTGCGGCGCTGGAGTGGTGGCAGTACCAGCATGTTGCTCGGCCGCTCCCCCCTCACGTTCACCGCGCAGGAACAACGCTGGCTCGACAGCCACCCCCAGGTCAGGGTGGTAATCAATGACAGCTATGCGCCTTTGACCTTCTTCGACGATGACCAACGTTTTCGCGGCATTACCGCCGATGTACTGGAGCAGATCAGCCTGCGCACCGGGTTGAAGTTCGAAGTCAGCACCGCGCGCTCGGTCCAGGCCATGATCGAACAGGTACGCAGCGGCAAGGCGGATGTGATCGGTGCGCTGGGCCGTAGCCAGGCGCGCCAGCAGGATTTGCGCTTCACCCGCCCTTACCTGGCCAACTCTTATGTACTGGTGGCCAGTACCGACACGGGTAACCCACAAGACATCGAACAACTGCGGCACAAACGCCTGGCGGTGATACGGGGCACGCCGCTGATGCAGTACCTGTCCCAACACTATCGCGACGTTGAGTTGATCGAAGCCGAGGATGCCCTCGAAGTCATGGAAATGGTGGTACGCAACCAGGCCGATGCGGCCCTCAATACCCAACTCAGCGCCAACTACTTCATCAGCCGCCTGTTCAAGGATCGCCTGCGGATTGTCTCGACCCTGGGCAATGTGGCGGCCACCTCGGCGCTTGCCACTGCCGCAGGCTCGACCGAACTGGCGTCGATCCTCGACAAGGCCCTATTGAGCATCCCTCCGGACGAAATGACCCAACTGGCCAACCGCTGGCGAACCAATGCGGTGATCAGCGACAGCCTCTGGCGCAACTACCGCACATTGATCCTGCAGATCAGCACCATGGCCGGAGCGCTGATACTGGGTTTTATCATCTGGAACGTGTATTTGCGCACACTGATCAAACAACGGGCCGCCGCCGAACAAGCCCTGGAAAACGAGCTGCAGGAACGTAAACATCTGCTCGAAGCACTGCGCCAGGCCAAGGACCAGGCGGATGCAGCGAGCCGGGCCAAGACGAGCTTCCTGGCGACCATGAGCCACGAGATTCGAACGCCCATGAACGCTGTGATCGGTATGCTGGAAATCTCCTTGAAAAAGGCCGAGCAGGGTCAACTCGACCGCTTCGCCTTGCAAATCGCATCCGACTGCGCCAAGGGTTTGCTCGAGCTGATCGGCGATATCCTCGATGTGGTACGCATTGAATCGGGGCACATGAGCCTGAGCCCAACACCCGCTCAACTGCCGCGATTGATCGAAGCGGTCGCCCGGGTCTTCGAGGGCAATGCCCGGCTCAAGGGCCTGCGCGTGCAGCTCGACATACCCGCCAAGTTGCCCGAGTGGGTACTGATCGACCCTCTGCGCTTCAAGCAGGTGTTGTCGAACCTTTTGAGCAATGCCATCAAATTCACTGAGCACGGCAGTGTTCGGATGACCCTAGCAGGCCACGTCACCGATGATCAACAACTGAACCTGCAACTGCAGGTCGAGGATACCGGCATCGGCATCAGCGTCGAAGACCAGGCGCGCCTGTTCAGCCCTTTCGCCCAGGCCGCCGGAACAGCGTCGCGCCAAGGCACCGGGCTGGGGCTGATGATCAGCCGCACCTTATGTGAAATGATGGGTGGCCAACTGACGTTGACCAGCACCCCAGGCGTGGGTACGTGCATCGAAATCGCCCTGACCGTGCCCGTGGTTGCCCGGCCGGAGCTGGCCGATGAGCCGCGCGAGCTCCCGCCACCGGCTACAGCAGCCCTGAACATCCTGGTGGTAGACGACTACCCGGCCAACCTCATGCTGCTGGAAAAGCAGCTGAGCTATCTCGGCCATCGGGTCAGCCAGGCCGAGGACGGCGCACTGGGTTTGCAGGCCTGGCTGGCACAGCCGTTCGATGTGGTGATTACCGATTGCAATATGCCGGTCATGGACGGCCACCAATTGACCCGGGCCATTCGGGCCCACGAGCAACAAGACGGCCGTACCCCCTGCCGGATATTGGGCTTCACCGCCAACGCCCAAGCGCACGAGCGTGACCGTTGCATCGCTTCGGGCATGGATGACTGCCTGTTCAAACCCATCGGCCTGGCCGAGCTCGACCGCCACCTGCAAGCCGCCACACCCGTAATCACCGCACCGGCCATTGCACCAGTGGCCCGGAGCGATTTCAGTTTCGATAACCTCAAGCAACTGACCCTTGGTGACCCGACCTTGATCGCACGCCTGCTCGAAGAGCTGGCCCGCAGTAACCAGGCGGAAATGCAGGCGCTGCGCGCCTACCGCAGCAGCGAAGATTTCGATGGCCTGCCTGATCTGGTCCACAAGATCAAAGGGGGGGCGCGCATGGTCAAGGCCCGCACCGTATTCGGCCATTGCGAGCAACTGGAACAAGGCCTTCAGTCAGGCTTGCCGACCCGCGAAATCAGTGTGCTGATCGCCCACCTGGAAGACAGCCTGCAAGCCCTCGGCGATACACTGGTGCAGCAACGGCGTCAGGCATAGCGCTTGCGGTATTCACCCGGCGAAATGCCGAAACGTGCCTTGAACGCCGTGGAGAAATAGCTCGAATCGGAAAAGCCCCAGGAATAACCCAACGCCGAAAGCTTTTGTTCGGCGCCCGGTTGGCGCAGGGATTCGGCGCAAAAGTCCAGGCGTCGATTCTTGATGTACTGCGCCACCACCAGGCCACGCTTGGCGAACAAGCGGTACAACCCGCGCACCGACACCCCCACTTCCCTGGCCAGCATTTCCGGGCACAGCTCTTCGCTGCGGATGTGCTGGTCGATGAAAGCCAAGGTCTTGCGCATGA
Organism: uncultured Pseudomonas sp.; assembly: GCA_964453495.1. Lineage (GTDB taxonomy): Bacteria > Pseudomonadota > Gammaproteobacteria > Pseudomonadales > Pseudomonadaceae > Aquipseudomonas. The sequence goes on along the minus strand of CAYVPI010000015.1, from coordinate 37,958 downwards.
TGCGCTCGTGGGGGTCGACCTCCTCCAGCGAGCGGCCGATGGCCGGGCGCAGCAGGCTGACGATGGCTTCCAGGGTCGCTTCGCTTTCAGCCTGGCTCAGGGTCGGCTGGCGAGTGGTTTCCATAATCAGGCGGTGCGACAGCGTAGCGATCGGCGAGCTGGCGCTGATTTTCTCGCCACAACGCACCTGGGAAAAGCGCAAGGCTTGCTCGACCACGTCGTGAGGCAGGATCAGCGACAACTGTTGCGAGCCATCGCCATAGGTGAAATCACAAGGGCGCTCGGCGTCGATCAGCGTGATGTCGCCCGTGCCGAGCACTACCTGCTGGTCACCCTGGGCCATGGTGGCAGTGCCGCCGAGCTGGAACACGGCGAAGTACTTGCCGCCTTCACCGGCGGCGACTTCGCGAGCACTGCGGTACAACCGGGCCTGGCGCGCATCGACGAAGCTGAGCTTGAGCGCCCCGCTCTTGAACTCGCGGATGTCACCGGAAAATTGCGAGCCCAGCACCTGGGCATCGAAGGCCCCACAGATCTGGTTGATGCTGTGCAGCCAGTGCTCAAAGGGTTCACGGCTTGGTACGGCGGAAATCATCATGGCCAACCTCTGGCGCCGAGGCGCTGTTTTTATTCTTGATGCCCACGTTCTCCTGAACCCGTGCGCTTCCTGCGTTGCGGCGTTACTTCAGCCCGCCAAAACGGCGGTAGAAGCTTTCGCCCACATCCGGCAAGGGACCGTCGGCGGTTTCCAGGGCGGTGCCCAGCCACTGTTCGGCCTTGGCATGGATCAGGCGGTAGATATTGCGACACAGCTGGCGCGCCGCGCGGCCTTCCCAGTCGCCCGGGAGCAGTTCGTCAGGCAGCTGCGGGTCACGCAACAGCAACTTGCGGTACTCATGTATCAACAGGACGCGTGCCAGGAAACAGTCTTGCGGGTCCAATTGTTCCTGTTCGCGCAGTGCTTGCCAAAGCGGCCGGAACAGCTGGATGAATTCGCTGTAGTGGGCAGCCAATTCTTCAATGTTCCAACTTTCGCGCACCTGCATGCGCAAGGCCTTGGAGGCCAGCACATCCTGGGCCGTGGTTTCGAACAGGATGGTTTCTTCCTGCACGCCCAGGTCGATCAGGGTCGCGTTGATGTCGCTGCGGTCGGCACGCGGGCAGGCCAGCACCACCGGCGAAATCGCGCCAAACCCTTGCCACTCCAACTCCTCGCGGACCTGCTTGCGCTTGTCTGCCGGCAGCTGGGTCAGCATGGCCAGGCACCAGGAACCGTCCCAGGCCTGGGGTGCACTGCTGTAGACCCGCTTGAAGGCCTTGTCGAAACGACGCCGGCCAGTGCCAGTCAAGCTGTAATAGCTGCGCCGGCCGACTTTTTCCGCCGTCAGCCAGTTTTCCTTGGTCAGGCGGAAGATCGAGGTGCGGATCAATCGTTCGTTGATGCCCATAGGCTCGAGCAACTGGATCAAGCTGCCCAGCCACACCGTTCCCCCATGCGGTTCGATCGCATCGCCATACAGGGTAATGATCAAGGAGCTCGCGCGAATGGGCGTCTGCTGCTGAAAGCGGGTGATCAGGTTATTCAGTGGCGTTAGGGACGACATGGGCGTTCCGTACAGGAAAAAAGGGGAAATATACCCGTGCGCAATGCCCTCTGCCATGGCCGCCGTATCCACGGGGCCCGCTGGAGGGCACGGGCGATCGCATCAGGTCTGCGACGCCGGCTTGGGCCGCAAGCCCCGGTCGCTGATCCGCGGCCGGTCCGGCTCGGGGGCGGCCAGCGGTTCGCAGGCCTGCAAGCGGGTCAGGCACCGCTGGGCCAGCTCCTGGTACTCACGGGTACCGGCCTGCTTCCAGGCCACTTCCTGGTCACTGAGCTGGCGTTTGACGATGGCCGGCGCGCCCATCACCAACGACTGCTCGGGGCAGGTAAAGCCGGCCTTGACGAAAGCCGCTGCCGAGACAAATGAGCGGGCGCCGATGTGCGCCCCATCCATCACCACCGCATTCATGCCCACCAGGGCGTCGGTACCGATACGGCAACCGTGCAGCACGGCGCCATGGCCAATGTGACCGTTACGCTCCACCACTGTGTCGCTGTCGGGAAAACCGTGCATCACGCAGGTGTCCTGCAGGTTGGCACCTTCTTCCAGGATAATCCGCCCGAAGTCGCCACGCAGGCTGGCCAGCGGGCCGACATAGCAATGGGCACCGATGATCACATCACCGATCAACACCGCCGAAGGGTGCACATAGGCCGTCGGGTCGATGACCGGGGTCAGGCCATCAAGGCTGTAGCAGGTCATGCTTATTCTCCAGTGAGCGTCGCGTGCCGACGACTTTGCACTACCACGAAACGCCGGGCAACAAAGGCTGCATCGGTGATCGAAGCATTGGCTGCCGGGTTGCCACCAGTGGCATGGAAATCACTGAAGGCCGCCGACTGATTCACCAACAGGCCGCCATCGAAGTTGATCGACAGTGCAACTGCTACGTCCACGGCCAGTTGCTCGGCACGCTGGATTACCGCTTCGTCAGTGGAGTAGACGCCCAGGGTCATGGCGCCTTTCTCGGCAATCACTTCGCCGGCCAATTGCAGGCTGTGCTCGGTGCTATCGGTTGCGACAATGAAGCTGATCGGGCCGAAACGCTCCTCGGCGAAGACCTCGCGCTGGCTGGCATCGACCTTGAGCAGCAACGGCGTACGTACGCGCGCTTGCGGGTACTGGGCGTTGGTGCGGACCTGGCTGTCGAGCAGGATTTCGCCAAGCTCACGGCAGGCGTCGACACGCTCGAAGGTGGCCGTCGACTGGATCGCGCCCAGCACGCTGCAGGCGCGGTCATTGTCGCTGAGCAAGCCTTCGACGGCCTGGGCCAGGGCCTGACACACCTGGTCAAAACTCAGGTGATCGTCACCGGCCTTGATGCCGGTACGCGGTACATAGAATGCTTGCGGCGTTGTGCACATCTGCCCGGAGTACAAGCTCATGGACATGGCCAGGTTACCGGTCGCAGTCTTGAGATTGGCAACGCTGTCGATGATCACGCTGTTGACGCCAGCCTTTTCGGTGAACACCTGAGCCTGGCGGGCGTTGTTTTCCAGCCAATTGCCAAAGGCATTGGAACCGGTGAAGTCGACCAGCTTGACCCGTGAGTCCAGGGCCAGCACCTGGCTGACCGGTGCTTCTACCGTGTCGACCACCAGGCTTACCAGTGCCGGGTCCAGGCCCAGTTCAGCCAATACTTGCTGGGCAACCCGCACAGTCAGTGCCACTGGCAGGATGGCCGTCGGATGGGCCTTGACCAGCACCGGGTTACCGGTGGCCAGGCTGGCGAACAAGCCAGGATAGGTGTTCCAGGTCGGGAAGGTGGAGCATGCCACGACCAGCGACAGGCCACGGCCAACCACCTGCCACTGCTTGTCCAGCACCAGGGTCTGCTTGCCCATTGGCTTGCTCCAGCGCGCGGCGCCCGGCACTTCGGCCATGGCCCGGCTGGCGTAGGCCAGTGCTTCCAGGCCACGGTCCTGAGCATGCGGGCCGCCGGCCTGGAACGCCATCATGTAGCCCTGGCCAGTGGTGTGCATCACCGCATGGGCCATTTCGGCGCTCATGTCATTGAGCCTGGCCAGCATCTCCAGGCAAGCGCCCAGGCGGGCGTCGGCCCCCAGGTCGCGCCAGCTCGGCAGGGCCTGGCTCATGCGCTCGAGCAGGGCAATGCCCTCGTACTGGTCGTAGCTGATGCCCAGTTCAAGCCCATAGGGCGAGCGCTCAGCGCCAATGCAAGCCACCGGCGCCGGCCCTTGCAGTTCGAAGTGCTTGCCCAGCAACGCCTGGAAGCCGGCTTCGGCTCCCTGCACTTTTTCTTGCGGATATTGCTTGATGTTTTCCGGGTAGGCAGACCAGTGATCGCGCTCGGCAATCGCCTGCACGGCGCGCTCAAGGGTATGGCGGTGGTGTTCGAACAATTCGAGGGCAGCGTGGCGAGGCGACGTGGGCATGAAGGCGTTCCTTGGACAGCGCCCTGCGGGTTGCCCTGCAAAGCGATTTGATTTTGTGATTATTTTGTATCACATCATTTTGCATCAGGAAAGCGATCAAAGCTGTATCAGATGAAAAGCCGTGTATCGGATTCATCAAACGCAAGCAAAAACGCGCTACAAGCCCTTATACAAAGGCATTAACACCACTTTTACGTACCGGATCCAATTTTCATTCCGCGCAACAATCCCGACAACAGGACACGTTATTATCTTTTTGTGTTGTTGTTTTGTATCGCTTTATGCGTATACTCCAGCAAAACGGCCACCCCTGCCGCCCCAACAATTAAGCCGGCCCCGATGCCAGGCCTGCCCTGCGAGGACAGTTTTCATGCCACACACCCTTGCCGTGCACACGCACAAGGCTGTTCGCCTGATCACCCTGCAGCGCCCCGAAGCGCTCAATGCCCTGAATACCGAACTGCTGGGCGAACTGGCGGCCGAACTGGATGCCGTGGAAAACGACCCGAGCATCGGCGCTGTGGTCATGACCGGCAGCGCCAAGGCCTTCGCCGCCGGTGCCGACATCAAGGAAATGGCCGAACGCGACCTGGTCGGCATCCTCAATGACCCGCGCCTGGCCCACTGGCAACGCATCGCCGCCTTCAAGAAGCCGCTGATCGCCGCGGTCAACGGCTTTGCCCTGGGAGGCGGCTGTGAACTGGCCATGCATGCCGACATCATCATCGCAGGCGAAGATGCCCGTTTTGGCCAGCCGGAAATCAACCTGGGGATCATGCCCGGTGCCGGTGGCACCCAGCGCTTGCTGCGCGCCGTGGGTAAGTCCCTGGCCACGCAGATGGTCCTCACGGGTGAAGCCATTACCGCTCGCCAGGCCCAACAAGCCGGTCTGGTCAGCGAAGTGACGCAGCCGGAACTGACCGTAGAGCGCGCCCTGCAGATTGCCCAAACCATCGCCGGCAAGGCGCCGCTGGCCGTGCGCCTGGCCAAGGAAGCGCTGCTCAAGGCCTTCGACACCGACCTTGCCAGTGGCCTGCGTTTCGAGCGCCATGCCTTCACCCTGCTGGCCGGCACCCGCGACCGCGAGGAAGGCATCCGCGCCTTCCAGGAAAAACGCCGCGCCAACTTCACCGGGCAATAAGCCCGAACGCCCCGAATCGATCGACCTGTGAGAGCGACAGCCACCATGAATTTCGAGCACATCCTGTTTTCCATCGAGGCTGGCGTGGCCACCCTCATCCTCAATCGCCCGGACCAGCTCAACAGCTTCAACACGCAGATGCATGGCGAAGTCCGCGAAGCGCTGAAACAGGTACGTCAAAGCAGTGAAGTCCGCGTACTGCTGCTGACTGGCGAAGGCCGTGGTTTCTGTGCAGGCCAGGACCTGGCCGACCGCAACGTTGCCCCGGGCAGCGCTGCACCGGACCTGGGCGAGTCGATCGAGAAGTTCTACAACCCTATGATCCGCCAACTGCGCGACTTGCCGATGCCGGTCATCTGCGCGGTCAACGGCGTAGCCGCCGGTGCCGGCGCCAACATCCCGCTGGCCTGCGACCTGGTCCTGGCGGCGCGCTCGGCAAGCTTCATCCAGGCCTTCTGCAAGCTGGGCCTGGTGCCTGACTCAGGTGGCACCTGGACCCTGCCGCGCCTGGTCGGCATGGCCCGCGCCAAGGCCCTGGCCTTGCTGGGCGAACGCCTGAGCGCCGAACAGGCCATGCAATGGGGCTTGATCTACCGCGTGGTGGAAGACAGCGAATTGCGTGAAGAAGCCCTGAAACTGGCGCGCCACCTGGCCACCCAGCCGACCTACGGCCTGGCCCTGATCAAGCGCAGCCTCAATGCCAGCTTCAACAACAGTTTCGATGAGCAACTGGACATGGAACGGGACCTGCAACGCCTGGCCGGGCGCAGCGAGGATTACCGCGAAGGCGTCAGCGCCTTCATGGAAAAACGCAGCCCAAGCTTCAAGGGGCGCTAAGACCATGCCAGCACTCAACAGCAACGCCATTGTTGCCGTGATCGGCGCCGGCGCCATGGGCGCCGGCATTGCCCAAGTCGCGGCCCAGGCCGGCCACCCGGTCAAGCTCTATGACAACCGCCCGGGCGCCGCTGCCCAAGCCATTTCCGGCATCGACCGGCAACTGGCCAAGCGCGTCGAGGGCGGCAAGCTGGCAGCCACTGCCTACTCGGCGTGCATGGCCAACCTGCAGCCGGCCGACGCCATCGCCGACCTGGCCGATTCGAGCCTGGTGATCGAAGCCATCGTCGAGAACCTGCAAGTCAAGCGCGACCTGTTCCGCCAGCTGGAAAGCCTGTGCCCTACCGATTGCATCCTGGCCAGCAACACCTCTTCGCTGTCGATCACCAGCCTGGCCGCCGAACTCACACATCCCGAGCGCATGGTCGGCATGCACTTCTTCAACCCGGCGCCGATCATGGCCCTGGTCGAAGTGGTCTGCGGCCTGGCCAGCGACACGCAAGTGGCTGCCAATGTGCACGCCACTGCCAAGGCCTGGGGCAAGAAGCCGGTGTTCGCCCGCTCCACGCCTGGCTTTATCGTTAACCGCGTGGCTCGTCCCTTCTACGCCGAGAGCCTGCGCTTGCTGCAGGAAGGCGTGGCCGATTGCGCCACCCTCGACGGCCTGCTTCGCGAGGCCGGCGGCTTTCGCATGGGCGCCTTCGAACTGACCGACTTGATTGGCCACGACGTCAACTATGCAGTGACCTGCTCGGTGTTCGACGCCTATTACCAGGACATGCGCTTCCAGCCGTCGCTGATCCAGAAGGAGCTGGTCGATGCCGGCCACCTGGGTCGCAAGAGCGGCCGCGGCTTCTATGACTACAGCGAAGGCGCCCAGCGCCCGCAGGCCAGCACCCTGACCAGCAATGCCGCTGTCGAAACCCTGATCGTCGAAGGCGATGTCGGCCCATTGAAGCCGCTGATCGAGCGCCTGCGCCATCAGGGCCAGGCCATTATCCAGCGCGATGGCGCCGGCTTGCTGCGCGTCGGCGATGCCGTATTGGCCCTGAGCGATGGCCGCCTGGCCAGCCAACGGGTGCGTGAAGACGCCTTGAGCAATCTCGTTCTGCTCGACCTGGCCCTGGACTACAACACCGCCACGCGCCTGGGTATCAGTTGGGCAGCCTGCACCAGCCAACTGGCCATCGACCAGGCCGTCGCCCTGCTCGCGCGCGCCGGCATTGCCGCCAGCGCCCTGCGTGACAGCCCCGGCCTGTGCGTGCTGCGCACTGTCGCCATGCTCGCCAACGAAGCGGCTGACGCCCAGTTGCAAGGCGTCGCCTCGGCCGCCGACATCGACCTGGCCATGTGCGCCGGGGTCAATTACCCGCGCGGGCCACTGGCCTGGGCCGACAGCATCGGCATCCAGACCGTGACCCGGGTGCTTGCCAACCTGCAGGCCAGCTACGGTGAAGAGCGTTATCGCCCATCGCTGCAACTGCGCCGCCAACTCGCCGAAGGGAAGCCTTTTCATGAATGACGCCTTGAGCCTCGCCAGCCGCTGCGCGCAATCGTTGTTCGACCGCGACCAGGCCAGCCAGCGCATGGGCATGCACCTGTTGTCGGCAGGCCCGGGTACTTCCCGGGTCGGCATGACGGTGCGTGAAGACATGTTGCAGGGCCACGGTACCTGCCACGGCGGCTACCTGTTCGCCCTGGCCGACTCGGCCTTTGCCTTCGCCTGCAACAGCTATAACGACGCCACCGTCGCCATCGGCTGCAGTATCGACTATGTCGCCCCGGCCTACCTGGACGACACGCTCACCGCTGAATGCATCGAGCAAAGCCGTAGCGGCCGCACCGGCAACTACGACGTACGAATCGAAAACCAGCAGGGCCAGTTGGTCGCCCTGTTCCATGGCAAATCCTACAAAGTGCGCGGCACCGTGCTGGCGCAGGAGACCCCAGAATGAAAGACGCCCTGATCATCGATGCGGTCCGTACCCCCATCGGTCGCTACGCCGGTGCATTGAGCGGCGTGCGCGCCGACGACCTGGGCGCGGTACCGCTGCGCGCCCTGATCCAGCGCCACCGGCAAGTGGACTGGAGCTGCGTCGACGACGTCATCTACGGCTGCGCCAACCAGGCCGGCGAAGACAACCGCAACGTCGCGCGCATGTCCGGCCTGCTGGCCGGCCTGCCAATCAGCGTACCGGGCACCACCCTCAACCGCCTGTGCGGGTCGGGCCTGGATGCCATCGGCAGCGCCGCCCGCGCCATTCGCTGTGGCGAAGCCGGGCTGATGCTGGTGGGGGGCGTCGAATCCATGTCCCGCGCGCCACTGGTCATGGGCAAGGCCGACACCGCGTTCTCGCGTCAGGCTGAATTGTTCGATACCACCATCGGCTGGCGCTTCGTCAACCCGCTGATGCAGAAGCAGTACGGCATCGACTCCATGCCGGAAACCGCAGAGAACGTCGCCGAACAGTTCAACATCTCCCGCGCCGACCAGGACGCCTTCGCCCTGCGCAGCCAGCACCGCGCAGCCGCGGCAATGGCCAATGGCCGTTTTGCCAAAGAGATCGTCCCGGTCGAGATCGCCCAGCGCAAGGGCCCGGCCAAGGTTGTCGCCCAGGATGAGCACCCACGCGGTGACACCACCCTGGAACAACTGCAAAAACTCGGTACACCGTTCCGTGCAGGCGGCAGCGTTACTGCCGGCAACGCCTCGGGTGTCAACGACGGCGCCTGCGCCCTGCTCCTGGCCAGTGCCGAACAGGCTCAACGCTTTGGCCTCAAGGCCCGTGGCCGGGTAGTCGCCATGGCCACGGCCGGCGTCGAGCCACGCATCATGGGCATCGGCCCGGTCCCGGCAACCCGTAAGGTGCTGGAGCTGGCCAACCTGAGCCTGGCCGATATGGACGTGATCGAACTCAACGAAGCCTTCGCCGCCCAGGGCCTTGCCGTACTGCGCGAGCTGGGCCTGGCCGACGATGACGCACGGGTCAACCCCAACGGCGGCGCGATCGCCCTGGGCCACCCGCTGGGCATGAGCGGTGCACGCCTGGTGACCACCGCCCTGCACGAACTTGAAGAACGCCAGGGCCGCTACGCGCTGTGCACCATGTGCATCGGCGTCGGCCAGGGCATCGCCTTGATTATCGAAAGGCTACAGGACTAAAGAATCACGTTTACCCATGGATGGAGGCGTATTCTAGCTCCCATGCACTCAAGCCCGTGAAAACGGGCTGCAACACAAAAACAATTCGAGTGAACTCATGAACATGCAAATTTCCAATGCCGCCGTGCTTGACCCGATGGAAACCGCCAGCATCGACGAGCTGCGCCAGCACCAGCTCGAGCGCATGCGCTGGAGCTTGAACCATGCCTATCAGAATGTGCCGGTGTACCGCCAGCGCTTCGACGAATTGGGCGTGCACCCGGACGACCTGAAAACCCTGGAAGACCTGGCCAAGTTCCCGTTCACCACCAAGTCCGACCTGCGCGACAACTACCCCTACGGCATGTTTGCCGTGCCCATGCACGACGTGGTGCGCCTGCACGCGTCCAGCGGCACTACCGGCAAGCCGACCGTGGTCGGTTACACCCAGAATGACATCGACACCTGGGCCAACGTGGTAGCGCGCTCGATTCGCGCCGCCGGTGGTCGCAAGGGTGACAAGGTGCATATTTCCTATGGCTACGGCCTGTTCACCGGCGGCCTGGGCGCCCACTACGGTGCCGAGCGCCTGGGTTGCACGGTGATCCCGATGTCTGGCGGCCAGACCGAGAAGCAGGTCCAGCTGATCCGTGATTTCCAGCCGGACATCATCATGGTCACCCCGTCGTACATGCTCAACATCGCCGACGAGATCGAACGCCAGGGCATCGACCCGCACAAGCTGGCCCTGCGCCTGGGCATCTTCGGCGCCGAGCCGTGGACCGGCGAGCTGCGCAGCGCCATCGAGGCGCGCATGGGCATCACCGCCCTGGACATCTACGGCCTGTCAGAAATCATGGGCCCGGGCGTGGCCATGGAATGCGCCGAGAGCAAAGACGGCCCGACCATCTGGGAAGACCACTTCTACCCGGAAATCATCGACCCTGTGACCGGCGAAGTGCTGCCCGACGGCCAGCTGGGTGAACTGGTGTTCACCTCGCTGAGCAAGGAAGCCCTGCCGATGATCCGCTATCGCACCCGCGACCTGACCCGCCTGCTGCCCGGCACTGCGCGCCCGATGCGCCGCATCGACAAGATCACCGGCCGCAGCGACGACATGCTGATCATCCGTGGCGTCAACGTGTTCCCGACTCAGATCGAAGAGCAGGTCCTGAAAGTCAAACAGCTTTCGGAGTCTTACGAGATCCATCTGTATCGCAATGGCAACCTGGACAGCATCGACGTGCATGTTGAGCTCAAGGCCGATCATCAGCACCTGAGTGAAGACCAGCAGAAGGCGGTGTGCGGCGAACTGAGCCGTCACATCAAGACCTACATTGGCATCAGCTCGCGTATCGTTTTGCAGCCAATGTTCTCGATCAAGCGTTCCGAGGGCAAGGCTTGCCACGTGTTCGATAACCGCAAGTAAGTACCAGTTCGGACTTTGGCCCCGCTTTGGCGGGGCTTTTTTTTGGGTGGCGTTTTTTGCGGGCCGCCCCTCACCCCAGCCCTCTCCCCAAAGGGGCGAGGGAGCCGTTGCGCGGCGCTTTCAGAGACCGTTCCCTATCTCAAATCCATCATAAATCAGCCCCTCTCCCCCCTGGGGGGAGGGTTGGGGTGAGGAGTCGCCACCCCAAAGCGATACAAAAAAATATTACGACACGTCATTTTGTGTTTGATATTTATTTTTGTATCACTTATAAATATCTCCAGGCTAAAGACCACCCTTCACCGCTGGAGACACAGCATGTACGCACAACTGGTTGAGACCGGCGTCAAACGCGTCAAGACCCTGGACGAGATGTCCGAGCAGGAGCGCGGCTTCCAGGAAAAGATCGATGCTGAAATCAAGATCGAAGCCAAGAACTGGATGCCCGACGCCTACCGCCAGACCCTGATCCGGCAGATCTCCCAGCACGCCCATTCGGAAATTGTCGGCATGCTGCCCGAGGGCAACTGGGTCACCCGCGCCCCGACGCTCAAGCGCAAGCTGCAGCTGATGGCCAAGATCCAGGACGAAGCCGGCCACGGCCTGTACCTGTACAGCGCCATGGAAACCCTGGGCGCCGACCGTGACGAAGAAATCGCCAAGCTGCACAACGGCCGCGCCAAGTACTCGAGCATCTTCAACTACCCAACCCTGAGCTGGGCCGATATGGGCGCAGTGGGCTGGCTGGTGGACGGCGCCGCGATCGTCAACCAAGTCGTGCTGCAGCGCACCTCTTACGGCCCGTACGCACGCGCCATGGTGCGCATCTGCAAGGAAGAGAGCTTCCACCAGCGCCAGGGCTACGAAATTCTTTTGACCATGATGCGCCACGGTACCCAGGCGCAGAAGGACATGGTCCAGGACGCGATCAACCGCCTGTGGTGGCCATCGCTGATGATGTTCGGCCCAAGCGACGAACACTCCCCTAACAGTGCCCAATCCATGGCCTGGAAAATCAAGCGCCAGGGCAACGACGAGCTGCGCCAGCGTTTCGTCGATCAGACCATCCCGCAGCTGGAACTGCTGGGCTGCACCGTGCCCGACCCGGACCTTAAGTGGAACGCCGAGCGCGGCCACTACGATTTCGGCGAAATCCAGTGGGACGAGTTCTACGAAGTACTCAAGGGCAATGGCCCGTGCAACCAGGAACGCGTCGCCACCCGCCGCAAGGCCATCGAAGACGGTGCCTGGGTGCGCGCAGCCGCAGTCGCCCACGCCCGTAAAAAACAAAACAAGAACGCCGCCTGATTGGCCGTCTGACCTGGAGAATCTGTCATGTCCGAGTGGACTCTTTTTGAAGTATTCGTACGCAGCAAGCACGGCTTGAACCACAAGCACGTGGGCAGCGTGCATGCCGCCGACGCCGCCATGGCCATCGAAAACGCCCGCGAGCTGTACACCCGCCGCAGTGAAGGCGTGAGCTTGTGGGTGGTGCCATCGTCCCTGATCACCGCCTCCTCCCCGGACGAGAAGGACCCGCTGTTCGATCCTTCCGACGACAAGGTCTACCGCCACGCGAGCTTCTACGAGCTGCCCGCTGAAGTCGGACACATGTGAGGCCGACCATGACCACTAACAATAACGATCTGATCCAATACCTGCTGCGCCTGGGCGACAGCGCCCTGATCCAGGGCCAGCGCCTGTGCGAATGGTGCGGCCACGCCCCGGCCCTGGAAGAAGAGCTGGCGTTGATGAACGTTGGCCTCGACCTGGTCGGCCAGGCACGCAACTGGCTGGAATATGCCGCCGAGCTGATCAACGACGGCCGCGACGCCGACGACCTGGCCTTCCGCCGCGACGAGCGTTCGTACCGAAACCTGCTGCTGGTCGAACAACCCAATGGCGACTTCGCCGTGACCATGGCCAAGCAGTTCTTCTTTGATGCCTGGCACTTCCAGGTGCTGCACGGCCTGAGCCAGTCCAGCGACGAACGCATTGCCGGTATCGCTGCCAAGGGCCTGAAAGAAGTCACCTATCACCTGCGCCGCTCCGGCGAGTGGATCGAGCGCCTGGGCGATGGCACCGAAGAGAGCCACCAGCGCATGCTGGCTGCCATCCAACAGGTCTGGCGCTTCACTGTCGAGCTGGTCAACAGCGACGACGTCGAGCAGCGCCTGCACCAGGCTGGCGTCATCGGCAACCCGCAGGAAATCGCTGCGGCCTGGCAGAACAAGGTCGCCGACATTTTCGCCAGCGCCACCCTGCCCGTACCGGCACCGGCCAGCTACTTCTACCTGAGTGGCCGCCAGGGCCTGCACAGCGAGCACCTGGGCCTGCTGCTGGCCGAAATGCAATACCTGCCACGAGCCTACCCCGATGCAACCTGGTGAGCTGATCGGCAGCGACCGCGGCGCGCGCGCGGCCCAGCCTGGCGACTTGCGCCAGGCCTGGGCGGTGCTCGAGCAGGTCATGGACCCGGAAGTACCGGTGGTCAGCGTGGTCGACCTGGGGATTGTCCGCGATCTCGACTGGCAAGCCGGTCACCTCCACGTGGTAGTGACCCCGACCTACTCCGGCTGCCCGGCCACCGAGATGATCGAGTCCGATATCCGCGAGGCCCTGGAGCACGCCGGCTTCGCCGCGCCGCAGCTTGAACGCAAGCTGACCCCGGCCTGGACCACCGACTGGATCACCGACAGCGGCCGCGAGCGCCTGCGCGCCTACGGCATCGCGCCACCGCAAGGTAGCACCAGCAAGCGCAGCCTGCTCGGCGAAAGCCCCGAGGTGTGCTGCCCGCAGTGCGGCAGCGCCCACACCGAACTGCTCAGCCAGTTCGGCTCCACGGCTTGCAAGGCGCTGTACCGCTGCTGCGACTGCCGGGAACCCTTCGACTATTTCAAGTGCATCTGAGCGGCGCGCCCGCCGTGCCTGCTGGAGAACGACCATGAGCAAATTCCACAGCCTGACCGTCAAGCAAGTACGGCCAGAAACCCGCGACGCGGTATCCATTGTTTTCGACATTCCGGCCGAGCTGCAGCAAAGCTTTCATTTCACCCAGGGCCAGCACCTGGTGATGCGCACTGAGCTGGACGGCGAAGAAGTGCGCCGTTCGTACTCGATTTGCACCGGTGTCAACGATGGCGAGTTGCGCGTTGCCGTCAAGCGCGTGGCGGGCGGGCGTTTCTCGGCCTACGCCAACGAAGTACTCAAGGCCGGTCACGTACTGGAAGTGATGCCGCCGTCCGGGCATTTCTCCATTCCCCTGGACCCGGCCCGCCACGGCCAGTACCTGGCGGTTGCCGCCGGTAGCGGTATCACGCCGATCCTGTCGATCATCAAGACCACCCTCGAAGCCGAGCCCAACAGCCGCGTCACCCTGCTCTATGGCAACCGTTCCAGCTCCGGCGCGCTGTTCCGCGAACAACTCGAGGACCTGAAGAACCGCTACCTGCAACGCCTGAACCTGATCTTCGTGTTCAGCCGCGAGCAGCAGGACGTGGACCTGTACAACGGCCGCATCGACGCCGGCAAATGCGAACAGCTGTTCAGCCGCTGGGTGGATGTGAAAGCCCTGGACGCTGCCTTTATCTGCGGCCCGCAGGAAATGACCGAAACCGTGCGCGACAGCCTCAAGGCCAAGGGCATGCCGAGCGAACGCATCCACTTCGAACTGTTTGCCGCCGCTGGTAGCGAAAACAAGCGTCAGGCACGCGAAGCCGCCCGTCAGGTCGACTCGGCCGTGAGCCAGATCACTGTGATCAGCGATGGCCGCGCCCTGGCCTTCGACCTGCCGCGCAACACCGTCAGCGTGCTCGACGCCGGCAACGCCATCGGCGCCGAACTGCCCTACTCGTGCAAGGCCGGCGTGTGCTCGACCTGCAAGTGCAAGGTTATCGAAGGCGAAGTGGAAATGGACAGCAACCACGCCCTGGAAGACTACGAAGTGGCCGCAGGTTATGTCCTGTCCTGCCAGACCTTCCCGATCAGCCAGAAGGTCGTGCTCGATTTCGACCAGATCTAAATCTCGCACACCCTTGTAGGAGCGGGCTTGCCCGCGATCGCGGCCGGCCTGATCCACCGCGGTGGCCCCATCGCAGGCAAGTCGAGTCGTCGCACCGCAGCTCCTACAGAGAAGCAAGAGCAACAAAAGCCACACCGCAAACCCGCAGCATCTAACTACAAAAAATACAAAATCTAGAGAGTGCCCCATGACCCAAGACGATATTGACATCATCAGCCGGCATCCGGACTACCTACAATTGATCCGCCGCAAACAGCGGCTCAACTGGACGTTGACCCTGGCCATGCTGGTCATCTATTACGGCTTTGTCCTGCTGGTGGCATTCTCGCCCAGCACGCTGGGCCAGTCCCTGAGCGGCGGCGTTACCAGCGTCGGTATGCTGGTGGGTGTGATCATGGTGGTGCTGTCGTTTGCCCTCACCGGCATCTATGTCTACCGCGCCAACAACGTGCTCGACCCCCTGAATGACAAGATCAAACAGGAGTGCGCCAAATGAAACGGCTGCTCGCCCTGTTTGCCCTGCCCCTGCTGCTGGCCACCGACCTGGCCGTAGCCGCCGAAGGCGCTACCCGCCCCTTGAACTGGAACGCCATTGGCATGTTCCTGCTGTTTGTACTGTTTACCCTCGGCGTAACCCGCTGGGCCGCCCTGCGCACCCGCTCGGCGAGTGACTTCTACACCGCCGGTGGCGGCATGAGCGGTTTCCAGAACGGCCTGGCCATTGCCGGCGACATGATCAGCGCCGCCTCGTTCCTCGGCATTTCCGCCATGATGTTCATGAACGGCTACGACGGCCTGCTCTACGCCCTGGGCGTATTGGCCGGCTGGCCCATCATCCTGTTCCTGATCGCCGAACGCCTGCGTAACCTGGGCAAGTACACCTTCGCCGACGTGGTCTCCTATCGCCTGGAGCAGACCCCCGTGCGCCTGACCTCAGCTTTCGGCACCCTGACCGTGGCGCTGATGTACCTGGTGGCGCAGATGGTCGGTGCCGGCAAGTTGATCGAGCTGCTGTTCGGCATCGATTACCTGTACGCGGTCATGCTGGTGGGTGTGCTGATGGTGTTCTACGTCACCTTCGGCGGCATGCTGGCTACCACCTGGGTGCAGATCATCAAAGCGGTGATGCTGTTGTCGGGCACTACCTTCATGGCCTTCATGGTGCTCAAGCACTTCGGTTTCAGCACCGAGGCGATGTTCGCCAGCGCCACCGCCGTGCACGCCAAGGGCACCGCGATCATGGCCCCGGGGGGCCTGTTGTCCAACCCGGTCGACGCCATTTCCCTGGGCCTGGGCATGATGTTCGGCACCGCCGGCCTGCCACACATCCTCATGCGTTTCTTCACCGTCAGCGATGCCAAGGAAGCGCGCAAGAGCGTGTTCTACGCCACAGGCTTCATCGGCTACTTCTACCTGCTGCTGATCGTGGTCGGCTTTGGCGCCATCGTCATGGTCGGCACCGAGCCGAGCTACCGCGACGCTGCCGGCGCCATCATCGGTGGGGGCAACATGGTCGCCGTGCACCTGGCGCAAGCAGTGGGTGGCAACCTGTTCCTGGGCTTCATCTCCGCCGTGGCCTTCGCCACCATTCTCGCCGTGGTAGCCGGCCTGGCCCTGTCCGGCGCCTCGGCCGTTTCCCATGACCTGTATGCCTGCGTGATGCGCAAAGGCCAGGCCAGCGAGAAAGAAGAGATGCGCGTGTCGCGCCTGGCGACCCTGGTCATCGGCGTGCTGGCCATTATCCTCGGCCTGATGTTCGAGTCGCAGAACATTGCTTTCCTCTCCGGCCTGGTGCTGGCGATTGCCGCCTCGGTCAATTTCCCTGTGCTGTTCCTGTCGATGTACTGGAAAGGCCTGACTACCCGTGGCGCCGTGATTGGCAGCATGACTGGCCTGGTGTCGGCCATCGCCTTGCTGGTACTGAGCCCGGCTGTGTGGGTCAACGTCCTGCACCACGACAAGGCCTTGTTCCCGTATGCCAACCCGGCGCTGTTCTCCATGAGCCTGGCTTTCCTCGGCGCCTGGGTGTTCTCGGTAACCGACACCTCGCCGCGTGCGGCGCAGGAGCGCGGCCGCTACCTGGCCCAGTTCATTCGCTCCATGACCGGTATCGGCGCTGCCGGCGCCAGCAAGCACTGAGCGCACAGGGATGATGAGCATGTCGGGAATAAAAACAATGAACCAGACTCGTATCACGCGCTCTCCGAAGCTGGCCTCGCTGCTGGCCAGCCTGACCCTGCCCATGGCCGCACCGGCCACGGCTGACTTCATCAAGGACAGCCACGCCAGGCTGGAACTGCGCAACCATTACCTCAACCGTGACTTTCGCCAGGACAACGCGCCACAATCGAAAGCCGACGAATGGGCCCAGGGCTTCACCGCCCGGGTCGAATCGGGCTTTACCGAGGGCACCCTCGGCTTCGGCCTGGATGCCCTGGGCGAACTGGGGATCAAGCTCGACTCCAGCCCCGATCGCCGGGGCACCGGCCTGCTGCCTTTTGGCCGCACCAGCCTGGAACCCGATGATGACTACAGTGAGCTGGGCCTGACCGGTAAAGCGCGCCTGGCCAAGAGTGTGCTGCGCCTGGGTACCCTGCAACCGACCCTGGCGGTGGTGATGTACAACGACACCCGCCTGCTGAGCTCGACCTTCGAGGGTGGCCAACTGACCAGCCAGGACATCAACGGCCTGACTCTCAATGGCGGGCGCCTGACCAAGACCAACCTGCGCGACTCCTCGAACCGCGACGACATGGGTTTCGGCGCGGCCCGCAGTGACGCCCTGAACTTCGCCGGTGGCACCTACGCCTTCAGCCCACAACTGAACCTGAGCTATTTCTACGGTGAGTTGGAGCAGATCTACCGCCAGCAGTTCGTTGGCCTGGTGCACACCCTGCCCTTGGCCGAAGGCCTGAGCCTGCGCAGCGACCTGCGCTACTTCGACAGCCGCGGCGATGGCACTGAACGCGCAGGGCGCATCGATAACCGTAACCTCAACGGCATGCTCACCCTGGCCTACGGCGCGCACAAGTTCAGCGGCAGCTATCAGCAACTGTCCGGCGACAGCGCCTTCCCGTTCGTCAATGGCGGCGACCCCTACGTGGTCAACCTGGTGACCTTCAACACCTACACCCGCGCCGACGAGGATTCCTGGCAACTGCGCTACGACTACGACTTCGTCGCCCTTGGCGTTCCCGGCCTGACGTTCATGACCCGCTACACCGACGGACGCCACGTCAAGGCTGCCGGCGGCGTCAATAACGGCACCGAATGGGAACGCGACACCGATATCAGCTATGTCATCCAGAGTGGCCCGCTCAAGAACGTCAGCCTGCGCTGGCGTAACGTGACGTTCCGCTCCGGCAACGGCTTGACCACCGCCATCGACGAGAATCGCCTGATTCTCGGCTACACCCTGGCGCTCTGGTAACCACCCCGGCCGGCAGCGACGACGCTGCCGGCACTTATTACTACCCGGAGGAACCGTGATGTCTCACGCCCCTACGCTGCAAAGTTTCATTGCCGGTCGCTGGATCGGCCAACACGGCGCCCAGGCCCTGCGCAGTGCCCTGGACGGCCACGTGCTGGCTTACTCCCATGAAGAGCGCCCGGACTTCGCCGAAGCCATCGATCATGCCCGCCAGCAAGGCCTGCGCGAGCTCATGGCCATGGACTTCCAGCAGCGTGCGGCACGCCTCAAGGCACTGGCCCTGTACCTGGCTGAGCGCAAGGAACAGCTCTACGCACTTTCGCATCACAGCGGTGCAACCCGTGCCGACAGCTGGATCGACATCGAGGGCGGCAACTCCACCCTGTTCACTTACTCGGGCCTGGGCAGTCGCGAACTGCCGTCGGGCAACGTGGTCCACGAAGGCCCGGCCATCCCCCTGGGCAAACTGGGCAAGTTCGCCGGCAGCCACATTCTGGTGCCGCGTGGCGGCGTAGTCGTGCACATCAACGCCTTCAACTTCCCGATCTGGGGGATGCTGGAGAAGTTCGCACCGAGTTTCCTCGCCGGCATGCCGTGCATCGTCAAGCCAGCCACCGCCACCAGCTACCTGACCGAAGCCGTGGTGCGGATGATGCACGAATCCGGCCTGTTGCCAGCTGGCAGCCTGCAACTGGTGATCGGCAGCACCGGCGACCTGCTCGACCGCTTGCAAGGCCAGGATTTCGTGACCTTCACAGGCTCGGCCGACACCGCCGCCAAGCTGCGGGTCAACCCGAACCTGGTGCGCAACTCGGTGCCATTCAATGCCGAGGCCGACTCGCTGAACTGCGCCATCCTCGGCCCGGACGTTACCCCGGACGATGCAGAGTTCGACCTGTACATCAAGGAAGTGGTCCGCGAAATGACCACCAAGGCCGGGCAGAAGTGCACCGCCATCCGCCGCGCCATCGTCCCGGCCAAGCACATCGACGCAGTGGCCACCCGCCTGCGCGAGCGCCTGGCCAAAGTCGTGGTCGGCGACCCATCGGTCGAAGGCGTACGCATGGGCGCCCTGGCTTCCCATGATCAGCAAGCCGACGTTGGCGAGCGCGTGGCCAGCCTGCTGCAGAGCTGCGACCAGTTGTTCGGCGCGCAGGACGGCTTTGCCCCACGCGGCGAAGGCGTCAATGAAGGTGCCTTCTTCGCCCCGACCCTGCTGCTGGCCCGCGACCCGCATGCCGAAGGCGGTGCTCACGACATCGAGGCGTTCGGCCCGGTCAGCACCCTGATGGCCTACAACGACCTCGACGAAGCCCTGGCCCTGGCCGCACGCGGCAAAGGCAGCCTGGTCGCCAGCCTGGTGACCAAAGACCCACAAGTCGCCGCCAAGGCCATCCCCGCTGCAGCAGCCTGGCACGGCCGCCTGCTGGTGCTAGACAGCGAAGCTGCTGCCGAATCCACCGGCCACGGCTCGCCCCTGCCGCAGCTCAAGCACGGCGGCCCGGGCCGCGCCGGTGGCGGTGAAGAGCTCGGCGGCCTGCGCGCGGTCAAGCACTACCTGCAGCGCGCGGCCGTTCAAGGCTCGCCGACCATGCTGGCGGCTGTTACCGGCGAACACGTGCGTGGCGCCAAGGTCATCGAGACCGAAGTGCACCCGTTCCGCCGCTACTTCGAAGACCTGCAGATCAGCGAATCGCTGCTGACCCACCGCCGCACCGTCACCGAAGCCGACCTGGTCAACTTCGGCTGCCTGTCGGGCGACCACTTCTATATGCACTTCGATGAAATCGCGGCCAAGGAATCGCAGTTCGGCAAGCGCATCGCCCACGGTTACTTCGTGCTGTCGGCAGCCGCCGGCCTGTTCGTCTCCCCGGCACCGGGCCCGGTACTGGCCAACTACGGCCTCGACACCCTGCGTTTCATCACGCCGGTGGGCATCGGCGACACCATCCAGGCGCGCCTGACCTGCAAGCGCAAGATCGACCAGGGCAAGAAGAGCCCGCAAGGCATCCCGCAAGGGGTGGTGGCGTGGGATGTGGAAGTGACCAACCAGCTGGGTGAACTGGTGGCCAGTTATGACATTCTGACGTTGGTGGTGAAGCGGGAGGCTTAAGCGTCCGACGCTCGTTCCCACGCTCCAGCGTGGGAATGCATGTTGGCCGTTAGGGCCTCATCGCGGGCAAGCCCGCTCCTACAGGGATGTGTGATACCTGTAGGAGCGGGCTTGCCCGCGATGCTTTTTAGCAAAAAAATGTCATAAAAAATCTGCTGGATGTACGCGTGTTCTAGGATCTTGGCATACCTTCTGCCTTGGTGTTCGAAGGACCGACACGTATGATCTGTTACAAACCCCTGCAGATTAGAAACCTATGTCATTGATAGTTCTACTGCTTCTGCCTTTTGTCGGCAGCTGTCTGGCAGCTGTGCTGCCACACAATGCGCGTAACAGTGAATCCCTTCTGGCTGGCCTGATTGCCTTGGCCGGTACAATTTCGGTTGGCCTCCTTTACCCGCAAATCACCGGCGGCGGCGTTATTCGCGAAGAGTATGCCTGGCTGCCGAGCCTGGGCCTGAACCTGGTCCTGCGCATGGACGGCTTTGCCTGGCTGTTCTCCATGCTGGTGCTGGGCATCGGCACGCTGGTGTCGCTGTACGCCCGTTATTACATGTCGCCGGACGACCCGGTGCCGCGTTTCTTTGCCTTTTTCCTGGCGTTCATGGGCGCCATGCTCGGCCTGGTGATTTCCGGCAACCTGATCCAGATGGTGTTTTTCTGGGAGCTGACCAGCCTGTTTTCCTTCCTGCTGATCGGCTATTGGCACCACCGCGCCGATGCCAGGCGCGGTGCCTATATGGCCTTGATGGTCACCGGGGCCGGCGGCTTGTGCCTGCTGGCGGGAGTGTTGCTGCTCGGCCATGTGGTCGGCAGCTACGACCTGGATAAGGTGCTGGCGGCCGGTGACCTGATCCGCGCCCATGCCCTGTACCCGGTACTGCTGCCCCTGATCCTGCTGGGCGCCTTGACCAAGAGCGCGCAGTTTCCCTTCCACTTCTGGCTGCCCCACGCCATGGCGGCGCCGACACCGGTTTCGGCGTATCTGCACTCTGCCACCATGGTCAAGGCCGGGGTATTTTTGCTGGCACGCCTGTGGCCGTCACTGGCGGGCAGCGAAGAATGGTTCTGGATCGTCGGCGGCGCCGGGGCATGCACCCTGTTGCTGGGCGCCTACACGGCCATGTTCCAGAATGACCTCAAGGGCTTGCTGGCCTACTCGACCATCAGCCACCTTGGCCTGATCACCCTGTTGCTGGGCCTCAACAGCCCGCTGGCGGCAGTAGCCGCAGTGTTTCACATCCTCAACCACGCCACTTTCAAGGCCTCGCTGTTCATGGCCGCGGGCATCATCGACCACGAGAGCGGCACCCGCGACATTCGCCGCCTCAGTGGACTGTTCCGGCTGATACCGTTTACCGCGACCCTGGCCATGGTCGCCAGCGCCGCCATGGCCGGCGTGCCCTTGCTCAACGGTTTCCTGTCCAAGGAGATGTTTTTCGCCGAAACGGTGTTCATTACCTCGACCGCCTGGATCGAAGCAACCTTGCCGGTAATCGCGACCATCGCCGGTACCTTCAGCGTGGCCTATTCCCTGCGCTTTACCGTCGATGTGTTCTTCGGCCCCACGGCCACCGACCTGCCCCACACACCCCATGAGCCCCCGCGCTGGATGCGTGCGCCGGTCGAACTGCTGGTGCTGGCCTGCCTGGTGGTCGGCATGTTCCCGGCCCAGGCGGTTGGCCCGCTGCTGGCCGCGGCGGCCTTGCCGGTGGTCGGCGGCACGCTGCCCGAATACAGCCTGGCCATCTGGCACGGCTGGAATGCGCCGATGATCATGAGCCTGGTCGCCATGAGCGGTGGCATCCTGGTCTACCTGATGCTACGCAAGCAACTCAAGGGCGGGCGCTTCCCGCATCCACCCTTCGTTTACCGCCTCAATGGCAAGCGCCTGTTCGAAGCCAGTCAGATTCTGATGATGCGCCTGGCCCGCCGCATTGAAGGGCTGATCAGCACTCGTCGCCTGCAGGCGCAGCTGTTCATGCTGGTACTGGTGGCCTTCGTCGCTGGCCTGTTGCCAATGATTCCCTATGGCCTGAGCTGGGGCGACCGGCCGAAAATCCCGGGCTCCGGCGTTTTTGTCACACTCTGGTTGATCGCTATCGCCTGCGCCCTGGGGGCCGCCTGGCAGGCCAAGTACCACCGGCTCGCGGCCCTGACCATGGTCAGCGTATGTGGGTTGATGACCTGCATTACCTTCGTCTGGTTCTCGGCACCGGACCTCGCCCTCACGCAACTGGTGGTCGAGGTGGTGACCACCATCCTGATCCTGCTCGGCCTGCGCTGGCTACCCCGGCGGATCGAGGAAGTCTCGCCACTGCCGGGCAGCCTGCGCCGGGCACGAGTTCGCCGGGTACGTGACCTGGCGCTGTCGGTGCTGGTCGGCGGCGGCATGGCATTGCTGTCCTACGCCATGCTGACGCGGCCTACGCCCAACGATATTTCCTCGTTCTACTTAAGCCGCGCCTTGCCCGAAGGCGGCGGCAGCAACGTGGTCAACGTGATGCTGGTGGATTTCCGCGGCTTCGATACCCTTGGCGAGATTACCGTGCTGGTGGCGGTGGCATTGGCCGTGTTCGCCCTGCTGCGCCGCTTCCGCCCGCCCAAGGAGAGCATCCAGCTACCGGCCCAGCAGCGTCTGCTCGCGCCCGATCTGGTCACGGACCTGGTCAACCCGCGCAGTGCCAGCGATACCGCCTTGGGCTTCATGATGGTGCCGGCGGTGCTGGTGCGCCTGCTGCTGCCAGTAGCGCTGGTGGTCTCGATGTACCTGTTCATGCGCGGCCACAACCAGCCCGGTGGTGGTTTCGTCGCGGGCCTGGTGATGTCGGTGGCGTTCATCCTCCAGTACATGGTGGCGGGCACCCAATGGGTGGAAGCGCAGATGAGCCTGCGCCCGTTGCGCTGGATGGGCACCGGCCTGCTCTGCGCGACGCTGACCGGCATGGGCGCGCTGCTGCTCGGCTACCCCTTCCTCACCACCCATACCGCGCACCTGCACCTGCCACTGCTGGGCGACTTCCATATCGCCAGCGCGCTGTTCTTCGACATCGGCGTGTTCACCGTGGTGGTTGGTTCGACGTTGCTGATCCTCACCGCCCTGGCCCACCAGTCGGTGCGTAGCCACCGGCCGAGCAGCCAGCCCAAAACCCTCAACCCTGCGGAAGCCGCCTGATGGAAGAAGTCATTGCAATTGCCATTGGTGTCCTGGCGGCCTCGGGCGTGTGGTTGATCCTGCGGCCACGGACCTTCCAGGTGATCATGGGCCTGTGCCTGCTGTCCTATGGGGTCAACCTGTTCATCTTCAGCATGGGCAGCCTGTTCATCGGCAAGGAGCCAATCATCAAGGACGGCGTGCCCCAGGACCTGTTGCACTACACCGACCCGTTGCCCCAGGCGCTGGTGCTCACCGCGATCGTCATCAGTTTCGCCATGACCGCGCTGTTTCTGGTGGTGCTGCTGGCCTCACGCGGCTTGACTGGCACTGACCACGTGGACGGACGGGAGCCCAAGGAATGAGCTGGATGCCCAACCTGATTGTCGCGCCCATCCTGCTGCCACTCTTGACGGCTGCCCTGATGCTGCTGCTGGGCGAGAAACACCGCCCACTCAAGGCTCGCATCAACCTCACGTCCAGTTTGCTCGGGCTAGGCATCGCCATCGCCTTGTTGCTGTGGGTGCAGGACCAGGGCCAGGCCAGCTCCATCGGCGTGTACTTGCCGGGCAATTGGCCCGCACCGTTCGGCATCGTGTTGGCGGTCGATCGCCTGTCGGCGCTGATGCTGGTGCTGACCGGTATCATCGGCGTCAGCGCCCTGCTGTTCGCCATGGCCCGTTGGGACCGTGCCGGCGCCAGCTTCCATGCCTTGTTCCAGATCCAGCTGATGGGCCTGTACGGTGCCTTCCTGACCGCCGACCTGTTCAACCTGTTCGTGTTCTTCGAAGTCCTGCTGGCTGCATCCTACGGTTTGCTCCTGCATGGCTCGGGCCGCGCGCGGGTGTCGGCCGGGTTGCACTACATTGCGATCAACCTGCTGGCTTCGTCCCTGTTTTTGATCGGCGCCGCCATGCTCTACGGCGTGACCGGTACCTTGAACATGGCCGACCTGGCGGTGAAGATTCCGTTGATACCTGAAGCCGATCGTGGCCTGCTGCATGCGGGCGCGGCGATCCTGGCCACCGCGTTCCTGGCCAAGGCCGGCGCCTGGCCGCTGAATTTCTGGCTGGTACCGGCCTACAGCTCGGCCAGCGCTCCGGTGGCGGCGATGTTCGCGATCATGACCAAGGTCGGTATCTATACCATCCTGCGCCTGTGGACCTTGCTATTTTCCGCTGAGGCCGGCGACTCGGCCTTTTTCGGTGGCGACTGGCTGGTATACGGTGGCCTGGTGACCATTGCCTGCGCGGCACTGTCGATCATCAAGGCCCAGCGCCTGGAGCGCATGGCCAGCTTGAGCATCCTGGTGTCGGCCGGCATCCTGCTGGCCGCCATTGGTTTCGGCCAGAGCAGCCTGATCGCCGGGGCGCTGTTCTACCTGGTCAGCTCGACCCTGGCCCTGTGCGCATTGTTCCTGCTCGCCGAATTGATCGAACGCTCACGCTCGGTGAACGAGCTGACGCTGGACGATGACCCGGACTTGCTGCCGCCGGCGATTGAGTCCCTGCACCCGCCCAAAGGCATCAACCTGGACGATGAGCAAAAAGCCGTGATCGGCCAGGTCATCCCCTGGACCATGGCATTCCTGGGCCTGAGTTTCATCGCCTGTACCCTGTTGATCGTCGGCATGCCGCCGCTCTCGGGCTTTATCGGCAAGCTCAGTTTGATCGCCGCGCTGTTCAATCCGCAGGGGCTCGGGGTTGCAACCACGCAGCCCCTGTCACTGGCAGGCTGGGGCTTTGTGGTGCTGCTGATCCTGTCCGGGCTGGCCTCGCTGATCGCCATGGCCCGGGTCGGTATCCAGCGTTTCTGGACGCCTCAGGAACGGCCTTCGCCGCTGCTGCGCCACTACGAATGCGTGCCCATCATCGCCTTGCTCGGCCTGTGCATCCTGCTGACCCTGCGCGCCGAACCGCTGCTGCGCTACACCACTGAAACCGCGGCCACGCTTGCCAACCCGCAGCAGTACGTGAGTGCAGTCCTGGGCACACTGCCGGTGCCCAACCCCGTTGCACAGGCTGCACTGACGGAGGTGCAACCATGAGGCGACTGTTCCCGGCACCCTGGTTTTCACTGGCACTATGGGGCTTGTGGCTGCTGCTGAACCTGTCGTTGAGCATCGGCAACCTGCTGCTCGGTGCCGTGCTGGCCATCTTCGCCCCGATTCTCATGGCGCCCCTGCGGCCATTACAGGTGCGTCTGCAGCGTCCTGGGGTCATCATTGCCCTGGTGCTGCGGGTCGGTATCGACGTGGTGGTTTCCAACCTGCAGGTGGGCTGGGCTGTCTGGAACACCGGGCGGCGTGCGCCGCGCTCGGCCTTCGTCAAGGTCCCGCTGGAGCTGCGCGATGCCAATGGGTTGGCCGCGTTGTCGATGATCTGTACGGTGGTTCCCGGCACCGTCTGGTCGGAATTGGCCCTGGATCGCAGCATCCTGCTGTTGCACGTGTTCGACCTGGACGACGAAGAGCAATTTATCGAGCACTTCAAGAGCACCTACGAACGCCCGCTGATGGAGATCTTCGAATGACCGGCCTGCTCGCCAACACCATCGTGCTCAGCCTGTTCATCTTTGCCGCTGCCATGTTCCTGACCCTGGTGCGGCTGTTCAAGGGCCCGTCCGCCCAGGACCGCGTCTTGGCGCTGGACTACCTGTACATCCTGGCCATGCTGGTGATGCTGGTACTGGGCATTCGCTACGCCAGCGACACCTACTTCGAAGCGGCATTGCTGATTGCCCTGTTCGGCTTCGTCGGCTCCTTTGCCCTGGCCAAATTCCTGCTGCGTGGCGAGGTGATCGAATGAATGAAACCATTGAACTGCCAGTGTGGGTCGAATGGCTCACGGCGGCGCTGATCCTGGGCAGCAGCCTGTTCGCCCTGACCGGCGCGCTGGGCCTGTTGCGCATGCAAGATTTCTTCCAGCGCATGCACCCGCCGGCCCTGGCCTCGACCCTGGGCGCCTGGTGCGTGGCACTGGCGTCGATCCTGTTCTTCAGTGCCCTCAAGCAAGGGCCGATCCTGCACGCCTGGCTGATCCCGATCCTGCTGGCGATCACCGTGCCGGTGACCACCTTGCTGCTGGCTCGCGCTGCCCTGTTTCGCAAGCGCATGGCCGGCGACCCGGTGCCGGGCGAAGTCAGCAGCCGCCGCGACGGAGGCAGTTAATTCAGGCTGGCGCTGACCCGCGCCGCAACATCCTCGGGTAACCAGGGTTTCCAGATATCAGGGTGAGCCTTGAGAAAGTCCACGCCGGCCTGACGCGGGTCCTGGTGTTTTTCGCTCATTTGCGCCAGGGCCTTGTTCAGCGGCTCGATGGGGATCTGCACCTTGGCAAAAAAGGCGGCAACTTCAGGATGCTGCTTGTTGAACTGCGCGGAAACACCAATGGACAACTTCGACGGCAGCGAGCGGGTGGGTTGCGGGTTGGGGTTGCTAGGGTCGGTCAAGGTTGCCCAGGCCTTGGCATCGAATGGCGGTTCCTGGAGCTGGATCAGCTTGTGCCGCCCAAGCAATGGCGTCGGCGACCAGTAATAGAACAACACCGGCTTACCCCGCTGGATCGATGAATTGATCTCGGCATCCAGCGCCGCTCCCGAGCCACTGCGAAAATTCACGTAGCTGCCGCTCAAGCCGTAGGCCTTGAGCTTTTGCGCATTGACGATTTCCGAGGTCCAGCCGATCGGGCTGTTGAGAAAACGGCCCTTGCCGGGTGCCTCCGGATCCTGGAACACCGCCTTGTAGCGCGGCAGGTCGCTCACGCTGCGCAGCTCCGGTGCCAGCGCCTTGATACCTCGGGCCGGGTCGCCCTTGACCACGTACTCGGGCACCCACCAGCCTTCGGTTGCCCCCTTGACCGTATCCCCCAGCGCCAACACCTTGCCTTCGGCCTCGGCCTTGACCCACACCGGGCTGCGACCGGCCCACTCTTCACCGATCACCTGGATATCATTCTTGGCCAGCGCCGTTTCCAGGGTGATGGTGGTGCCTGGCAACGTATCAGTGGGCAAGCCGTAGCCCTTCTCGACGATGTGCCGCAGGATGCCGGTAATCAGGCTGCCGCTTTCCCAGTTAAGGTCGGCGAAATGGATGGGCGCCTCGGCGGCCCGCAGCGCCATGGGCATCGGCATAATGGCCAGGGTCAGGCTGGCCAGGGTACCGATCAGCAGCGCACGGAGTGTAAGCATGCTCGTGTACCTCCAATGCAATCAGGGTTGCCGACCTCTTGCTGGCAATTGTTCAGTCAACTGACTGTAGCCGAGGTTCCCCTGTTCGAACGGTAACGGCACCGACACACCGGCCAGTTTGCAATTGGCGAGTTACTCGCTGGCCTTGAAGGTCAACTCGCCCTTGCGCCATTTGGCGGCCTTGGCGGTAACGGCTTTCAAGGTCTTGGACAGGCCTTCCTGCAATTGCTGGTTGGCGGCGAACACCAACATTACGGTCGCCCCTTCCCGGAACACGATGCCATGGCCATCGGCAGTATTGACGAAGGCATAGTCGCCCAGGCCGTAGACGGTCATCTTGATGTCACGGAACTTGATTTCCATCTTGCCGCCTTCGCGGCTCGGCAATACCGCTGCACGGAAGTGGTCGCCCACTTTCAACTCCAGGCGCGGCTTGTCGTCGACCACCAACGCACCTTCGGTATCGATTTCGGCCATGTAGATGCCTTCGGCACTTTGTTCCGTGACATATACAAAACGCGATTGGAACTGTTTGACCAGTTTGGCCCTAAGATCGCCCAGCACGAACAAGGCATGCATATCGAGATTGCTGACTGCCAATGAAAAACCCTCAATACAAAAGAAAGAACCGCCCCAACTGCGGGCAGCAAAAAAAGATAACCACGCAATGACAACCGCTGAAGAAGCAACACAAAACAAAACGCCACGAACCCGACAACCCGACCGGAGTGAACACGGGCAGGTCGTGGTTACGACAGGTGCCTCCTACTGGAGCAGCAGAGACTAGTGGACATGAACACGCCAAGTCTCGACCTAGAGGCATCCAGCCTTGAGAGAAATCACGCTGTCCTGTGTAAGCGAACGCCATACAAAGGAATTTCGGCAGAGGTCTTCACCCAAGGTCGCCTTTTCTGACAGCAAAACAGTAGAAAAAATGCGATAGCTTGAAGCATTGATTTCGGACAACCAGACAACACGGGTGTTGCCGACCGAATCACGGACACACTCTATACCGCCGATGAATACGTAAGGAAACAAATATGCACGAAAATATGGAAATCCGTCGAGCACTTGTCGCCAACATAGCCTCCCCCCAGGCTGCATTCGGCGGTGCATTTTACCCGCACATGGCGCATCAGGACCAGCCACCGCTGCCCCGTTACAAGGTTGTACCAGCAGGTGTAGGCTTTTTTCACATCATCGACCATGCCACTGGTCGGGTGATGGGCTTCAGGCGCCAGCACGACGACGCCTGTGCACTGGCGCGCAGGCTAGAGTATTGCAATTGACCCGCTAGCGAACTCCGAGCCGTTGCATCCCTCAGATACTGTACGACAGACAATCGCCGGCAGCCTGGCCTGCCAAGGAGCTGACATGGAACTGCAGACCAAGACTCTAAGTACCCTGTTCGACCAACTCGGCCTGGCATCGGACCCTGCCAGTATCGATGCCTTTATCACCGAGCACCGGCTTGCGCGCGATATGAAACTGTCCGATGCGCCGTTCTGGAGCGAGCAACAGAAAAAGTTCTTGAAGGACGAACTCATCGAAGATGCCGATTGGGCTGAAGTCGTGGACGAACTCAACGAGCGCCTACACCCCTAGGGCGGCCCGTGCATCTTCACCAATCGGTGCAAGCTGCGCCAGCCAGGCGGCGCGGCATTGCTCGGCCTCGCTGCGGCTGGCGAATGCCGTCCCGTACTGCTCGCCGTTAAGCAATACAACCCAGCATACGCGCTTGCCCTGCGCCTGCAGGGAAGCCGGCACGCCACTGCCAATCATCACGGCGACATCGACTTTGCTTTTCATGAATTCCCTCCCGAGATTTCATTAGCTGCCTAACTATCTATCTATAATAAACCTCTTGTGGCCTCGTAAACAGCTATCGGATGAATAGCAGTTTTGCATCGGCTGCAATAAACCTGCGCGCGCACAATGCAAAAAGGCCCCGGGGTAAACCCCGGAGCCTTGCTCACCGCAACGCAGGTCAGGCCTGGCGCTGGTGCTTGTCGATCTGTTCGTGACGCTCTTGCGCTTCGATGCAGTACTTGGTGGTCGGGCTGATCAGCAGGCGCTTGAGGCCGATAGGCTCGCCGCTGTCGTCGCACCAGCCAAAACTGTCGTCGGCGATGCGGCCCAGGGCCTGCTCCAGTTGCGGCAGCAGACGCTGATCACGATCGATCACGTTGACCAGCCAGTGGCGCTCTTCTTCAACCGATGCGGCGTCGGCAGGATCAGCAGGCGTGTCCAGGCTCTCGATGGCTACACGGTTCTGCTCGATGCGCTCATGGGTCTCGACCTTCAAGGCTTGCAATAGCTCAGTGAAGAAAGCCAGTTGCTCGGCATTCATGTAGTCATCGGCTGGCATCGCCAGCAACTTTTCCTTTGTCATTGATTTCTCTATAAAAAATACGTGCATCTAAGGCGAATCGGCTGCATCTGGCGAACAGGCCGCCAGGCGCGGAATTCTTCAAGCACCATCTGGCACTCAATTTACAGGGGGCGGCAGTCTACGGCCGACTTTGGCTGGCAGCAACTGAAAAGACAGGGATTTTGTCGGGAAGGGCTGTATACAGCACATATGAAACCTGTGGGAGCGGCCCCGGCCGCGAAGGGCCGCCTGGCGGCCCCATTGGTTCATGGCTTCAGATCGGGAACCGGGGCCGCTTCGCAGCCCATCGCGGCCCGGGCCGCTCCCACAAGGCCGCTCACACAGATCGGTTCCCACAACACAAGCGGTTAGCAATCCTTGAACTGTGCCTCACGCTTGGCCACGAACGCGGCCATGCCTTCTTTCTGGTCCTGGGTGGCGAAGGCTGCGTGGAACACGCGACGCTCGAAGCGCACGCCTTCAGACAGGCTGACCTCGAAGGCACGGTTGACCGTTTCCTTGACCATCATCGCCACCGGTACCGACTTGCTGGCGATTTTCGCCGCCACGGCCAGGGCTTCGTCGAGCAGTTTTTCCTGGGGCACGATGCGCGCCACCAGGCCCGCCCGTTCGGCTTCTTCGGCATCCATCAGGCGGCCGGTCAGGCACAGCTCCATGGCCTTGGCCTTGCCGACCGCGTGGGTCAGGCGCTGAGTGCCGCCCATGCCTGGAAGCACGCCGAGGTTGATTTCCGGCTGGCCAAAGCGGGCGTTGTCCGCTGCCAGGATGAAATCGCACATCAGCGCCAGCTCACAGCCACCGCCCAGGGCGAAACCGGACACCGCGGCGATGATTGGCTTGCGCCGGTTGGCAACCCGGTCACTTGCACTGAACAGGTCGTCCATGTAGATCTGCGGGTAGGTCAGCTCGGCCATTTCCTTGATGTCGGCCCCGGCCGCAAAGGCCTTGGCAGAACCGGTCAGGACAATGCAGCCGATGTTGCGGTCGGCTTCCAGGCTGTCGAGCGCGGTGTTCAGTTCATCGATCAACTGCGCGTTCAGGGCGTTGAGCGCCTGCGGGCGGTTGAGGGTGATCAGGGCCACACGCTCACGAATCTCCAACAAAATGCATTCAAACGTCATCGAAACTGTCTCCCTTCAAAGGTTGCGCGCAATGACCATGCGCTGAATATCGCTGGTGCCCTCGTAGATCTGGCAGATGCGCACATCGCGGTAGATCCGCTCCAGCGGGAAGTCGCTCAGGTAGCCATAACCGCCCAGGGTCTGCAGGGCTGAGGAAACCACCTTTTCGGCCATTTCCGAGGCAAACAGCTTGGCCATGGAGGCTTCCACCAGTGCCGGCTTGCCGCTGTCGCGCAGGGCCGCAGCATAATGCACCATCTGCCGCGCCACGGCGATGGAGGTCGCCATGTCTGCCAGGCGGAAGGCTACCGCCTGATGCTCGATGATGGCCTTGCCGAAGGTTTCCCGCTCACGGGCATAGTCGCGCGCCACCTCGAAGGCAGCGCGGGCCATGCCGACCGATTGGGCGGCGATGCCGATGCGTCCGCCTTCCAGGTTGGCCAGGGCGATCTTGTAGCCTTCGCCCTCCTCGCCCAGGCGGTTGGCTACCGGCAGGCGCAGGTCTTCGAAGAGGATCTGGCAGGTGTCGCTGGCGTGTTGGCCAAGCTTGTCTTCGACTCGGGCAACGCGGTAACCGGGCGTATCGGTGGGCACGATAAAGGCGCTGATGCCGCGCTTGCCGGCCGCAGGGTCGGTGACCGCGAACACAATCACCACGCCGGCATTCTGCCCGGAGGTAATGAACTGCTTGCAACCATTGAGGATGTAATGATCGCCATCACGGCGGGCACGGGTCTTCAGGCTGCTGGCGTCGGAGCCGGCCTGGGGCTCGGTCAGGGCAAAGGCGCCGAGCATGGCGCCGCTGGCCAGGGGCTGCAAGAACTGGCGCTTTTGATCGTCATTGCCGAACTTCAGGATCGGCACGCAACCCACCGAGTTGTGCACGCTCATGATGGTCGAGCAGGCACCATCGCCGGCGGCGATTTCCTCCAGGGCCATGGAATAGGCCTGGTAACCGGTATCGCAACCGCCCCACTGCTCCGGCACCAGCATGCCGAAGAAGCCCAGGTCGGCCATTTCGGCGATGGCTTCGCGGGGGAACAGGTGCTCGCGGTCCCACTTTTCCGAAAACGGGCGCAGGCGCTCCTGGGCGAACTGGCGGGCCGCTTCGCTGATCTGCAGTTGTTCTTCATTGGGTAGCATGGTTCACCTCAGTACAGGCACTCGACGGCCATGGCAGTGGCTTCGCCGCCACCAATGCAGATCGCCGCGACGCCACGTTTAAGCCCTTTCTGGCGCAGGGCCGCAAGCAGCGTCACCAGGATTCGCGCGCCCGAGGCACCGATCGGGTGACCCAAGGCGCAGGCGCCGCCGTGCACGTTGACCTTGTCGTGGGGCAGCTCCAGCTTGCCCATGGTGACCAGGCTGACCACGGCGAAGGCCTCGTTGATTTCGAACAGGTCGACTTCATCCAGGCGCCAGCCGGTGCGTTTGATCAGCTTTTCAATGGCGCCGACCGGGGCGACCGGGAACAACCCCGGGGCATCGGCGAATGCCGCATGGCCGTGAATTACCGCCAACGGCTTGAGGCCACGTTTGTCGGCTTCGCAGCGGCGCATCAGCACCAGGGCCGCCGCGCCATCGGAAATGGAGCTGGAGTTGGCTGCTGTCACCGTACCGCCTTCACGGAACGCCGGCTTGAGCTTGGCGATCTTGTCCAGGCTGGCCTTGGGCGGCTGCTCGTCATCGCTGATCAGGCGTTGTTCCTTGCCGACCGTGACCTGGACCGGGACGATTTCGGCGGCGAAGCTGCCGTCCTTGATCGCCTGTTGGGCGCGGGTCAATGAAGCAATGGCGAAGTCGTCCTGGGCCTGGCGGGTGAAACCGTTGGTTTCGGCGCAATCTTCGGCAAAGGTGCCCATCAGGCGACCCTTGTCGTAGGCATCTTCCAGGCCGTCGAAGAACATGTGGTCGATAACCTTGCCATGGCCCATGCGGTAGCCGCTGCGGGCACGGTCGAGCAGGTACGGCGCGTTGGACATGCTTTCCATACCGCCAGCCACCACCACATCGGCGCTGCCAGCCAGCAGTAGGTCATGGGCCATGATGGCGGCCTGCATGCCCGAACCGCACATCTTGTTCAGGGTGGTGCAGGTGGTGGCCTTGCTCAGGCCAGCACCCAGGGCTGCCTGGCGCGCCGGCGCCTGGCCCAGGCCTGCCGGCAATACGCAGCCGAACAGCACTTGCTCGACGCTGTCGGCGTCGACGCCCGCGCGCTCGACCGCGGCACGAATGGCGGCAGAACCCAGTTGCGGTGCGCTGAGGCTTTTCAGTTCGCCCTGGAAACCACCCATGGGTGTACGCACGGCGCTGACGATGACAATTGGATCATTGGATAGGGTCATGACGAATTCTCCTGCGCTTACTTGGCGGCCATGCGCAAGGCGCCGTCGAGACGGATCACCTCACCGTTGAGCATGCTGTTTTCAATGATATGCCGTGCCATCGCGGCATACTCCTGGGGTTTACCCAGGCGCGGCGGGAACGGTACACCGGCGGCCAGGGAGCTGCGGACTTCGTCGGTCATGCCGGCCATCATCGGCGTTTCGAAAATGCCGGGGGCGATGGTCATTACGCGGATGCCAAAGCGCGCCAGTTCACGGGCGGCCGGCAGGGTCAGGCTGGCGATGGCGCCCTTGGAAGCGGCATAGGCCGCCTGGCCGATCTGGCCATCGTAGGCGGCGATGGACGCGGTATTGATGATCACCCCACGTTCGCCGTCGGCACCGGCATCACCCTCGGCGATGGCTGCGGCGGCCAGGCGCAGCAGGTTGAAACTGCCGATCAGGTTGACGTTGATCACCCGGCTGAAGCTTTCCAGGCCGTGCGGGCCGTTCTTGCCGAGGATCTTCTCGGCGCCAACGATCCCGGCACAGTTGATCAAGCCGTTAAGCCCGCCAAAGGCGCTGACCGTCGCTTGCACTGCGGCCTGGGCGGCCGCTTCCTGGCTGATGTCGGCCACCACGTGGCGGGCATTGGCACCCAGGGCCTGAGCCTTGGCAGCCACGGCTTCGGCATTGAGGTCGACCAGCATCACCTTGGCACCGGCGTCGATCAGCATTTGCGCGGTGGCGGCACCGAGGCCCGAGGCTCCACCGCTGACGAGGAAAATCTTGTTGGTTATTTGCATGACGCAGTCCTTGGTTCAGGCGCTGGCCGCTTGGGCGGCTTCAGCGTGTTGTTTGGCGATTTCCTGGTTGCGCAAGATGAAGCGTTGCAATTTGCCGCTCGGGGTCTTGGGCAACTCAGTGACGAATTCGATTTCACGCGGGTAAGAGTGCGCGGCCAGGCGCTGACGCACATGCAGGCGCAGGGTCTCGGCCAACTCGGGGCTGGCCTGATAGTCAGCGCCCAACACCACGAAGGCCTTGACCAGCTCGGTGCGCTCGGGGTCGGGCTTACCGATCACTGCCGCTTCGACCACGGCCGGGTGTTCGATCAGGGCGCTCTCCACGTCGAAGGGACCGACTCGATAGCCGGAGGTGGTGATCACATCATCGCTGCGACCGACGAAACTGATGCTGCCATCGGCATTCAATTCGACCGTGTCACCACTGAGGTAGTACTTGCCGACGAATGCCTTGGTCACGCTGCCCTGGTAGCCGTTGAACCAGCACAGCGGCGACTGCTCGCGGTCCACCGCGAGGATGCCCGGTTGCCCTGCCGGCAGTTCCTGGTTGTTTTCGTCCAACACCACGATGCGATGGCCGGGCACCGCAAAGCCCGCCGCGCCCATGTGCACCGGGTGCTCCAGGCCATGGTGGTTGCACAGCACCATGCCCAGTTCGGTCTGGCCATAATGGTCGTGGATGGTCACGCCAAGGTTGTCGGCAAACCAGCGAATCACTTCGGGGTTAAGCGGCTCACCGGCGCTGCTGACCACCCGCAGGCAACCCTTGATGCCGGCGGCGAAGGTTTGCCCATCAGCGATCAGAAAGCGGTAGGCAGTCGGCGAACCGGCCAGGTTGGTGATGGCGTATTTCTGGATGATGCGGCAAGTGCTTTCAACGCTGAACGGGCCATCGAAGAACGTGGTCGAATGGCCAAGTGACAGAGGCCCGGTCACCGCGTAGTAAAGGCCATAGGCCCAACCCGGGTCGGCCAGGTTCCAGAAGTTGTCTTCCGGGCGCAGGTCGATGGCATCGCGCATGTAGCCCTGGAAGGCGACGATGGCGCGCAGGGGCACTTCCAGCGGCTTGGCCGGGCCGGTGGTTCCCGAGGTGAACATCAACAGAAACGGAGCCTCGCCGTCCATCATGACAGGGGCGCAGTCGAGCGACTGTTGTTCAAGTTGCTCATGAAAGTTCAGGTCACCGGCGCGCTGCTCGGCAGCCGAAGCCACGGTCAAGATGGCCGGGCAAGCGTTGACTTCGTCGAGCTTGCTGCGATTGAGGCTGTCGGTCACCACCAGCTTGGCGCCGGAATTGCTCAAGCGATGTTCGATGGCCTTGGGCCCGAAGGCGGTAAACAGAGGCTGATACACCGCGCCAACGCGCCAGGTACCGAGAATGGTGATCAGCAGTTCAGCGGTGCGTGGCAACAGCCCTGCGACTTTGTCGCCCGGGCCAATGCCCTGGGCCTTGAGCAAATTGCCAAAGCGTGCGGCCTGGGCTTGCAGCTGCGCAAAACTGTACTGCGCACTGCTGCCGTCGCGGCCTTCCCAGTACAGCGCGGTGCGCCCACTGTCGGCATGCCGGTCGCAGCACTCGACGCAGGCATTAAGGGCAGTCAAATCGCCAGCAAGGGCTGCCGCAGCGGTTTGCAGGTAGTCGAACCGAGTCGCCGCGGTGGTGTAATCGCGCATTGCCAGAATCCTCGTTTTTTATTTTTATCAATCAACGAAAGTTCTGTAGATAGTCGCGCTAGAGCCCTTCCGCGACAATGGTCAAAGCTGTCAATCTGGATGACTGGTTTGGCCAGTATTGCCCAGGATCAGGCTGCGATAGTGCCCGGGGTTGGAGCCGCACCATTTGCGAAACGCCTTGTAGAACGAACTGGCATCGGCAAAACCCAGGCGAAGGGCGATGTCAGTGAAACTGACCTCCGGGTCCGCCAGCCAGATGATCGCCAATTCCTTACGCACGCTGTCCTTGAGCGCCTGGTAGGTTTGCCCCTCTTCTGCCAGGCGGCGGCGCAGGGTCGAGGCGGAAATGCACAGGCGTGTCGCCAGGGCTTCGGTTTCCGGCCACTGCTCGGCGGGAAACTGGCGCAGGTCGTTCTTGATGCGCTGGGCCAGGCTGTCCGGATTACGGTATTTGACCAGGATATTGGCCGGGGCCTGGGCCAAAAAGCGCTGCAGTTCCTTGTCGCTGCGACGGATGGGCAAATCCAGGCAATCGGCCGAGATGATCATGCGCGTGCGCGGCCGGGCAAAGCGCAGGTTTTCCGAGAACATCACCCGGTAATCGTCGCAGTAATCCGGCTCGGTGCAACGCAACTCGATCGCCAGGATCGGTATGCGCCGCCCAGCCAACCAGCAGGCGACTCCGTGCACAATCATCCAATAAGTGAAATAGGTAAACGGCCGACGGGGCGGTTGTTCGCGCTCCAGAAGGACGATTTCCGCCAGGCTCTGTTGTTGCACCAGCTCGGCCTGCAGGTGCTCGAAGGTCAACGACAAATACCCCAGGACCATTTCCAGCCCCTTGGCCAGGGTCGGCTGGGTCATTGCCGCGCGGCACATGAAGGCCAGGCTGCCGGACTTGAGCCGACGCGGGTCCATGCCGAAAAACTCATCGTCGTGCCGGCGCGCCAACAACCGCCACAGGCGCGCATACGCCGTGGCCGCAATGCGCGCATCGGGCTGGTGCAACAATAGCGGATCGATTCCGGCCTTGAGCAAGACCTGCTCGGTTTCGGCTGCCGAAGTACAGCTTTGCAGCAGGGCTTCGCGCACCATCTGCATGGAGATCGTGTCTTTGTCAGACATGAGCTATTCCTTGTTTGGCGCACATCTTAGAGGCTAACGCGAGCAATACCAAGCCGACGCCGGGCCAATCGCGTGTCGTACCGGCCAAGGCTCAAGCGTTGGCCGCCGGTCGCGCCGCCGGGCCAAAGCGACGGCGGTAGTCACTGGGCGCGAAACCGGTGAACTTGAGGAAGACCTTGCGAAAGGCGCCGGGGTCCTGGTAGCCGACACCCCAGGCGATCTGGTCGATGGTGCGGTTGGTGAACTCGAGCATCCGGCAGGCTTTGCCGACTCGCACTTGCTGGCAGTATTCGGTGGGCTTGAGACCAGTGGCGCTGCGAAACCGCCGCAGAAAGGTGCGCTCTTCCAACCCGGCATGGCTGGCCATGGCCGTCAGGCTCACATCACGTGCGCCGGTGCTCTGCAACCAGTGCTGCACTTTCAGCACGGCTTCGTCGCCATGGCCGAGCTTGGGCGTGAAGCTGTTGCCCGGTAGTTGCTCCGGGCAGGCCAGCTCCACTTCCAGGAAGCGCGCGGTTTCCGCCGCCAGGCTCGGGCCCAGGTAACGCTCGACCAGCTTCAGGCCCAGGTCGCACCAGGCCATCAAGCCCGCCGAGGTGATGATGTCGCCGTCATCGAGTATCGGCAGGTTGGCTTCAACCCGCACCTTGGGGAACTGCTCGGCCAGTGTCTGGGCGAAATTCCAGTGGGTGGTGGCTGAACGGCCGTCGAGCAAGCCTGCGGCAGCGATGAAAAACACCCCGACGCACACCGACACCAGCAAGGCACCTTCGCTGTGCCATTGGCGCAGGCCGATGCTGCATTGCTCAAGGTCGGCGGCCGAAGGCATCTGCGTCAGGCTCGGCGGCACGATGATCACCGCCGGTTGGTGAGTGGGCTGTGGATGTGTATCAAACACCGGCAGCACTGCCACGCCGCCCTGGCCGCCCGACCAATGGCTGATCCGCAGCACCGGCAACTCATGGGCACCCATGTCGTCACGGATCTTGTTGGCCACCGCAAACAGGTCGGTCAGGCCATACACCGCCGCCATCTGTGCGCCCGGATAGACCAGCAAGCCG
>CAYVPI010000014.1:0-59491 GCA_964453495.1 uncultured Pseudomonas sp. | reverse complement strand
TACCTGGGTACAACACTCGGTTCATCGCGTCGTCCTGGCGGGAGTCCGTTGGGGATTCGGATGGTATCGCAGCATGCTCGGTCGGCCAAGTCATGCGATACGCCAGATCGGACTATAGACAGGACGAATAAACCCTGCCATCAGACTTGGCCCAGCCGTTGCACCAGCGCCGTAGCCAATTGTGCGCTCAAACCGTACACCGACAACTGCGGGTTGGCGCCGATGCTGGTGGGGAAAAGAGAACCATCGTGGATCGACAGGTTCTGCAACTGATGGTGGCGGCCGAGGCTGTCGGTGACTGCCTGGGTTGGCTCTTCACCCATTGCGCAACCGCCCATGACATGGGCGCTACCCAAGCGTGTGCGGTAGAGCTCCAGGCTCAGGCCATCGATCATTTGCCGGGCTTCGGCCAGGGTTTTCACATAGCGGGCATCGCCATGCAGCGGCATGACTTTTTCCGCACCGGCGGCGAACTGGATCTCAGCCATGCTGTGGAAAGCCCGGCGCACGCCATCCCAGGCATAGGCCGACACGGGGTAGTCGAGCACCGGTGAGCCATCGCTGCGCAATTGCACGGTACCGCCCTGGCTTTCGGGGTGGAAGCCATCGCGCAACAGGGCGAGCATCACATGGGTGTGTGGCAGTTGGGCCATCTGCAAGGCGTTGTCCTGGCCGAAGCCGCCGAGCAGGGTGGTTGCCAGCGCCGGTTGCAGCGGCGGCACTTCCAGCTTGTAGGACATCTTCCCGGTGGTGCCGTCGAGCCACTGGAAATGGTCGGAATAGATCGATTGCGGCGCGCCGTAGAAGGGGTTGACCACCTGTTCGAAGTGCCCGGCGGAAAAGTTGACCAGGTGCAGAAAGGTGCGCTTGCCCAGCACCTTGTGCGGGTCGGGAGCATCGGAGCGCATCAGCAGGGCCGGGCTGTTGATGCCGCCACCGGCCAGCACGTAATGGCGGGCCTTGACGGTGATGGTGCGCCCGGTGGGGGCCACGCAGCGCGCGTCCATGGCCAGGCATTGCAGGCTGGATATCTTGTCCCCTTCGAAGGTGAAACGTTCGGCGCGGGCCAGGTAAAGCAGCTCACCGCCTTTCTCCAGGGTGGCAGGAATGGTAGTCACCAGCATCGATTGCTTGGCGTTGACCGGGCAGCCCATCCCGCAATAGCCCAGGTTCCAACAGCCGCGAACGTTGCGCGGGATGACTTTCCAGTTGTAGCCAAGCTTTTCGCAGCCGGTGCGGATCACTTCATTGTTGGCGTTGGGCGGCATGATCCAGGGCGCAACGCCCAGGCGCTGCTCCATTTGCTCGAACCAGGGTGCCATTTCTTCAGCGCTGTGCCCCTTGACCCCCATTTCACTTGCCCAGTGCGCCAGGGTTGGCGCCGGTGTGCGGAAACTCGAGGTCCAGTTGATCAGCGTGGTGCCGCCCACTGCACGGCCTTGCAGGATGGTAATCGCACCATCCTTGCTCATGCGCCCGATGCCTTCCTGATACAGGCTGCTGTAGGCCTCGGTTTCCAGCAGCTTGAAGTCACTGCTGGTCTTGAGTGGGCCTTCTTCGATAAGGAGCACCCGCAGGCCTGCAGCACTGAGGATTTCAGCGCTGGTGGCGCCGCCCGCGCCGCTGCCGATGATGGCGACGTCCGCTTCCAGGGTCAGGTCTTGCTCCAGTCGGGAGCCGTCATGGGTTTTCCAGCCGCGGGCAATGCCTTCGCGAAACGGATCAGGTACAGGCATGGGGGCACTCTTATTGTTTTGGCGTTTTATGGTGTTCAGATTTTCGGTGGGCCGGGGTAACCGCAATGGCCCCAGGATGCCTGGCAGCCGTACCAGGCCATCATCACCAGCTGGATCAGCGAGCTATGGCCCATGCGCAGCAGGCCCAGCGAGCTGTTTTGCCAGCGCTGGAGGAAGTGCTGGATCTGCTCGGCACTGGCATTTTCCCAGGCCCCCCAGATACCCGTCAGTGGGCCCCGGGTAACCGGCATGGCCAACACATCGAACAGTTGCCGGGTCAGCTTGAGCATTTCCGGTGACAGGTGATCGAGGCTGTAGTCCAGGCTTTGCAGGGTGCTGGCGACGGCATCCTGCATCTTTGCAGCCTCCACACTGCCGGCAAGCAGCACGGGGATCAGTGCCCGCAACACTGGCAAGTCGGCGTCGCGCAGGGCCTTGTAGCCATTCGCCGGCTGGCTGGCAGAACAACCGCTGAGGCTGGCACCCAGCCCTGCAGTGGCGAGGAAGGCCGTTGCGCCGAGGCTGAATTTCAGCAGGCCGCGCCGGCTCAGCACGGCGGTTTCGGTCAGGCTTGTGGTCATTGTTATTAGGCCTGTGGTTGGTTTTGGTCAGCGAATGAACAGTTTGAACACCAGCTTTTGCAGGGCTTTGCCGTATGGCGGGTAAATCAGGCGGGCGGCGTTGAAGCGTTGCTTGATCAAAACGCCCTTGGCCTTGCTGAAGGTCAGGAAACCCTCGTGGCCGTGATAGTGGCCCATGCCGGAAGCGCCGATACCACCGAAGGGCATGTCGTCCTGGGCTACATGCAGCAGGGTGTCGTTCATGCAGGCACCACCGGAGTGGGTCTGTTCCAGTACCCGCTGCTGTTCGGCCTTGTTGTAGCCGAAGTAGTACAGCGCAAGCGGCCGGGGGCGCTGGTTAATGTAGGCGAAGGCGTCTTCGATGCGGCTGTAAGGCACGATCGGCAGCAGCGGACCGAAGATCTCGTCCTGCATGACGCGCATGTCGTCGTTTACTTCGAGCAGCAGGTGCGGGTGCATCGCGCGACCCTGGCGCTGCTCCTGCGGGTACAGGTCGATGACCTTGGCGCCCTTGTTACGGGCGTCGTCGAGATAACCATTGAGGCGGGCCAGTTGGCGCTCGTTGATGATCGCGGTGTAGTCGCGGTTGTTGGCAAGTTTTGGATAAAAATCGTTCACCGCCTGACGGTACGCCTCGACGAAGCCCTCGACGCGATCCTGGGGCACCAGGACATAGTCCGGGGCGACGCAGGTCTGGCCGGCGTTGAGGTTCTTGCCGAAGGCGATGCGTTCAGCCGCGTCCTTGAGGGGGACATCGGTCGAGACGATGGCAGGCGACTTGCCGCCCAGTTCCAGGGTGACTGGTGTCAGGTTTTCGGCAGCGGCACGCATCACGTGCCGGCCAACGCTGGTAGCACCGGTGAACAGCAGGTGATCGAACGGCAACTTCGAGAACGCAATGCCGACATCGGCTTCACCGAGCACCACGGTAACGAGGTCCTTGGGGTAGATGCGCTCGAGCAGGGTCTTGAGCAGTTGGCTGGCGGCCGGGGTCGCTTCGCTGAGCTTGAGCATGACCCGGTTACCTGCCGCCAGGGCGCCGGTCAACGGGCCGATGGCCAGGAACAACGGGTAGTTCCACGGCACGATAATCCCGACGACGCCCAGTGGTTGGTAGATCACCTTGGCCG
Source organism: uncultured Pseudomonas sp. (assembly GCA_964453495.1). Lineage (GTDB taxonomy): Bacteria > Pseudomonadota > Gammaproteobacteria > Pseudomonadales > Pseudomonadaceae > Aquipseudomonas. The sequence goes on along the minus strand of CAYVPI010000014.1, from coordinate 56,044 downwards.
CCGCTGGCTGGAAGGCCAGGCCAACCTTGCGTCGAGAGGCTTTCATCCAGCTCTTGAGGTGCTTGCTGGCGTAATGGATGCCTTGCACGCTGGGCATCAGCTCGGCCAGTAGCGTTTCATCGGCACTGCGATGGCTGAAATCACGACTGATAGCGTCGATCAGGGGTTGTTGTTCCTGAAGCAGCATCTCATGCACGGCCTTGAGCCATTGGCGACGTTCTGCAGCGCAGGGCATCGGATTGGCTGCGAACGCCTGGCGCTGGGCTGCAAACAGTTGCTCGAGTTCATTGAGCGTGGCTTGCGTCTCTTGAAGGTAAGCAACATCTGCAGTCATGACCGGCTCCAAAGCGAAGTGTTATTTTTGTAGAGCTTATACTCTAATAATTGCCTTGTGCGAGCCTTTTCGAGCAAAAGGTCGGTGCATTGGTCGGCGCATAGACCGTAATATGGCAGTCATAAATTCAAGCTCATGCCCTGGAAGCAATCATGGCCCCGCGTCTGAAAACCCGCGAGCGCATCGTGCAACACAGCCTGGAGCTGTTTAACCAGCAAGGTGAGCGCAGTATCAGCACCAACCATATCGCCGCGCATATGGAGATCTCGCCCGGCAACCTCTATTACCACTTTGCCAACAAGCAAGAGATCATTGCGGTTCTGTACAGCGAGTATGAAAACCTGGTCGATAGCTTCCTGCGGCCACCGCAAGGCCGCCTGTCGACGGTCGACGACAAGCGCTTTTATCTGAAGGAGCTGCTGGCGGCGATGTGGAAATATCGTTTCCTGCACCGCGACCTGGAGCACCTGCTCGACAGTGATGCGGAACTGGCCGAGCGCTACCGGCGTTTTTCCCAGCGCTGCCTGATTCAGGGGCAGGCGATTTACCGAGGCTTTGTCGAAGCAAAAATCCTCGACATGAATGCGGTGCAGATCGAGTCGCTCACCTTGAATGCCTGGATCATCCTGACGTCATGGGTGCGCTTTCTCTGCACGACACGCGAGAACTCCCTGCACTTGAGTGAAGAAGCCATCAAGCGTGGTGTCTATCAAGTACTGATGCTTGAGCTGAACTTTGTCACCAGCCAGGCCCGCGAGGCGGTCGACGCCTTGTGCGAAGAACTGTATGTCCCGTTGAGCCGCGCCCTGGAGCAATAGCGCCGCCGTGCGTTCAGCGTTCACTGTTTGATTTCCAATACGGGAGGCTGCCATGCCCATTGCGCAACTGATGGAACCCCAGCAACTCGCTGCTCGCCTCAATGAGCCGGGGCTGGTTATTCTGGATTGTCGATTTGCCCTGGAAGACAAAGACTACGGCAAGCGCAGTTATGCCCTGGGGCATATCGAAGGCGCTCATTTCGCTGACCTCGAACATGACCTCAGTGGCAAGGTGGTCAAGGGCGTTACCGGTCGCCACCCCTTGCCGCACCCGGGTGCGTTGATCGAGCACTTGCAGCGCTGGAGTGTCAATGCCGATAGCACTATCGTGCTGTATGACGACGGGCCAGGCGCTTTTGCTGCGCGCGCCTGGTGGTTGCTGGCGTGGTTGGGCAAACGCAATGGCGTGTACTTGCTTAATGGCGGGCTCAAAGCTTGGCACGCAACCGGCCTGCCGTTGAGCTTGGACCCGGCTCCTACGGAGGTTGGACATTTTTCCGGCAAGCCTGACCCGAGCCTGCTGATCAGCGCCCAACATCTGCATGAGCGCCTGGGCAATCCGGAATTGACCCTGCTCGATGCCAGGGCCTTGCCGCGCTTTCGCGGCGAGGTCGAGCCGATCGATCCAGTGGCCGGTCACATCCCGGGTGCGCAATGCGCGGCGTTTACCGAAAACGTCGATGCGGATGGGCGCTTCCTGCCAGCCGAACAGCTCAAGCAGCGGTTTGCCGCAAAACTGGGCGACCGTTCGCCCAAGGCCGTCGTGGCCTATTGTGGCTCCGGGGTGACGGCGTGCCATAACCTGTTTGCCATGTGCCTGGCCGGCTACCCACTGGCACCGCTGTACGCTGGCTCCTGGAGCGAGTGGATTACCAACCCGATGCGCGAAGTGGCCACCGGCGACTGAGCGTTACAGCGGCAGTTGGCCCATCAGCCAGCGCAGCAGGAAGAACACCAGCAAGCCACCGCCGATAGTCGCCAGCAAATGGCGGGTAACGGCGGCAATGGCAATGGTCGCCAGCCCCGCCAGCAGGTAGGCGTTATCCAGACTCAAGGCCCAGTGCTCGCCATCGGGTAGCAGCATGCCGGGTACCACGATTGCCGTGAGAACGGAGGTCGGTACGTAGTGCAGGCCCTGGCGTACCACCGGCGGGAAGCGCAGGTGCGCAAAGGCGAAAAAGCTATAGCGCAAGACGAAGGTGATCACCGTCATGCCAAGGATCAGCCACCAGTAATTCATGAGTGTTCCTCGTTGCCGGGCTTGCCCAAGCGCTGGCGCTCCAGCACCACGCCGACGGCGATACCGCTGAAGGCGGCCGCCATCAGGCCGAGCTTGTAGGGCAGGGCGTGAGTGGCAAGCGCGACCGCGCCTGCGGCCAGTGCGGCAGCGACCTGTGGGAAGTTGCGCAGCAAGGGCACGACGATGCCGATGAACGTCGCCAGCATGGCAAACTCCAGCCCCCAGACAGCTAGATTCGGCACGGCCTGGCCGAACAGCACGCCCACCAGAGAGCTCATCACCCAGCACACATAAAGCGAGATCGTCACCCCCAGCCAGTACCAATGGGCCAACGGCTTGTCACCGTGCACAAGATAAAAACGCTGTACCACGGCAAAGGTTTCGTCGGTGAGCCAGAACGCCAGCGGGATGCGCCAGCATTGTGGCAGTTGGCTGACATGGGGCTGTAAGGTGGCGCTGTAGAGCACATGACGCAGGTTGACGATCAGGGTCGTCAGCAAAATCACGACAGTGCTGGCGCCAGCGCCGAACAGGCTGATCACGATGAACTGGGCGGAACCTGCATAGACGAACAGGGACATGCCGACGGCTTGCCAGAGCGACAGGTGGGCGGCCCCGGCCAGGGTGCCGAAGATCAGCCCGAACGGGATGATGCCGACGGCCATTGCCGAGCTGTCGCGTACGCCTTTGGAAAACAGTTTTTGACGTGACATGGGGCGCTCCTTGAGAGGCGCATGTTAGTCATTCGTCGTTACGCTGTCTCGGGGGCTGCACTATCGGCTGGCGATATCCAGCCATTGCGGGATGCGCCGCTCAAGGTAATAACCGGGGTTGCTCAGCGAGCCATCGACAAAGCCGACATGGCCGCCCTTGGCGTGCAATTCCAGGTGGGTGCTGGCGGGCAGTTCATTGGCGCTGGGAACGCTATGGGCAAAGACAAAGGGGTCGTCGGCCGCCTGGATGATCAGTGTCGGCGTCCTGTTCTCACCCAGGTAAAAACGGCTGGAGGCGCGGCGATAATAGTCGTGGGCGTCGGCGAAGCCATTGAGTGGCGCGGTGATACGGCCATCGAAATCCCAAAACGTGCGCATATTGTCCAGCGGCCCCAGGCGGCTCAACACTGCCAGGCCTTCACTGTGCCCTTCGTGCTGGAAGCGACGTTGCTTGTCTTTGACGTAAGCGAGCATTTCGCGCATGAAGTGCGCCTGGTAGATTCGCGAAAAGCCCATGCCGATGCGATCGGCGCATTGGTCCAGGCGAAAGGGCACCGACACCGCTACGGCTGCCTGCAATTGGCTGGCCGCGCCCACTTCTCCGAGATGCTTGAGCAGCACATTGCCTCCCAGCGAGTAACCCACGGCATACAGCGGGGCTTGGGGGCGGCTGGCGCGCAGGTGGTTGATCGCTTCGGCAAGGTCTTCACTGGCACCGGAGTGGTAACTGCGCGGCAGCAGGTTGGGCTCGCCCGAGCAGCCGCGCCAGTTCAAGGCGACGCTGGCCCAGCCCTGCCGAGACAGCGCGGCTTGCAGGCCACTGACATAGTGCGAGGCGGAGGAGCCCGTCAACCCGTGGAGGACCAGCACCAGGGGCGTGTTGGCCTGGTGCGGGCCGTGCCAGTCCAAGTCGAGAAAGTCGCCATCGGACAGCCACATCCGCTCTCGTTGATGCTGCAGGGCAACTTTCTTTCGACACAGGGGACCCCAGAGCGTCTGCAAGTGCGGGTTTGCCAGCCCCCAACCGGGTGTGAATACAGTGGGGGGGCTGGTGCGCTGAGCGCTTTGGGTATCGTCGATGGCCATGATTCCGGCAACTGGATCGTGTTATGGAATTCTGGCCCGCGAGTGGGTGCTTGTCACGTCGACGGGGTCAATTCTTGACGCATGCCGTGGCCGCTGGTCGTGCCAGTGGTGCAGGCAAGGGCTTCTGTTCGACGCTGGGGCCGGCGGTGATGTAAATCAGGTCTTCAGGATCAAAATGTTTGGCCATGGCCTGCTTGACCTGATCCAGGGTCATTCGCTGGTACTGGGTTTGGAGCGTCGCATAGTAGTCCGCGCGCAGCCCATGGATAGCCATCTTGCTCAAGCGCTTGAGCGTGCTTTCGTTATCGCCGAAGCTCAATGCCATTTTGGCAGTGAGATAGCGTTTGGCATCGTCGAGTTCCTGCTCGGTGGGGCCCTCCTTCAAATATGCCCGGAACAACGCCTCGATCAGGTCCTTGGTCGGCTCGCTGAAGCGGGCCTCGACTTCGGTTTCAATGGCAAAAACGCTGCCAATGCTGTTCGGTGTGAACCAGGCATAGGCACCGTAGCTAAGGCCGCGACGATCACGCAGTTCGCGCATCAATCGATTGACGGGGCCAGTGCCGCCGAAGACCTGCCTGGCCACGTTCAGCGCTGCAAAATCGGGATGATCCACACCGATGCTGGGTAGAACGATTGCCATCTCGATAAGCGGTGAATCCACTTCGTGGTGGTAAATTTCCGGCTCTACAGTCCCGATAGTAGTCAATCTGGGCAACGCTGGCCCTGGCGGCATGGAGGATGAAATCAGCGCTGTAATTTCTTCAGCCTGGGCGCGAGTCAGATCACCAACCATGACGATAGCGCTATTGCGTGCGGTATAGGCTTTGCGATGGAAGGCCCGTAGCTGCTCTTGAGTGATCGATGCTATGCCTTCAGTGGTTCCGAACTTCGGGTTGGAGTAGGGGTGCCCTTGATAAAGATGGCCATAGATCTGGTTGGTGATTTGTTGCGTAGCGGACAGTTGCTTACTTCTTATGATTTGAATGATCTGGTCCTTGACCTGTCGCAAGGCTTTCTCAGGAAAGATCGGTGCGGAGATCGCCTGGGCAAACAGTTCGATGCTTGCTTTACGTTCGGTGGCCGAACTGAGGCTGCGCAATGTGATGATCGAACTGCTCCGCTCGATTCTACTGGTAAATTTCGCTCCTACGTTGTCGAAACCTTCTGCAATCGCTTGGGCGTCCTTGTTAGCGGTCCCTTCATTGAGCATGCCGTTTACCAGCGCAGCCAGGCCAGGCGTGTCGCCGTCGCGACTGCTGCCGGCGGCAAAACTGACACTAAGGTCGAACATGGGCAGCTCAGGTGCGTGTACGAAGGCTACGCGAGCTCCACTGGGGGTCATCCATTGTTGAATGTCACGGCTGACAGTGGGTATCTGCCGAGTATTATCGAGCGAGGTCACAAGGCACTGACCAGGACCCGGAGTGTGCTGGTCGATGGCAAAGGCCGGGTTGTTGAGTAACACCGGCACTACGAGCATGGCGACGATTGAAATGCGCTTATTCATGGGAGCTAACCTTCGCGTTGGTGAAGGCCACGCTAAGGCGGTCCTGCGTGAGGTAGTTGCGTGCAGCCAGGCTGACATCTTCGGGTGTCACCTCGGCCAAGGCCTGGATCTTGTTGGCCAGCAGCTCCAGAGGCAATTTAGTGCTGGCCACCAAACCTAGATCACTGGCTTGGCCGGAAATCCTGTCGCGTTCATAGACCCAGGAGGCGGTGATCAGAGTGCGGGCACGTTCGAGCTCCTCTGCGGAAGGAGGGTTGCTCTTTATATCTTCGAGAATCAGCCAGATACGCTGCTTGAGGGTTTGCAGGCTGTTCTGGCTCTCCGGCCTGAGTGTCGCGTTGATGTTGAATCGTCCGTCGCCGCGAAGGAACGGGTTGTAGTTCGAGTCGCTTTGCAGCAACAAGGCGTCCGAGCGCAGGAGTTGAGCAGGAAGACGTGAGCTCTGTCCCCCGGCGAGTATCTTGTCGAGCAGTTGCAAGGCATTGAGTGAGCGTGCGTCCTCATGGCTGGCATGGGTTGGGACATTGAACGACATCCGCACATTGGCCGGCGCATTGGCTATCTGCAGGTAGATTTGGCGCATACCCGGTGAGCCCAGCTCCAGCGGCCGCTTGGCCGGGCTGATGACTTTTCTGACCAGGTGTCCGAAATAGCGCTGGGCAAGCCGTTTGACTTCAGTGGGCTGCACATCGCCGACTACTACAAGGGTGGCATTGGTGGGGACATACCAGGTTTGATACCAGGCACGCAGCTCATCGATTTGCATACGTTGCAGATCGTTCGCCCAGCCGATGATGGGCGTTCGATAACCACTGCTTGGATAAGCGATCGACCTCAGGCGTTCTTCGGCTAACTGTGCAGGCGAGCCGTCCACCGCACCGAGCCTTTCGTTCTTGATGACTTCAATCTCGCGATCGAACTCCGATTCTGAAAGCCTGGCGGTGGAAAAAATGTCCGCTGTAAGTTCAAGCGCGACATTTAGAAAAGGGGCTGCCAGTGTCTGGTGATACACCGTGCTGTCTTCATAGGTGAATGCATTCTCATAGGCACCCAAACGGCCAAGAATGTTCTCGAAGTCACCTGGAGCCGTCTTGCTGCTGCCCTTGTAGAGCATGTGTTCCAGGGCATGGGACAAGCCTGACTGTCCCGGCCCTTCGTAGCTGCTGCCAACATGCACCCAGAGTTGTGATGTAACGATGGGCGCACGATGGTCTTCGCGCACAAGGACCTGCAGGCCATTGTCGAGGGTGAAGGAATGGACCGGCGATTGTGTTTGCGCCAGTGCAGGTGCGGATAACGAGAGTGCGCCGCACAACAGCGCGGCAAATCTACAAACGTGTATTTTCATTGCAAGGTGTTCCTTTGAATTGAATTCGCAGGAACACCTTCCGGGAATTGCCAGCGACGCTGGCAGTAGATAGTTATGCGTTCAGCAGGCTGGTTTCAACCGCGCTGCCAAAGTGCGTAGTACACCTGGCCGGCCTTTTTCTCCCGATGCAGGCGCCAGTTGGCCGGCATCTGCAGGCTCGAGGGAGGCGTTTCGCTCTCGGTATAGATCCACGCCCTGTCGGCCAGCCATTGCCGCTCTTCAAGCAAGGCGCAGGTCTCTACCAACAGGTTCTGGTGAAAGGGCGGGTCGAGGAACACCAGGTCGAACGCCTGGGTTGCCGGATTTTGCAGGTAGCGCAGCGCATCGCTCTGCAAAACCTGGCCTTTGGCGCAGCGCAGGGTTTCCAGGTTTTGCTTCAGGTTGGCAATGGCAGCTGGGTTGCTGTCCAGCGCCACGGCAGTCTCGGCACCGCGAGACAGCGCCTCCAGATACAGCGCGCCGCTGCCGGCAAAGGCGTCAAGCACCTTGGCACCCTCCACATAGGGGGCGAGCCAGTTGAATAGCGTTTCGCGGACGCGGTCCGGGGTAGGCCGCAGGCCCGGGCCGTCGGGGAAGCCCAGGCGGCGGCTGCGCCACTCGCCGCCGATGATACGCAGTTGGCCTTGGCCACCATGGGCTTTATTCGATTTTGCAGTTGGGCTGGCCATTAATGCTCCGGAACCCCGAGTGGCTGCTCGGCGGGTTTGTCAGTGGGGGGCGGCAACGGCTTTTGCGGGACGGTCGGCCCGGTCGTGACGATCACCATCTTGTCGCTGGCCAGGTGTTTGCTCATGGCATCCTTGACTTGCTCCTTGGTCAGGCTCTGGGACTGCGCCATAAAGTCTTCCAGGTAACTCAGCGGCAGATTATAGAAGCCGATCGCACCCAGTTGGCCGACGATGCTCGCGTTGCTGGCGGTGGAAAGCGGGAAGCTGCCGGCCAGTTCACGCTTGGCATCGTCCAGTTCCTGTTGGGTCGGGCCGGCCTTGAGGTATTCGCGCAGCAGGTCCTGAACCAACTGCAGCGTGCCTTCGCTGAGTTCGGCGCGGGTCTGCAGGTTGATCATGAATGGCCCGCGCGCCTGCATTGGGCTGAAAGCGGAGTAGACGCCATAGGTCAGGCCGCGCTTTTCCCGAACTTCAGTCATGAGGCGAGTGCCGAAGCTGCCGCCACCGAAGATCTGATTACCCAGCGACAGGGCGGCATAATCTGGATCGTCACGGTCGATACCCAATTGTGCGAGCATCAAGTGAGTCTGCTTGGAGGGGAACTCGATGTGCGTCACCCCGGGCTTGGGTTCTACGGGTTCGGCCATCTTGGCCAGGGCCTGGCCCTTGGGCAATGCAGCGGAAACCTGCGCGGCAATGCTTTCGGCTTCGCTGCGTGACAGGTCGCCAACCAAAGCAATCACAACGTTGCCGGCGGCATAGGCCTTGTTGTGGAAAGCACGCATCTGTTCGGTGGTGATGCCCGGAACGCTTTGCGCGTTGCCGTCGCTGGCATGTGCATAGGGGTGGGCGCCATACAGCTGTTTGAAGAGTTCCAGGCCGGCCAATTTACCCGGGTTCTGCTTCTGGTACTCGAAGCTGGCAAGCATCTGGTTCTTGATGCGGGCCAGGGAGTCGGCCGGGAAAGTCGGTTTACCGACGACTTCGGCGAAGAGGGCCAGGGCCGGTTCGCGCTTGTCTTTGGCGCTCAGGCTGCGTAGCGAGGCCACGGCCATGTCGCGATAGGCACCGTTGCCAAAGTCAGCGCCAAGGCCTTCAAAACCTTCGGCAATCGCACTGACGTCCTTGCCGGCCACGCCTTCGTTGAGCATGGCGTTGGTCAGCAAGGCCAGGCCGGGAGCGTCCTGATCCTGGCTGCTGCCGGCGGCGAAGGTCAGGCGCAGGTCGAACATCGGCAGTTCCGGTGCTTCGACAAACAGCACTTTGGCGCCTTCGGCCGTGTTCCAGTTCTGGATGTTCAGGTGGCGGCGGCTGGGCGCTTTACCATCGAGCTCGGCCAGGGACTGCAGGGTATTGGCAGGCTTTGCTGCGGTGGTGGCCGGCGTGCTCTCGGACTGCGCCGGCCGGGTGACAAACACGCCGAGCAGCACGGCCAGCGACACGATGCCCAGGCCGATCACGGCATAGCGGGGTGTATTACGCTCACTCATGAGCTTTTTCCTCGGGCAATACATGGGCGACGCTGAGGCGTTCGCGGGTGAAATAGGTGCTGGCGGCCTTCTGTATATCGGCCGGGGTCACGCTTTTCAGTTCGTCGAGTTCGCTGTCCATGAGCTTCCACGACAGGCCGACGGTTTCCAATTGGCCGATGGTCATGGCTTGGCTGCTGATCGAATCGCGGTCATAGACCAGCCCGGCGATGACTTGCGCGCGTACCCGTTCCAGCTCTTCTGCCGTAGGCGGGGTTTTCTTCAGTTCATCGAGCAGCTGCCAGAAGCCTTTCTCCACTTCGGCGAGGGTTTTGTCTTTCTGTATGTTGGGGGTGGCCGTGAGGGTGAACTGGCTATCGCCCCGGGTGAACGGGTTATAGCTGGCCGATGCACCGGAGACCAGTTCCTGCTCACGCTCCAGGCGGGTCGACAGGCGGGCGCTGTAGCCACCGTCGAGCAAGGCCTCGATCAACCGCAACGCGTTTACCTGCCGCGGATCCTTGGCGGTGGCCAGGCCTGGAGCGTTGAAGCCGAAGATCACGCTCGGCAGTTGCGTGCGCACATGCAGGGTCAGGTGGCGCAGGCCCGGTTCGGCCAGCTCCAGGGGCAATTTTGCCGCCGGGGTCGGGCGTTTGGGGATGGCGCCGAAGTACCGTTGGGCCAGGGTTTTGACTTCATCCGGGGTGACATCGCCGACCACCACCAGTGTGGCATTGTTCGGCACGTACCAGGATTGATACCACTGGCGCAGCTCTTCGACCTTCATGCGCTCAAGATCAGCCATCCAACCGATGGTCGGCGTGTGATAGCCACTGGCCGGATAGGCCATGGCCTTGAACAGCTCGAAGGCCTTGGAGTTGGGGTTGTCGTCCGTGCGCAGGCGGCGCTCTTCCTTGATGACTTCGATTTCGCGGGTGAACTCATCGGCCGGCAGGCGCAGGGACGCCATGCGGTCGGCCTCAAGCTCCAGGGCTACGCCCAGGCGGTCGCGGGCCAGTACCTGGTAATAGGCGGTGTAGTCGTCGCTGGTGAAGGCGTTTTCTTCGGCGCCCAGGTCGCGCAGGATGCGCGAGGCCTCACCCGGGCCAATTTTTTCACTGCCCTTGAACATCATGTGTTCCAGGGCATGGGACAGGCCGGTCTGGCCCGGCGTCTCGTAACTGGAGCCGACCTTGTACCAGACTTGCGAAACCACCACCGGTGCGCGGTGATCTTCACGTACGACGACCTTCAGGCCATTGTCGAGGATAAACTCGTGGGTGGGCTGGGAATCGGCGGCAAAGGCTGCAAACGGCAGACAAACTGTGCTGAGCAACAGGCCAGCGGCGCGGCGGGCTAGAGCATTCATTCGTTTATTAACCTGTAGGACTGCCCGCGTGGTCTTAGCGTCTGCGGGCGAGGAGGTGCTAGGATACTGATCCGGTGAACTGGCGACCATGCCTGGTTGAGGAGAGCCCTTTGGGTATCTCTACTAAATGTTACGCATGAACGAGCCGGACAAATAATAGTCTGTTCTGCGTTATTAGAATTTTCTGAGGCGCCGCTTGGCGCGTCGCTACCTTGAGATAGCCGTCTTCCATGTTTGGTTCCAACGACGACAAAAAGACCCCGGCCCCGGCTGGAGAGAAGAAAAGCCTGTTCGGCTGGTTGCGCAAGAAGCCGCAACCAGAAGTCGCCCAACAGCCACAGACACCTGCGCCCGCAGAACCCGCGCCGATTGCGCCGGTAGAAACGGCTGCGCCCGAATCCATCGCTCAGGCCGTGCCTGCGCCGACCCCTGAGGTCGCCGCTGCGCCAGCTGCCACGCCGGCCGGGCTGGTACTGCCGGTGCCTGAAGAGCCGGTAGCCCTGGTAGCGGACCTGGAGCCCCATCAGCCCCCACCGATTCCGGTACGGCCCGAGGCTGATCAAACGCCTGCTCCTGCGCCGGTGCAAGCGCCGCAATATGCGGCTCCGGCTCCGGCTCCGGCTCCGGTAACGCCAGCGCCTGTGCAAACGCCACAGTACGCGGCTCCAGCGCCTACGCCCGCACCCGTGCAAACACCGCAATATGCGGCGCCCGCGCCTGTCACTCCTGCCCCCGCACCCGCACCCGCACCCGCACCTCAGTATACGGCTGTGCCTGTTGTGGCTCCGGGTCCTGAAGTGCCGGCGCCCGCTGCCCCTGCACCCGTGGTTCAGCCTATTTCGCCGGCTCCGGTACAGGTCGCTCAGGCCGATGTAGTTGCTCCGGTAGCTCCGGCCACCCCTGCATCTATCGAAGCGCCGGCTCCGATACCGACTCCAGCGCCTGTACAAAGCGAAGAGTCCAAGGCCGGCTTCTTCGCCCGCCTCAAGCAAGGCTTGTCGAAAACCAGCGCCAGTATTGGCGAGGGCATGGCCAGCCTGTTCCTGGGCAAGAAAGTCATCGATGACGACCTGCTCGATGAAATCGAAACGCGCCTGCTTACCGCCGACGTGGGCGTAGACGCCACTTCGGTGATCGTCCAGAGCCTGACCCAGAAGGTCGCCCGCAAGCAGCTGGCCGACGCGGATGCATTGTACAAATCGCTGCAAGGCGAGCTGGCTGATATGCTCCGGCCGGTCGAGAAACCGCTGCAGATCCAGGCGCAGAACAAGCCATTCGTGATTCTGGTGGTCGGCGTCAACGGCGCAGGCAAAACCACCACCATCGGCAAACTGGCGAAAAAACTGCAGCTTGAAGGCAAGAAAGTCATGCTGGCGGCTGGCGATACTTTCCGCGCCGCTGCTGTCGAGCAATTACAGGTGTGGGGCGAGCGCAACCAGATCCCGGTCATTGCCCAGCATACCGGCGCCGACTCGGCTTCGGTCATCTTCGATGCCGTGCAAGCGGCCAAGGCGCGAGGCATTGATGTGCTGATCGCCGATACCGCCGGTCGGCTGCACACCAAAGACAACCTGATGGAAGAACTGAAGAAGGTTCGCCGGGTAATTGGCAAGCTCGATGCCGATGCGCCCCATGAAGTGTTGCTGGTGCTGGACGCCGGCACCGGGCAGAACGCCATCAACCAGGCCAAGCAGTTCAACCAGACCGTCGAATTGACCGGCCTGGCCCTGACCAAGCTCGACGGCACGGCCAAGGGCGGTGTTATTTTTGCCCTGGCCAAGCAATTCAACCTGCCGATTCGCTACATTGGTGTAGGGGAAGGCATCGACGATCTGCGCACGTTTGAGGCCGAAAACTTTGTCAAAGCGCTATTTGCCGAGCGGGAGCGCCCATGATTCGATTCGAACAGGTCGGTAAACGCTATCCGAACGGACACGTCGGCTTGCATGAGCTGAGCTTTCGAGTGCGTCGGGGGGAGTTTCTATTTGTCACCGGCCACTCCGGTGCCGGTAAAAGTACTTTGTTACGCCTGTTGCTGGCGATGGAGCGGCCCACCACCGGCAAGCTGCTGTTGGCCGGGCAGGACCTGGGCCAGATCAGCAACGCGCAGATACCGTTCCTGCGCCGGCAGATCGGCGTAGTGTTCCAGAACCATCAGCTGTTGTTCGACCGCACCGTGTTCAACAACGTCGCCTTGCCGCTGCAGATTCTCGGCTTGTCCAAGCCGGAAATCGCCAAGCGTGTGGATTCGGCGCTTGAGCGGGTAGCCTTGTCCGACAAGGCCGACTTGTACCCCGGCGACTTGTCGACCGGCCAGCAGCAGCGCGTCGGTATTGCCCGTGCCATCGTCCACCGCCCGGCATTGCTGCTGGCCGATGAACCGACCGGTAACCTCGACCCGCGCCTGGCCGCGGAAATCATGGGTGTTTTCGAAGATATCAACCGCCTGGGCACCAGCGTGCTGATCGCCAGCCACGACCTGGCGTTGATCGCGCGCATGCGCCATCGCATGCTGACACTGCAGCGAGGCCGTTTGATCGGCGACGGGGAGGCCGCGCAATGAGTGCAACACGTAGCCCCAAGGTTTCCGACCGCGTAGCCCCCAATGCGGCTGATCCTGTTCCGGAAAAAAAGCAGAAAATCCGCGAAGAAGACGACGGCCCGGATTTCAGCACCTTGCTGCACGCCTGGCTGGAAAGCCACCGCTCCAGCCTGCTCGACAGCCTGCGGCGCCTGGGCAAGCAACCGATCGGCAGTTTCTTCACCTGCCTGGTGATGGCAATTGCCTTGAGCTTGCCTATGGGCTTGTCCTTGCTGCTGAGCAATGTCGAGCGCCTGGGTGGCTCCTGGCAGCGCGCCGCGCAGATTTCGCTGTACCTGCAACTGGACACCAGCAGCCGTGATGGTGAAGCCTTACGTGACCAGGTCAAGGCCTTGCCGGGGGTGGCCGACGCCCAATATGTCAGTCGCGAACAAGCGCTCGATGAGTTTCAGAAGCAGTCCGGGCTGGGCGAGGCCTTGCGCGAGTTGCCGGAAAACCCGCTCCCGGGCGTAGTGGTGGTCACGCCGGATGAAGTCGACAAGGTGGCACTGGATGCACTGCGCCAGCAGTTGGCCGCACTGCCAAGGGTGGAGCAGGCGCAACTGGATCTGGTCTGGGTGGAGCGCCTGGCGGCCATCCTGAAACTGGGTGACCGTTTTGTCTTTGGCCTGACCGTTTTACTGGTGCTGGCCCTCTTGCTCGTAATTGGTAACACAATTCGCCTGCACATCGAGAACCGCCGCACGGAAATCGAAGTCATCAAGCTGGTTGGCGGGACCGATAGCTACGTGCGTAGGCCTTTTCTCTATATGGGCGCGCTTTATGGTGTGGGCGCGGGTGTTTTTGCCTGGGGCGTGTTGGCATTCGGGCTGGACTGGCTGAACGCCGCGGTTGTCGGGCTTGCCGGGCTCTATGGCAGCGACTTCTCTCTGGCAGGCGTGCCGATGGCCGATGGTCTGTCGCTCTTGCTTGGTGCGGTCCTGTTAGGGTATATCGGTGCTTGGATTGCGGTCGCACGTCATTTGAGCGAGCTTGCACCGCGCTGATGTCTTTTTGCTTGTATTGACCTTTTCACCTTTTTTGGGAACTTTTTTTTCGGTTCCCGGTCAATGTCGCAGTGCTGAAAAGCACGAGTTTAGTGAGTCGGAGGTTTTTTCGTATGACCACTTCTTTGCAACCTGCCTATGCCTTGGTCCCGGGTGCGAACCTGGAGGCCTATGTGCACACGGTGAACAGCATTCCATTGCTGACGCCGGAGCAGGAGCGTGAACTGGCCGAGAGTCTCTACTATGAGCAGGATCTTGGGGCGGCTCGGCAGATGGTGCTCGCCCACCTGCGTTTTGTCGTGCATATCGCACGCAGCTATTCCGGTTATGGCCTGGCACAGGCCGACCTGATCCAGGAAGGTAACGTTGGCCTGATGAAGGCCGTGAAGCGCTTCAACCCCGAAATGGGCGTGCGCCTGGTGTCGTTCGCCGTGCACTGGATCAAGGCGGAAATCCACGAGTTCATCCTGCGCAACTGGCGCATCGTGAAAGTCGCGACCACCAAGGCCCAGCGCAAGTTGTTCTTCAACCTGCGCAGCCAGAAGAAGCGTCTGGCCTGGCTGAACAACGAGGAAGTCCATCGCGTGGCCGAAAGTCTCGGCGTGGAGCCGCGGGAAGTGCGCGAAATGGAAAGCCGCCTGACTGGTCAGGACATGGCCTTCGACCCTGCGGCCGAAGCCGATGACGACAGTGCCTTCCAGTCGCCAGCCAACTACCTGGAAGACCATCGCTACGACCCGGCCCGTCAGCTGGAAGACGCCGACTGGAGCGACAACTCCAACAGCAACCTGCACGAAGCGCTGGAAGTGCTGGACGAGCGCAGCCGTGACATCCTCTACCAGCGCTGGCTGGCAGAAGACAAGGCCACGCTGCATGACCTGGCGCAGAAGTACAACGTGTCGGCAGAGCGTATCCGCCAGCTGGAGAAGAACGCGATGAACAAGCTCAAGGTGTCGATAGCGGCTTGAGGTTGATTCGGCGATAAGAAAAGCCCCGAGATGATCGGGGCTTTTTTGTTGGCAGGCCCGGTCCACAACCCATGTAGGAGGGGGCTTGCCCGCGATGAGGCCCTAAAGCCCACCAAAAAACCAATCACTGCGCCCAAGGCGACTTACGCGCCGAATCCATCTGCACCAAGTAACCACTGCCACCCAGCTGTCGCATCTGCTGGCGAATCCAACTCGCCCTGCGGGCCACATAGCCACTCGGCCGGCTGGCACTCCACTGCCGGGGGTTAGGCAGCACCGCTGCAAGCAAACTGGCCTGCTGCCGCGACAGGCGCGCTGCAGGTACGCCGAAGTGATGTTGCGCGGCAGCTTCAGCGCCGAACACACCTCTGTCCCACTCGGCACTGTTGAGATACACCTCAAGAATGCGCTGCTTGGGCCAAAGCACTTCGATCAAGGCAGTGAACCAGGCCTCCAGGCCTTTGCGCAGCCAACTACGGCCAGACCACAGAAACAGGTTTTTCGACACCTGCTGGCTCAAGGTGCTTGCCCCACGCAGTTTGCCACCACGCTCGTTATGGGCGAAGGCCGCCTGGATGGCGTTCACGTCAAAGCCCCAATGTTCGGCGAACTTCTGGTCTTCGCCGGCAATGACGGCGACCTTGAGTTCATCGGAGATCTCATCCCAGGGCCGCCAGCTTCGCTGCAGGTCGATTGGCTCGCCGTTAAACCAGGATTGCACCTTGCGTTCGAGCATCAGGGTTGTGCCCGGCGGTGGGACCCAGCGAAAAATCAGCACCAGCAAGACGCTACCCGCTGCAAACCAGAGCAGGGCTTTTGTGAACAGGCGTAAGTATGGACGCAGCATAGATGGCTTGGCCGAACCGGTTGAGCGCGCCATTATACAGACCCTGGACAATCAAACGCTTGTGACTGGAGTTCGCAAATGCTTCGTACTTTTCTCATGCTCGCCGCCTTCTTCGGCTTTACCGGTGTGGCGCTCGGTGCTTTTGCTGCACATGGCTTGAAGAATCGATTGAGCAGCGAGTATTTGGCGATATTCCATACAGGCGTGAACTATCAGCTCGTGCACACCCTGGCTTTGTTTGCAGTGGCGCTGTTGGCCGCCCACCTGCCTGGGCGCCTTGTCAGCTGGGCCGGTGGTCTGTTCTGCGTGGGCATCGTGTTGTTCTCCGGTAGCCTTTATGTGCTGACCCTTACCGGTGTGAGCAAGCTGGGCATGGTCACACCGTTTGGCGGGCTGGCCTTTCTGGCGGGCTGGTTTTGTCTTGGCCTGGCTGCCTGGCTGCCTGGCGTTTGACTTGACCCAAGAGTCCAGGTTGAGACGAATGGTGCCGCTTTGCCTTGGTCATACCGCCTGATCGGGCTAGAATGCTGGCCCCTAAAAATGATGGCTGCTGCCCGCATGCGCATTCAATTGAACGGTGACTCCTTTGAACTGCCCGACGGCGAAACCGTTGCGGCGTTGTTGACCCGACTGGACCTGACTGGTCGCCGGGTCGCGGTCGAATTGAACCTGGATATCGTGCCACGTAGCCAGCACGCTGCTACCGCGCTATGCGAAGGCGACCAGGTTGAAGTCGTACACGCCATTGGCGGCGGTTGAGACTCACCGCGTTCTATCCGCAAGCACTTCAACCCTGAAGAGGATTTCCGATGAGCAATGTTCGTAGCGACAAGCCCTTCACGCTGGCCGGCCGTACCTTCCAGTCCCGCTTGCTGGTTGGCACCGGCAAGTACCGTGATATGGAAGAGACCCGCCTGGCCATCGAAGCCTCGGGTGCCGAGATCGTCACCGTTGCCGTGCGCCGCACCAATATCGGGCAGAACCCCGGTGAGCCGAACCTGCTCGACGTGCTGCCACCAGACCGTTACACCATCCTGCCGAACACTGCCGGCTGCTATGACGCCGTCGAAGCGGTGCGCACCTGCCGCCTGGCCCGTGAACTGCTCGATGGCCACAACCTGGTGAAGCTGGAAGTGCTGGCCGACCAGAAGACCCTGTTCCCTAACGTGATCGAAACCCTCAAGGCCGCTGAAATCCTGGTCAAGGACGGCTTTGACGTGATGGTGTACACCAGCGATGACCCGATCATCGCTCGTCAACTGGCCGAAGCTGGCTGCATCGCGGTGATGCCATTGGCTGGCTTGATCGGTACCGGTCTGGGTATCTGCAATCCATACAACCTGCAGATCATCCTCGAAGAAGCCAAGGTGCCCGTACTGGTAGACGCCGGTGTCGGTACAGCTTCGGATGCCACCATCGCCATGGAACTGGGTTGTGAGGCGGTGCTGATGAACTCCGCCATTGCCCATGCCCAGCAGCCGATCATGATGGCGCAAGCCATGAAGCACGCCATCATTGCCGGTCGCCTGGCATACCTGGCCGGGCGCATGCCGAAAAAACTCTATGCCAGCGCATCGTCGCCGCTGGATGGCCTGATCAAGTAAGAGCCCCTGATGACTGAACAGCAAGAAACGCCGATTGCCGCCGACGGCGAAGAACGCCAGCACCGCCGCATCAAGAGTTTTGTGATGCGCGCCGGCCGCATGACCGAAGGCCAGCAACGTGGTCTGGACCAGGGTGGGCCGCTGTTCGTCCTGCCACTGGCCGACAGCCCCGTGGACTACGACCAGGTCTTTGGCCGCTCGGCGCCACGAAACCTGGAAATCGGTTTCGGCATGGGCCATTCCCTGCTGGAAATGGCCGCTGCCGCGCCCGAGCAGGACTTCATCGGTGTAGAAGTGCATCGCCCGGGTGTTGGGGCGTTGCTCAATGGCGTGCTGACCCAGGGTTTGAAGAACCTGCGGGTCTATGACTGCGATGCCATCGAGGTGCTGAACAAGTGCGTGGCTGATAACAGCCTCGACCGCTTGATGCTGTTTTTCCCAGACCCATGGCACAAGAGCCGTCACCACAAGCGTCGTATCGTTCAGCCGGCGTTCGCCGAGCTGGTACGCAGCAAGCTCAAGGTCGGCGGCGTGTTCCATATGGCCACCGATTGGGAGCCCTATGCCGAGCACATGCTGGAAGTGATGAACGTCGCCCCGGGTTACCGCAACCTGGCCGAAGATGGCCGCTGCGTGCCACGCCCGGCCGAACGCCCGATTACCAAGTTCGAACGCCGTGGCGAGCGGCTGGGGCATGGGGTTTGGGATTTGAAGTTCGAAAAGTTGGATTGAGCTGAAGATTCACCCCTCACCCCAACCCTCTCCCTTAAGGGGAGAGGGAGCCGATCGATGTAGAGCCTGCTTGCGCGAACAGTCCCCTCTCCCCGTGGGGAGAGGGTTAGGGTGAGGGGGTTGATTACCGCCGATCCGCAACAACTCCAATCAACACCAGCACCACCAACAGCACCGGCGCCAGGCTGTAGTTGTTGAACTGGCTCAACCCCTTCACTACCCACGGGGTGGCATAGATCAATGCCGCACCGCTTCCCACCATGCACACCAATGCCATGAAGGGCACGCGCAAGGCACCGGCAAGGCCGCCCAGGCGTCCTTCGAGCCAGCCTTTGATATCGGCGCCAAACAGCACCAGCGCACATCCCACCAGCGCCAGGGCGATTTCCGAGAGGTTGCTGCGGCTCCAGCGCGAAACGGTTGCGAGCAGATCGAGTACCAAATCCATTCAGAGTCCTTTTAGATCAAGAAATACTGCAGCAGGTCGTTGAGGAACAATTGGCCGCGAGCGGTAGGCACCAGGCGCGAAGGTTCGACCTGCAACAATCCTTTTTGTTCGGCTTCGCGGCGCGCCGTGTCCAGCATTCCCAAGCTCAAACCGGTGCGCTCGGTGAACAGGGCGGCATCGACGCCATCGGTCAGGCGCAAGGCATTCATCAGGAATTCGAAGGGTAGCTCTTCGGTGGCAAGTGGTTTTTCTCCTGCCTTGAAGGCCTTGGCCGGGTTGAGGTAGTCCTTGGGCAGACGGGTCTTCCAGGTCCGCACGATGCGCCCGTCCGGATGGCTCAGTTTGCCGTGAGCACCGGCACCTATACCGATGAAATCGCCAAAGCTCCAGTAGTTCAGGTTGTGGCGCGCTGCACGGCCGGGTTGGGCGTAGGCCGACACTTCGTACTGTTTATAGCCATGGCTGGCCAGCAAGGCCTGCCCCGCCTCCTGGATATCCCAGAGGATGTCATCTTCGGGCAGCAGGGGCGGCTGGTTCCAGAACACCGTATTGGGTTCCAGGGTCAGCTGGTACCAGGACAGGTGCGTCGGCGCCAGGGCGATGGCCTGGCGCAGGTCGCCCAGTGCGTCGTCCAGGGTCTGGTCGGGCAAGCCATGCATCAGGTCCAGGTTGAAGTTGTCGAAGCCGGCCTGGCGCGCCATGTCGGCGGCGCGGACCGCTTCGTGACCCGTATGTATTCGACCCAGCGCCGTCAGCTTGGCCTCCTGGAAACTCTGGATGCCGATAGACAGGCGGTTGATGCCCAGCTGCCGGTAGGCCACGAATTTCTCTTGCTCGAACGTGCCGGGGTTGGCCTCCAGGGTGATCTCGATGTCGGCGGCGAACGGGATGCGTTGCTGCACGCCCTCGAGCAGGCGCCCCAGTGCTTGAGCGCTGAACAGGCTGGGCGTGCCCCCACCGAAGAAAATCGTGCTCAGCTCGCGACCATAGACCGCTGGCAAATCCAGGTCCAGGTCAGCCAGCAGAGCGTCGACATACTCCTGCTCTGGCAACACAAGGCTGGCAGCATGGGAGTTGAAGTCGCAGTACGGGCATTTGCGCACGCACCAGGGGATATGGATGTACAGCGACAGCGGCGGCATCTGCGCGAGGCCCGCCCGAGGTACTTCGGATGAAAAGCCAGCCTCGCCCAGGTGCAGCGGCTGTGCGGGCGATTGCGCGGTCATGCCAGGCCCAGGCGTTGTCGCAGCAAGGCCACTGCGCGGGCGCGGTGGCTCAGTTGGTTCTTTTCGCAGGAAGGCAGTTCGGCGCTGGAGCATTCGCGCTCCGGTACCCAGAACAGCGGGTCGTAGCCAAAGCCATGTTCACCGCTGGCCTGGTCGAGAATCCGCCCATGCCACAGGCCTTCGCAGAGGATTGGCAGCGGGTCATCGGCATGGCGCACCAGTGCCAGCACGCAGACGAATTGCGCCCCGCGTTGATCCTGCGGTACATCCTTGAGAACGTCGAGCAGCTTGGCGTTGTTGGCGGCATCGCCCTGGCCGTCCGCATAGCGCGCCGAATAAATACCGGGTGCACCGCCGAGGTAGTCGACAGCCAGGCCCGAATCGTCGGCCAGCGCTGGCAGGCCCGAGATACGTGCGGCGTTACGGGCCTTGAGGATGGCGTTCTCGACAAACGACAGGCCGGTTTCTTCCGGCTCCACGCTGCTGAACTCACCGATCGAGCGCAGGTGCACGGACTCGCCGAGCATGGCCTGGAATTCTTTGAGTTTGCCGGCGTTATGGCTTGCCAACACGATTTGCTTGAAATTCATCATTCGCCTGGAAAAACTTCCTGGTTGAAACTGAAGCTGTTCGACTTGCCGTCAGCCTGAACATTAACAGTGAAGGTGTAGGTTTCTTGCTGGTCGACCTTGTACTGCGCCAGGTAATACACCGCGCCCTGTTCGGTGACCTGCTTGAATTTCAGATCTTGGCTGCGCCCGGTCAGGTCCTTGACCGAACCACTGACGGCAGCGGTGCGGGGCTTGCCTTCCTTGAGTACGGCAATGTTGAGTACGCCCTGGTTATTGCTGCGGACCAATTCTGCTGCCTTGGCGATATCCGGTTGCAGGAACGTCGAGGCAAAGGTGCTGTAGTGCACTGTCGTGTCGCCGAATTTTTCCTGGCGCTCGGCCTTGGCAGGGTCAGCAGCCATGGTTGGAATGGCCAGGCACAGGCTGAACAGAAACAGAGCTATGCGACGCATGTTCGTTCTCCTCGAGTTAACAGGGTTACACCGCTACCTGGTGATCTTGCAGGCCAGGGCTACTGACTCGGTAAATACCGATCTCTCCTAGAAGATTAGGCCATAGCTTGCTTGCCCACCCGTGCCGGTGTTCGTGGTCGACCGCCAGCCGGTTCAACACCTGGGCGCGGCGTTCACGGCACAACTCTTCGAAGTCCTCGAAGGTGCAGAAGTGAATGTTGGGTGTGTTGTACCAAGTGTACGGCAGGAACTCCGATACGGGCATCCGGCCTTTGCTCGCCAGGTACCAACGGCAGCGCCAATGGCCGAAGTTGGGGAAGGTAATAATGCACTGGCGGCCTACACGCAGCATTTCATCGAGAATCCGGTCCGGGTAGTCGACGGCTTGCAGGGCCTGGGTCATGACCACGATATCGAAGCTGTTGCTGGCAAAGTTGCCCAGACCCTTGTCCAGGTCCTGCTCGATGACGTTGACGCCCTTGGCGACACATTCGGCAATATTGTCCGGGTCGATCTCCAGGCCGTAGCCGCTGACCTGCTTGTGATCGCGCAGCCAGGCGAGCAGTTCGCCATTGCCGCAACCGAGGTCAAGTACCCGGCTGCCGGCGGGGATCCAGTCTTGGATGATTTCCAGGTCGGCTCTCATGGCGTCCTCAGAGTGCAATACGGTTCATGTAGCTGCTGAAGGCCTGCAAGTACCGTGGGATCGGAATCAGGAAGGCATCGTGGCCTTGCGGTGCATCGATCTCGAGGTAACAGACGTTCTTTTGCGCCGCCATCAGGGCGTCGACCAGCTCCCGCGAGCGGGCCGGGGAGAATCGCCAGTCGGTGGTGAACGACATCACGCAGAAGTCGGCAGTCACATGCTCCAGCGTCCTGGCCAGGTCGTCGCCGCAATTGGCGGCCGGGTCGAAGTAATCCAGGGCCTTGGTCATCAGCAAGTAGGTGTTGGCGTCGAAACGGCCGGAAAACTCCTCGCCCTGATAACGCAGGTAGCTTTCGACCTGGAACTCGACGCTGTGGAAGTCGTAGTTGAGCTTCTCGCTCTTGAGCCCGCGGCCGAATTTTTCGCCCATGGAATCATCCGACAGGTAGGTGATGTGACCGACCATGCGCGCCAACATCAGCCCGCGCTTGGGGATCACGCCCTGTTCCTGGAAATAACCACCGTGGAATTCCGGGTCGGACAGAATCGCCTGGCGGGCAACTTCATTGAAGGCGATGTTCTGCGCAGAGAGTTTGGGCGCCGAGGCGATGGCCAGGCAATGGCGGACCCGGTCGGGGTAGCTGATGGTCCATTGCAAGGCCTGCATGCCGCCCAGGCTGCCACCTACCACTGCCGCCCATTGGCCAATGCCCAGGTGGTCGGCCAGGCGAGCTTGGCTGTGTACCCAGTCTTCGACCGTCAGTACCGGAAACTCGGCTCCGAAAGGCTTGCCTGTGGCCGGGTTGGTGCTGCTGGGGCCGGTCGAGCCGTTGCAGCCGCCGAGGTTGTTCAGGCTGACCACGAAGAACTTGTTGGTGTCGATTGGCTTGCCCGGGCCAATGCAGCTGTCCCACCAGCCGGGCTTGCGGTCATCGACGCTGTGGTAGCCGGCCGCATGATGGTGGCCGGACAGGGCGTGACAGATGAGCACGGCGTTGCTGGCACTGGCGTTGAGCGTGCCATAGGTTTCGAAAACCAGATCATAGGCTGCGATCGAACGACCGCAGGCCAGGGCCAGTGGTTCGCTGAAGTGCGCCAGTTGTGGTGTGACCAGACCTACTGAATCGGGGGGAAAGACAGTGGACATCGACCCTGCTCTCGCTTAAATGAGGCGTAAGTCTAAAGAGGGCGGCCCCCAGCGGCAAGCAAAGGCGCAATCCCTGTAGGAGCTGCCGTAAGGCTGCGATGGGCTGCGAGGCGGCCCCGGCGTCTGACCCTGTGAAGGTCCTGCGGACCTTATCGCAGCCTAACGGCAGCTCCTACAGGTTTTGCGGCGTTAGTCCCGGCAAATCTGGCAGTTTGGAGGGTTGTTTGATTCGAACCCGCTTCTGCCGATTCAACTCCCCACTGATCAAACCGACCTGGCTTTTGGAGGTTCCAAACGCCTTGGCCAAAAACGCGATCAGGTGCGCATTGGCCTTGCCTTCGACGGGCGGAGCGGTGAGGCGGATTTTCAGGCGGTCGCCGTGCCTGCCTGCAAACTCATCGCTACTGGCCTTGGGCTGCAAGTGACAGTCGAGGATAAGGTCCTCGCCGTCCCAGCGAAAGTAACTCATCAGACCAGCGTGCGCAGAATCTGAGGCATGCCGGTCATGGTGGCAAGGTTGTTGATGACCAGCATGTCCAGCAGCTTGAGCGCCATGAAGGCGAGGATCGGCGAGATATCCAGGCCGCCCAGGTTCGGCAGGATGCGGCGGAACGGTACCAGGGCCGGTTCGCAGATCTGGTTGACCAGTTCGGCGCCGGGGTTATGGCTGCCCGGTGCGACCCAGGACAGGATGACACTGATGATCAGGGCGAAGAAAAAGATGTTCAGGAATAGCGCAGTAACCCCGATAAGCGACCAGACCAGCAGTTGAAGAGGGTTGCCGAAGGTGCCATAGGCCAGCAGCAGGGTCACGCCCATGACCAGCATCTGGATGATGATGGCCAGCAGCAGCGAAGACATGTCCAGGCCGAACAGGCTGGGAATGATCCGGCGCAGGGGCTTGAGCAGCGGCTGGGTGGCGCGCACGGCAAATTGGCTGAGCGGATTGTAGAAGTCCGCCCGTACCAGTTGCAGGACGAAGCGCAGGAGTACGATCAGCAGGTACAGGCTGCCGAGGGTTTGCAATACGTAGATTGCTGCAGTGCTGAGTCCAATCATTTTCGCTTCCTTATTTGCCCAGTTGTTCGGCCATTTCGGCCGAGCGGTGTGCGGCGGCGCCCAGTGCTTTTTCCACCAGTGCTTCAAAGCCATCAGCCTGGAACGACTTGATGGCTGCTTCCGTGGTGCCTGCCGGTGAAGTGACTCGGCGGCGCAGTTCGGCAGCATCGACATCGCTGGAAACCGCCATATGTGCGGCGCCCAGGGCGGTTTGCAGGGTCAGGCGGGCTGCGGTTTCACGGGGCAGGCCAAGTTTTTCGCCGGCGGCGGTCATGGCTTCGATCAGCAGGAAGAAATAAGCCGGGCCACTTCCGGACACAGCGGTGACAGCATCGAGTTGCTGCTCGGTGTCCAGCCAAAGGGCGATGCCGACGGCCGTCAGCAGCTGCTCGGCCTGCTGGCGTTGGGCTGGCGATACCCCAGCGGTGGCGTACAGGCCACTGACGCCCTGGCGCAGCAGCGCCGGGGTGTTGGGCATGCAGCGCACGATCGGCTGTGCGCCCAGCCAGTTATTCATGCTTGCGCAGGTAATGCCTGCAGCGATGGAGACTACCAGCTGCTCGGGCTTGAGATTTGGACGCAGGGCTTCGCAGACAGCTTTCATGGCCTGCGGCTTGACCGCCAGTACAACGACGTCAGCGCCTTCGATGGCCTGGGCATTGTCGGCAAACAGTTCGATGCCGTGTTCGGCCTGAACCTTGGCGCGTTGCTCGGCGCCTGGGTCGCTGGCACGAATCTCAGAGGCCTCCATGCCCTGGGCGCGCAGCCCGCCGATCAGGCTGGCAGCCATGTTGCCGGCCCCGATGAACGCAATACGAGTCTTGCTCATGAAAGATCCTTATAAAGAAGCGTTAGGGGTGCTCGCCTAGGGCTGGCCATAGTCGCGGGCACCAAACAGGGCAGTGCCGATCCGGACCCAGGTCGCACCTTGTGCGATCGCGGCTTCCAGGTCGTGGCTCATGCCCATCGATAGCGTGTCCAGTGGCAGGTTCAGGCTGTCTTGCAGGGTGCGTACCGTGGCAAAGGCCGCATCTTGCGCGGCGCGATCCTCGGTTGGCTCCGGTATTGCCATCAAACCGCGCAGTTTCAGCCGCGGCAAGTGCGCGATCGCCGCCGCCAGGGCAGGCAGCTCGGCCGGGTTGCAGCCGGACTTGCTCGCTTCGCCGCTGACATTGACCTGTATGCAGATGTTGAGCGGTGGCAAGCCCTCGGGACGTTGCTCTGACAGGCGTTGAGCAATCTTCAAGCGATCCACGGAGTGTACCCAGTCAAAATTTTCCGCGATTGCGCGCGTCTTGTTCGACTGAATGGGGCCGATGAAGTGCCAACTCAAGGGCAGATCGGTTAATTCGCCCTGTTTGCCCAGGGCTTCTTGCAGGTAGTTTTCGCCAAAGTCGCGGATGCCGGCCGCAAAGGCCTCGCGCACGGCAGCGGCAGGTTTGGTCTTGCTTACGGCCAGCAGGCCAATGCTCGATTCATCACGCCCGGCGGCCTGTGCCGCGGCAGCGATGCGAGCACTTACCGTCAAAACGTTGTCTGCTATGGTGGACATTGATGTGCGCCAGCGGGTCTTGGGTCTGCGGCATTCTACCTGCTTGTCTGTATTTGGGGAGACTCATGGATATTACCGAGCTGCTGGCCTTGGGGGTAAGGCATGGCGCCAGCGACCTGCACCTGTCGGCGGGGTTGCCGCCGATGATCCGGGTGGACGGTGAGGTGCGGCGCCTGGACCTGCCGCCTCTGGATCACGACCATGTCCTGGCGATGTTGCACTGCATCATGACCGAGCGGCAACGCGCGGACTTCCGGGCGCTGCTGGAAATCGACTTTGCCTTCGAGCTACCCGGGCTTGCGCGCTTTCGGGTCAATGCCTTCACGCAACGACGGGGAGCCGGTGTGGTGCTGCGTACCATCGCAGCCAGGGTCTTGAGCCTGGAAGAGCTTGGCCTGGGCGATGTGTTTCGGCGGATTGCCGAAACACCGCGAGGGCTGGTGCTGGTTGCCGGGCCTACGGGCTCGGGCAAGTCGACGACCCTGGCGGCCATGATCGACCACCTCAACGGCGCTACCCATCGGCACATACTGACCATCGAAGACCCAGTCGAATTCGTGCACGAGCCGCGCAACTGCCTCATCAACCAGCGCGAGGTTCATCGTGACACGCTGGGCTTTGGCCCGGCACTGCGCTCGGCCTTGCGTGAAGACCCGGATGTCATCATGGTCGGCGAGTTGCGCGACCTGGAAACCATTCGCCTGGCATTGACGGCGGCAGAGACTGGCCATCTGGTATTTGCCACGCTACATACGGCATCAGCGGCAAAAACCATCGATCGAGTGGTAGATGTATTTCCCGCCGAAGAAAAGGCCATGGTGCGCTCGATGTTATCGGAGTCACTGCAGGCGGTGGTTTCGCAGACATTGTTGAAGCGGGTAGGAGGCGGGCGGGTGGCTGCTCATGAGATCATGCTCGGCACACCAGCGATCCGTAACCTCATCCGCGAAGACAAGGTAGCGCAGCTCTATTGCGCTATCCAGACCGGTGGGGCGCTGGGAATGCAGACGCTGGACATGGGGCTCCGGGATTTGCACGCCAAGGGCTTGATCAGCCGTGACAGTGCAAAAGAAAAGGCCAGGTCGCCAGAGAGTTTCTGACGCCTGGCCTTCGGCTGTCGGCGAAGCGAGATCAGCGTTGGCTCAACGCCAGCGTGTTGCTTTTTTCGTTCGGCAGGACGCGCTTGGCGACTACATAGTGCTTTTGCCAATACGGCTTGTTCAGGGTATCGATGGAGACCCGTTTGCCACGGCGCGGCGCGTGGATAAAGCGATCGTTGCCCAGGTAAATGGCTACATGGTTGACCCGACGGCTCTTGATATTGAAGAAGATCAGGTCGCCGGGCTCCAGGTCATTGCGGTTGACCTTCTGGCCGTGGCCGCTGGCCATGGCATTGGACGTGCGCGGCAGGTCCACTTCATCGATGTCGTTGAAGGCATATTTGACCAGGCCGCTGCAGTCGAAACCTTTGCTGGGGCTGCTACCGCCCCAAAGGTAGGGGGTGCCGAGCACATTGACGGCGCGGCTCAGCACATCGCTGCTCTGCTTGGCCGAAACCTGTGCAGTGCTGGCCAGGGCAGGGGCACGCAGGCCTTTTTTGACCGTGGTGCTGGTGCCCTTGCGGGTATAGGTGGCGTTGGTTTTTGCAGTGTTTCCGCTGAAACCTTCGGGTAAGCGTTGCTCACGATTGGTGGCGTGGGCGGCCAGGGGCAGTAATAGGCAAATAGTTAGCCATGTCTTGAAAAAAGGACGCATTCGGCAGGGCTCTTGTTGGTTAGCGCGAAACTTTATAACAGCTTTGTGGTCACTTTTTGTTCCGTCTGTCGTCTAGAACAGGTGGCGAAAAGTGATCAAGGTGCTTGAATCAAGTGCAAATTTTGCGTGCAAGTCGCCTAGGACAGGCGTTTGCGCGGAGCGCATGCGTGTAGGACCACACGTCGGCTCGTCACTGAAAAGTCACATATTTCTTTAGAAAATTTCTCGATAAACGCCAGAGGCTGAAAATGAACGGTTATCAACAGGACGTCAGATCGCAGGACACGCACAGCAAAGTCATCGGGTATTTGCTGTGGATTTTCGGCTTCACGGGGGCCCATCGCTTTTATTACGGCAAGCCGGTGACCGGGACCATTTGGTTTTTCACCTTGGGCTTGTTGGGGATTGGCTGGCTGATCGACTTGTTCCTGATCCCAGCGATGGATCGGGAAGCGGACATACGCTTCCACCCGGGCCCAACGGATTACAACGTGGCCTGGATTCTGCTGACTTTCCTGGGGATTTTCGGGGTGCACCGGATGTATCAGGGCAAGTGGATCAGCGGGATCATCTACTTGCTGACGGGCGGGTTGTTTCTGATCGGGGTGTTGTATGACTTCTGGACGCTCAATGATCAGGTGTCACTGAAGAACGCCCAGCGTCGGTGATTTTGTGAGCGCCGCCCGCCCCTGTAGGGGCGGGCTTGCCCGCGATAAGGCCCAAAGGGCCTTCATCGCTATCAGCCACTATGACTGATATGCCCATCCACCAGCGTATACCGCACCGCCCCAGGCAGCGTATGCCCCAGGAACGGGCAGTTCTCGCCCTTGGACAGCCAACGCTCGCCGGCAACCGTTGAAACCGCCGGGTCGAACAGCACCAGGTCGGCTGCCGCACCCACTTTCAATTCGCCAACCGGCAAACGCATGGCAACGGCCGGGCCACTGCTCAAGCGCGCCAACAGTGTCGGCAAGTCGAGCAGGCCATCTTCAACCAGCGTTAGTGCCAGTGGCAGCAGCAGTTCCACACTGCTGATACCCGGCTCCGTGGCGCCGAATGGCGCAAGCTTGGCATCGCGCTCATGAGGTTGGTGGTGGCTGGCGATTGCCTGGATTACCCCAGATTTCAATGCGGCACGCAGGGCTTCGCGGTCTGCATGGGTGCGCAGGGGCGGTTGTACGTGATAAAGGCTGGAGAAGCCGGTGAGGGCTTCGTCAGTCAAAATCAGCTGGTACAGCGCCACGTCGGCGGTCACTGGCAGGCCGCGGGCCTGGGCCTGTTCGATCAGTTGTACGCCGCGTGCGCTGGTCAGTTGGCTGAAGTGCGCGCGCACGCCACTTTGCTCTACCAGCAACAGGTCGCGGGCCAGGGCCACGGTTTCTGCGGTCTCCGGAATACCCGGCAGGCCGAGGAAGCTGGCGGTCGGGCCCTCGTGGGCCAAGCCGCCTTGGGCCAGGTCACGGTCCTGTGAGTGAAAAATCACCGTCAGGTCGAAGGTGGCAGCATATTCCAGCGCGCGGCACAGGGTGCGGTTGTTCTGGAAGTTATGCAGGCCATTACCGAAGGCCACGCAACCGGCGTCGCGCAGGGCAACCAGTTCAGCCAGTTGTTCACCTTCCAGCCCCTTGCTCAGGGCGCCGATGGGGAAGACCTTGCAATGGCCGGCCTCGCGGGCGCGGTCGAGGATCAGCTCCGCCACGGCGGAAGTATCCAGCACGGGTTTGGTCCGTGGCGGGCAGCACAGGCTGGTGACGCCGCCTGCGGCTGCAGCGCGGGTTTCGCTGGCAATCGAGCCTTTGCGGCTATAACCGGGCTCGCGCAGCGAGGCGTTCAGGTCGACCAGGCCGGGTGCCGCTACCAGGCCTTGGGCTTCGACGGTCTGGGTTGGGCTGAAGCCTGCCGGGGCGGCGCCGATGGCGATGATCTTGCCTTCGCTTACATGCAGGTCGCTGATCTGGTCCAGGCCGCTGGTGGGGTCGATGACGCGGGCGCCGAGAATGCTGAGACTCACTGGGCGTTCTCCTGCTCGAATTGTCGTTGGGCGGTCTGGCCACTCATGGCCATGGACAGCACGGCCATGCGCACCGCGATGCCGTAGGTAACCTGGTTGAGAATCACAGAGTGGGCGCCATCGGCCACCGCCGATTCGATCTCGACGCCGCGGTTGATCGGCCCGGGGTGCATGACGATGGCATCGGGCTTGGCGCCGGCCAGGCGTGCGGTGGTCAGGCCGAACAGGCGATAGAACTCACCCTCGCTCGGCAACAGGCCGCCCTGCATGCGCTCGCGCTGAAGGCGCAGCATGATGACCACGTCGACATCCTTGAGGCCTTGCTCCAGGTCGGTGTAGACCTTGACCCCATACTGTTCGATACCGATCGGCAACAGGGTTTTCGGGGCGATCACGCGAATATCCGGGCAACCCAGGGTCTTGAGTGCCAGCATGTTCGAGCGTGCCACCCGCGAATGCAGGATATCGCCGACGATCGCGACCGAAAGGTTCTCGAAGCTGCCCTTGTGCCGACGAATGGTCAGCATGTCGAGCATGCCCTGGGTCGGGTGTGCGTGGCGACCGTCACCACCATTGATGATCGCCACCTCCGGGCAAACATGTTCGGCGATGAAGTGGGCCGCGCCCGAATCACCGTGACGTACGACAAACATGTCGGCAGCCATGGCTTCGAGATTGCGCAAGGTATCGAACAGTGTCTCGCCCTTGCTGGTCGAGGAGGTCGACACGTTGAGGGTGATCACATCGGCTGACAGCCGCTGGGCGGCCAGTTCGAAAGTGGTGCGGGTACGGGTGGAGTTCTCGAAGAACACGTTGCAGACGGTCTTGCCGCGCAGCAACGGGACTTTTTTCACCGCCCTGGCGCCAACTTCCAGGAAGGAGTCGGCGGTATCGAGGATTTCGGTGAGCAACTCGCGGGGCAACCCGTCGAGCGAGAGGAAGTGGCGCAGCTGGCCCTGATCATTGAGCTGCAGCGGGCGCTTGGCGTCGATAGGCGTCATCGCAATGGACTCTTAAAGGGCGAGGTCTTGAATTTCAAGTTGGAACGGCGCGGGGCCGGACAATTTTACCCGCTGGTTCGCCGGCAATGACAGTGTGGCGCCGACAACATTCGGTCGGATCGGCAATTCACCGGCATCCAGGTCCAGCAGGCAGACCAGCGTGACGCTGGCCGGGCGACCGTAATCGAACAGTTCGTTGAGGGCGGCACGAATGGTGCGGCCGCTCATCAGGACATCGTCGACCAGGACCAGGTGCTGGCCTTCGATCTCGAAAGGCAGATCAGATGGGCGAACCTGTGGGTGCAAGCCATTCTGGCTGAAGTCGTCGCGGTAGAAGGAGACGTCCAGCGTGCCCAGTGGCGAATCGCTGCCGAGGGCTTCGAGCAGGGCCTGGGCAACCCATATGCCGCCGGTGCGGATACCGATATAGCGCGGTTCGGTGATGTTGCGACGAGCCAGGTAGGCGTTGAGGTCTGTGGCCATCTGACTGATCAGGTCAGCGGGATTGGGTAGGCTCATGCTTGCTCCTCGAAAGGCCGGAGGCGTCGAGCGCGCCCGGCTTGAAAACATATGTCAGGAATCGAACTGCCCCGCATTGGCCTCCAGCCAACCCTGCAGCAGCAGCGCTGCGGCGATGGCGTCGACGGGGTTGTCGCGGTAGCTGTTGCCACGCTGGCCGCCACGGGCCATACGCTCGCCCTTGGCTTCGAAGGTGGTCAGGCGTTCGTCATGGGTGTGCACGGGAATGTTGAAGCGGCCATTGAGGCGACGGGCGAATTTCTCGGCCCGGGCGCTCATCTCGCTGGGCGTGCCGTCCATGTTCAGGGGCAGGCCGACCACGATGGCGTCGGGTTTCCACTCCTTGATCAGCGCTTCGACGCGGGTCCAGTCCGGTACGCCGTTCTGGGCCTTCAGGGTGCACAGTTCACGGGCCTGGCCGGTAATAACCTGGCCAACGGCTACGCCGATCTGTTTGGTGCCGTAATCGAAACCCAGCAATAAACGCAATGCAGCCATCAGGCGTGACCCGCCTGGCTGGTGAGCTGGCTCAGCTTGATGCCCAGTTGGGCTGCGGCCGCTTCAAGTCGCTGTTCGCAGGCCAGGCTGAAGATGATTTCAGGATCGAACGGGCAATTGAGCCAAGCGTTATCAGCCAGTTCCGCCTCCAGCTGCCCGGCTTCCCAACCGGCATAGCCGAGGGTGATCAGGCTTTGGCTGGGGCCTACGCCATCGGCGATGGCAAAGAGCACGTCCTGGGAGGTCGACAACGACAGGCCGCCGAGGTCGACGGTGGCCTGGTACTGGTATTGCGGGCCGCTGGGGTGCAAGACGAAGCCGCGGTCGGTCTGCACCGGGCCGCCGATGTAGATCGGTACGTCCTGGCAGCGCGCGGGTGGTTCGACATCCGGTCGCAATTGCTCAAGAATATCTGCCAGGTTCAGTTCCTGCGGGCGGTTGACCACCAGCCCCATCGCCCCATTGGCGGTGTGCTCGACAATGTAGGTCAAGGTTTGCGCAAAGTGCGGATCGGCCATGTGCGGCATGGCAATCAGGAATTGATGCTTGAGGTAGCTCGGGCTGACATTTTTCATGTCTATTAGTGTGGCGGCGGGTGGGCAGGCTGGCAAGCGAGGAAATGGAACATTCACGTCCTCAATTGCTTGAAAGCCTGTCTCCACGGGCAAAGCGCCAGGTACGAATGATTTCCAGGCGATCGACATCCGCCAGGTCGCCAGTGAAGGGCGCGAAGGGCGCCGCCAGCCTTACGATACGTTGCGCCGCCTGGTCCAGCAGCGGCTGGCCGGACGATTCCAGCACCAGCACCTCATACAGCGAGCCGTCGCTGTTGATCGAGACCATCAGTCGCAAACTACCGTAGATCTGCTGCCGGCGCGCTTCGTCGGGATAGTTGAGGTTGCCGATGCGCTCGACTTTCTTGCGCCATTCATCCTTGTACCAGGCGCCTTTGTCACGCATGGTCGAGGCGGCACTGAGGCGGTGGATACGCGGGCGCTTGGCGTATTGCTGTTGCTCATTGGACAGCTCGGCCTCAAGGCTGGCGATTTCACTGGAAAGTTGCGAACTGTCGAAGTCCGGCGTCACCACCTTGGGCTTTACCACAGGTTTGACTTCCTGCTTGCGCTGGGTCTCGACCTTCTGTGGCTTGGGCGCCTGAGTGACGACGGCTGCCTTGGGCTTGAGTGGTTGTACTTCCGGCACCGGCTTGGGCGCGGGCGGCGGCGTGACCTTGTTGATCCGGCTGTCCTGGAACGGCGCGACTTCAGTGGTCTTGGGTATTGCTTTCTTTTCCAGGGTGCCGCTGCCTTGCTGGTTTTCCTGGGCGAGGAAGTCGGCCTTTTTTGGCGCCACTTCGCTTTTGAACGTGGCCAGGGTGATTTCCAGGGTCTTGCTGATCTGTGCGGGCGGTGTGAGGGTAAAGCTCACGCCCAAGATCAATGCCAGGTGCAGCAGCGCAGCCAGGAACAGGGTAAAACCGAGCCGGTCTGCCGGGCGCACACCGGCGCTGGAGTATTCGGGGGGAAGGTCGGCAGAAAGTGTCATCGAGTTTTCAGCAGCCATGCAGCGCGGGAAGACCGGCAGTGCGCACGTCCCAGGTAAAAAGGGTGAGCATCATAGCGCATTGCGCGATCTTTCCCGTTGTCGGACGTCAGCGAGCCTGGAGCTTGCGATCAATGGCATCCATCAATTGCACGGCAATGCGGGTGCCGAAGGCGTTGTCGATCTCGCGGATGCAGGTCGGGCTGGTGACGTTGATTTCGGTCAGGTTTTCGCCGATGACATCCAAGCCTACGAACAATAAACCTTTTTCACGCAGGGTCGGCCCGACTTGTTCGGCGATCCAGCGGTCACGATCTGTCAGCGGCCGAGCTTCGCCACGGCCACCGGCGGCCAGGTTGCCCCGGGTTTCCCCGGCCGCTGGAATGCGCGCCAGGCAATAGGGTACCGGTTCGCCGTCGATCATCAGAATGCGCTTGTCGCCGTCCTTGATGGCCGGCAGGTAGCCTTGGGCCATGATCTGCTGGGTGCCATGCTGGGTCAGGGTCTCGAGAATCACCGAGAGGTTCGGGTCGCCCGGACGATGGCGGAAAATCGAAGCGCCGCCCATGCCATCCAGAGGCTTGAGGATCACATCGCCATGTTGGGCGGCGAACTCGCGCAGGATATCGGGGCGACGGCTGACCACGGTGGGTGGCGTGCATTGCGGGAACAGGGTGGCAAACAGCTTTTCATTGCAGTCGCGCAGGCTCTGTGGGCGGTTGACCACCAGTGTGCCCGCGGTCTCGGCCTGCTCGAGCAGGTAGGTTGCGTAGACGAATTCCAGGTCGAAGGGGGGGTCCTTGCGCATCAGGATCACATCCAGGTCGCTCAGGGCGGCATCGCTTTCGGCGTCCAGTTCGAACCAGTGCGCCGGGTCGGCGAAGACTTTCAGCGGGCGCATGCGTGCACGGGCCTGGCCGGCACTTTGGTAGAGGTCCTGCATTTCCATGTAGAACAGCGACCAGCCGCGCTCCTGGGCGGCGAGCAACATGGCCAGCGAGCTGTCCTTTTTATAGGAGATGCGCGCAATGGGGTCCATGACAATCCCGAGGCGAACGCTCATGGGGTATTTCCTCTCGTTGGCAATGCCACAGTGACTGGAGTAAACCGTGGCGCGAATAAAGTGGCGTCAGGGTGGCGCCCGGGTGGCTTGCGGTCAAGGAAAAACCACAAGCCCGGCACAGGCCGCCGCATGCTTGGCAGGCATCGTTTCCGGGTCGATGGAATGCACCCCGAGAGTGTGCTAAAAAGGTCGGCAAGCGCTCTATGCGAACGCATTCACAGCATTCAACAAACCTGGCCATCGGTGTTCCCGCTGGTCGAACGCGACCCCGGCCTCCTGCGGGCAAGCCCCGCTTCTGCAGGCGATGGTAGAACAATCATGGAACAGCATTCCACAGCCTTGAAGGTGATGGTGATCGACGATTCCAGGACGATCCGCCGCACCGCCCAAATGCTGTTGAAAAACGTCGGTTGTGAAGTCATCACGGCCATCGATGGTTTTGATGCGCTGGCCAAGATTGCCGATAACCATCCGGGTATCATTTTCGTCGACATCATGATGCCGCGGCTCGATGGTTATCAAACCTGTGCCCTGATCAAGAACAACAGTGCCTTCAAATCGACCCCGGTGATCATGTTGTCATCGCGTGATGGCCTGTTCGACAAGGCCAAGGGGCGCATTGTGGGTTCCGATCAATTTTTGACCAAGCCTTTCAGCAAAGAAGAACTTCTGGACGCAATCAAGGCCCATGTGCCGGGGTTCGTCGCACAAGAACAAAACGCACCATGACGCCTGGCGACAGGGCTGCGGCGTCTTTTCCGTATGGGGTTACAGCATGGCTCGAGTTCTGATCGTCGATGATTCGCCGACTGAAATGTACAAACTGACCGCAATGCTCGAGAAACACGGGCATCAAGTCCTCAAGGCCGAGAACGGTGCCGATGGCGTGGCCTTGGCCAGGCAGGAGAAGCCCGATGCGGTGCTGATGGATATCGTCATGCCTGGCCTTAACGGTTTCCAGGCCACGCGCCAGTTGACCAAGGACCCGGAAACCAGCGCGATTCCGGTCATCATCATCACCACCAAGGATCAGGAAACCGACAAGGTCTGGGGGACCCGCCAGGGCGCCAGGGACTACCTGACCAAACCGGTCGACGAAGAAACACTGGTCAAGACCCTGAACGCGGTGCTGGCAGGCTGACGGTAGCGATGATGGCTCCGACGCAGACGGCCTTCGAACTGCTGCTGGATATCGACCGGCGCTGCCGGTTGCTCGCTGCAGACCTGCCGTCCCATGAATCGCGCCTGGAAACCTGGAGCGGCATCGGCTTTCGCATTGCCGACAGCTGGTACGTCACCCCCATGGGTGAGGTCGCCGAAGTGTTGCAGGAGCCGCGTATGAGCACTATTCCCGGGGTCAAGCCCTGGGTCATGGGGGTGGCCAACCTGCGCGGGCTGCTGCTGCCGATCATGGATTTGTGTGGTTTTTTTGGCCATGAGTTGACGGGGGTGCGTAAGCAACGCCGTGTGCTGGTCATCGACCATGAGCCGGTGTTCGCCGGGCTGATGGTCGATGAAGTTCTCGGTTTGCAGCATTTTCCCCTGCACAGTCTTGATCTTTCACCGCCTTCGAGCGTACAGCCGAGCATGGCGCCCTTTGTCCAGGGGCATTTCCAAAGGGACCAGGCCTGGGGGGTGTTCAGCTTGTTCGCCCTGGCGCAGTCGGCGGGGTTCCTTGATGTGGCTCTCTAGAAAGATGCAGATAATGACCAAGGCTAAAACCAGCGTGCCGGGGCAAGGCTCGCGCAGTACTGCGCAGATTGCGGGGCTTTTCGTCGCCCTGATCATTTCCATCATTCTGCTGTTTGCCAATTTCGCTTACCTGAGAACCCAGTCCAACCATGACAAGCAGTACATCGGCCATGCCGGTGAGCTGCGCGTGCTGTCTCAGCGCATTGCCAAGAATGCCACCGAGGCGGCGGCTGGCAAGGCGCAGGCGTTCAAGCTGCTGAGCGAGGCGCGCAATGACTTCGAGCAGCGCTGGGGATACTTGAAAAAGGGCGACCCAGCGACCGGGCTGCCCTCCGCGCCCCGCACGGTGCGCGACGAGATGCGCGCGGTTCAGCGCGACTGGGAAAGCCTGCGCAAGAATACCGATGTGATTCTGGCCAGCGAGCAGACCGTCCTGTCGCTGCACCAGGTCGCTGCAACCCTGGCCGAAACCGTCCCGCAGCTACAGATCGAATATGAAAAGGTGGTCGAGATCCTGCTGCAGCGGGGTGCACCAGCAGCCCAGGTGGCGGTGGCCCAACGCCAATCGCTGTTGGCTGAACGTATTCTGGGCTCGGTGAATACGGTGCTGGCGGGGGACGAAAATGCGGTACAAGCCGCCGATGCCTTTGGCCGCGATGCTGCTCGGTTCGGCCAGGTGCTCGACGGCATGCTCGGCGGCAACCCGGCGATTCAGGTCACCCAGGTGCAAGACCACGATGCCCGGACACGCCTGGCGGAGATCGCCGAGCTGTTCCAGTTCGTTTCGGGCTCTGTCGACGAAATTCTCGAAACATCACCGGAATTGTTTCAGGTACGCGAGTCGGCCAGGAATATTTTCAACCTGTCGCAGACTTTGCTCGATGAAGCATCGCACCTGGCCAATAGTTTCGAAAACCTGGCCAGTGGACGTTCGCTGGACACCCTCGGTGGTTATGTCCTGGGCCTGGTGGCGCTGGCTTCGATCATCCTGATCGGCCTGGTGATGGTGCGCGAAACGCACCGGCAGCTGCGTGAAACAGCTCAAATGAACGAGCGCAACCAGCATGCGATCATGCGATTGCTTGATGAAATTGGTGAACTGGCTGACGGCGACCTGACGGTAACTGCATCGGTGACCGAGGATTTCACCGGTGCCATCGCCGATTCGATCAATTATTCCATCGATCAGCTGCGCGACCTGGTGGCGACCATCAACCTGAGCGCCGAAGAAGTCGCGGCGGCGGTCGAAGATACCCAGGCCACGGCCAGGCAGCTGGAGCGTGCTTCGGAACACCAGGCGCAGCAGATCAGCGAGGCATCGATGGCCATCAGCGATATGGCCCAGTCGATCGACCGGGTTTCGGCCAATGCCTATGAATCGGCAAAGGTCGCCGAGCGTTCGGTGACCATCGCCAACAAGGGCAACGAAGTGGTGCACAACACCATTCATGGCATGGACAATATTCGCGAACAAATTCAGGACACCGCCAAGCGTATCAAGCGTCTTGGCGAGTCTTCCCAGGAAATCGGCGATATTATCAACTTGATCGACGATATCGCCGACCAGACCAACATCCTCGCCCTCAATGCGGCCATCCAGGCATCCATGGCCGGCGAAGCGGGGCGCGGTTTTGCGGTGGTTGCCGACGAGGTCCAGCGCCTCGCGGAGCGCTCTTCGTCGGCTACCCGGCAGATCGAGACGCTGGTGCGGGCGATCCAGGCCGATACCAATGAAGCGGTGATTTCCATGGAGCAGACCACCGCCGAGGTGGTACGCGGGGCGCGCCTGGCCCAGGATGCCGGTGTCGCCCTGGAAGAAATCGAAGGCGTCTCGCAAAATCTTTCGGAACTGATTCACCGCATCTCCAATGCCGCACAGCAGCAAACCTCGTCGGCCGGGCAGATCTCTCATACCATGACAGTAATCCAGCAGATCACCACGCATACCTCGTCCGTTTCTACGGCAACGGCGCAGAGCATCGGTAACCTGGCGCAAATGGCCAGTGAAATGCGTCGTTCGGTGTCGGGCTTCACCTTGCCACAGGTTCAGGAGGCGCGTTGACTGGCGCGCGGTGGCAGGCAGGCATGAACCATTACTGGAGTCGTTATGGCTGATCGGCACGACTATGTCGCCCTGGAGTGGGTCAAAGGCGAGATTGCCGAAACGCTGAAGCTGGCTCGCGAGGGCCTGGACACGTTTGCGGCAGACCCCCAGGGTGTGGAGGGCATCGCTCAGTGTCTTGATTGCCTGCATCAGGTGCATGGCAGCCTGCAGATCGTGGAATTCTATGGCGCAGCCCTGCTTGCCGAGGAAATGGAGCAGCTAGCCCTGGCGGTAAGCCAGGGGCGGGTGGAGGGGCAGGACGAAGCCACGCGGTGGCTGGCCAAGGCCATGTTGCAGCTGCCCGAATACCTGGAGCAGGTGCAGAGCGCCCGGCGCGACCTGCCGTTGGCGGTGTTGCCACTGGTCAATGAGCTGCGCAGCGCGCGTGGGGAGGCGTTGCTGGTTGAAACCAGTCTGCTCAACGCGCGCTTTTACGACCTCAGCGAGCCTTTGGCTGAACCACCGGTTGTCAACGACGCCCACGCACACTTGCAAGGGCCGGATCGCGACGCCATGCGTTCGGTGGTCGCCGCTTTGTGCGAAGAACTGGTCAGGGTCAAGGAACATCTGGACTTGTTCGTGCGCAGTGACCGTCAGCACACAGCTGAGCTCATGGCCCTGCTGGCGCCATTGCGACAAATTGCCGATACCTTGGCGGTGCTTGGCTTTGGCCAGCCGCGCAAGGTCATCATCGACCAGCTGACGGTGCTGCAGGGCCTTGCCCAGGGCCAGCGTGACCCCAGTGATTCCGTGCTGATGGATATCGCCGGGGCCCTGCTCTACGTCGAAGCGACGCTGGCTGGCATGGTCGGGCCGAGTGAAAAGGCCAGTCGAGATGAGAGCGCGCTGCCGACCACGGACATGACATTGATCCATCAGTTGGTCATCAAGGAAGCCCGTTTCGGCCTGCAGCAAGCCAAGGATCTGATCGTCGACTACATCGACTCCAATTGGGACCCGCAGCGCTTGCAGCCCTTGCCGGAATTGCTGACGCAAATCCGTGGTGCCCTGGCGATGATCCCCCTGCACCGCGCCGCAGGCCTGGTGCGAACCTGCAATACTTATATCCAGGCCCACTTGCTGACTCAGAATGACCAGCCTACCGCTGTGGAACTGGAGAGCCTGGCTGATGCGGTCACCGGTATCGAATACTATCTCGAGCGCTTGAGCGATGACCCCGAGTCTTCGGGCGATCAGGTGCTCGATGTTGCAGAGCGCAGCCTGGCGGTCCTGGGTTACCACCCTCCGGAGTTCGAGCTGCGGGCAGTAAACCCTGTGGTCTTGCCCAAAGTGCTGGAGGCGCCGGCAGCGCCCTCGCTGGCCGATGTGCTGGCACATCCGGTGTCGGCCCTCAACCCGCCGGCGCGTTTTATCCCGATCAGCCTGTTGCCACCTTTGGCCAATGAAGCGCCGGTAGATGACGAGTTGCGGGAGGTCTTCCTTGAGGAGACCGCCGAGGTCCTGGAGGTATTGCACGAATACCTTCCTCGTTGGGCTGGCGACCTGACAGCCGAGCGAGAGCTGGTCGAGTTGCGCCGGGCTTTCCACACCCTCAAGGGCAGTGGCCGCATGGTCCATGCACTGGTGCTGGGCGAACTGGCCTGGGCGGCGGAGAACCTGCTCAATCGAGTGCTCGATCGCAGCGTCCAGGCCAACCTGGCCATGGTTGACCTGCTCGGGCAAGTGCTTGAACTCTTACCAACCCTGGTCGGCGAATTTGCCGAGCATCGGCAGCGCCAACGTGACGATGTCGATCAATTGGCCGCCCATGCCCATGCCCTGGCCAAGGGCGAGGTACTACCGGTGGCGTCGTCGGGCACTGGTAATACGGTCATCGACCCGCAATTGCTGGAGATTTTCCGCAATGAAGCGCTAAGCCACCTGGCCAGCCTTGACCGTTACCTGCATGTGACGCCGGAGCAACTGCCTTTGTTGGTCAGCGATCCATTGCAACGCGCCCTGCATACACTCAAAGGCAGTGCCTACATGGCCGGCGTGTTGCCTATCGCCGAACTGGCTGCAGCGCTCGACCTGCTGGCCCGCGAGTTCAAGGCTCACCTG
This sequence comes from uncultured Pseudomonas sp., assembly GCA_964453495.1. Taxonomy (GTDB): domain Bacteria; phylum Pseudomonadota; class Gammaproteobacteria; order Pseudomonadales; family Pseudomonadaceae; genus Aquipseudomonas. The sequence continues at coordinate 16,381 of CAYVPI010000014.1, read as the reverse complement.
ATATCCCTTGAAAGCGACGATATCGCTCTTTTACAGGCGGCCGACCCCTTGCTGCGCCAAGGGCTCGAACACCTGGCCAGTGATCCGCTGCAGCCCATTGCCGGGGCGTCGGCGTTGATTCAGCGCATCGAACAGGCAGTGGCGTTGCGCGTCGAAGCGGTCTTGAGTGCGCCCAGCAGCACCCTGCACTTTCGGCGCGACCCGCAACTGATCGCCGGTTTTCTTGCCCAGGGAATGGACATCCTGTTCGATGCCGAATCCCTGTTGTCTGGCTGGCGAGAGCATCCGGAACAACGCCAGGCGCTGGATGCCCTGCTGGATGAGTTGACCACGCTGGGCGAGGGCGCTCACCTGGCCGACCTGGCCCAGGTCGATGAACTCTGTGAGGCCTTGCTGGACCTGTACGGCGCGGTGGAAGAAAGCAGCCTGGTCGCCAGCGAGCGTTTCTTCCATGAAGCCGAATGCGCCCATGAAGCGCTGATCAACATGCTGGACCAACTGGCCGCAGGCCAGGAGGTGGATGCCAGGCCCGATCGAGTGAACGCGTTGCGCGACTTGCTCGAAGAAGGCCTGCATCCCTCGGCAACCGGTTTGATTGGCGGTGGTGGACAGTGCATTACTGAATTGTCCGCAGCCACGGCAGGCCTCACGGGCAGTGAGCCTGCCGGGATCGACGACGAAATCGTGTCGATTTTCCTCGAGGAGGCGGTCGACATCCTGGAAAACGCAGGCCTGGCGTTGCAGCGCTGGCTACAAGATCCAGACAACGCCGTGCCGTTGTCTGCCTTGCAGCGGGACCTGCATACCCTCAAGGGCGGGGCGCGGTTGGCGGAGATTGGCCCGGTGGGTGACCTCGGCCATGAACTGGAGAGCCTCTACGAGGGGCTGGTGGACCGGCGCTACAGCCATTCGGGCGAACTCGCCCACTTGCTGCAAAACAGCCATGACCGTTTGGCGCAGATGCTTGAGCAACTGCAAAACCAACAACCCTTGAGTGAGCCCGTTGCCTTGATTGAAGCGATCAGGGCATACCGACACAACAGCGGCCAAGCCTGTGAGCCCGCACCTTCAGGGGCTACCAACGCCGAGCGGGGCGCCCCACCCGGGGACAATGAGCTGCTCGATATTTTCCTCGAGGAAGGCTTCGACATCGTCGAAAGCGCCGGTGCTGCGTTGTTACGTTGGCAGGCCGAGCCGCGCAACACCCTGGAGGTGGAAAACCTGCTGCGCGACCTGCATACCCTCAAGGGCGGTGCGCGGATGGTCGAGATTGCCGCCATCGGTGACCTGGCCCATGAATTGGAATTTTTGTACGAGAGCTTGTCCGCCGGGCACCTGCAACCCAGTGCTGCTTTGTTCAGCCTGTTACAGAACAGCCATGACCGACTGGCCCACATGCTCGATGCCGTGCGCCTGCGCCAGCCCGCCACCGCTGCCACGGCGTTGATAGAGGGTATTCGCAGTTTCAGCAGCCCGGCAGCAGAGGTACAGGTACCGGCCGAGCCAGCGCCGACCGTGGCGGAAAACTCCGTGGCGCCCGAGCGTACTCCGGCAGACATGGTCAAGGTTGCGGCCGACCTGCTCGATGACCTGGGTAACCTGGCCGGTGAGACGTCGATCTTTCGCGGGCGTATCGAGCAGCAAGTCAACGACGCGCAGGTCGCCTTGAATGAAATGGAAACCACCCTTGAGCGAATGCGCGATCAATTGCGCCGACTCGACACCGAAACCCAGGGCCGGATTCTCAGCCAGCAGCGAACCGATGCCGAACGCTTCGACTACGAAGAATTCGACCCTCTGGAAATGGACCGCCATTCACAGTTGCAGCAGTTATCGCGCGCCTTGTTCGAGTCGGCTTCCGATCTGCTGGACCTCAAGGAAACCCTGACCGCTCGCAATCGGGAAGCTCACGCCCTGCTGTCGCAGCAGGCACGGGTCAATACCCACCTGCAAGAGGGCCTGATGCGCACGCGCATGGTGCCTTTCGGGCGCCTGGTGCCCCGTTTGCAGCGCATCGTGCGCCAAGTGGCCAGCGAACTGGGCAAGCAGGTCGAGTTCGAGGTCGGCAATGCCGAAGGCGAAATCGACCGCAGCGTGCTCGAGCGCATGGTGGCGCCACTTGAGCATATGCTGCGCAACGCCGTCGACCATGGCCTGGAACCGCGCGAAGTGCGCCTGGCCGCCGGCAAGCCCGAGCAAGGCCTGATCACCCTGAACCTGCTGCATGAGGGCGCCGATATTGTCATCGAGATGACCGATGACGGCGCCGGCGTGCCACTTGAGGCGGTACGCCGCAAGGCCATCAAGCGCGGCTTGTTGGACCCGGCGCTTCAGGTCAGTGACTACGAAGTCATGCAGTTCATTCTGCAGCCCGGATTTTCCACTGCGGAGAAAATCACCCAGATTTCCGGTCGTGGTGTCGGCATGGACGTGGTTGCTGAAGAGGTCAAGCAGTTGGGCGGCTCGATGGTGATCGAGTCGAACCCGGGCCAAGGTGCGCGCTTCCTGATTCGCTTGCCGTTCACCGTATCGGTCAATCGTGCATTGATGGTGCAATGCGGTGAGGAAGTGTACGCGATACCGCTCAATACCATCGAAGGCATCGTCCGGGTTCTACCTGCCGAACTGGAGGATTACTACCAACTCGACCCGCCGCGCTATCACTACGCTGGCCATGGCTATGAATTGCGCTATATCGGTGAGCTCCTGCAAGGAATCCGCCAGCCGAAGCTCCTGGGCCAGAGCTTGCCGCTACCCGTTTTGCTGGTGCACTCCCATGACCAGCAATTCGCCGTTCAGGTGGATGCGGTGGCCGGCTCCCGTGAAATCGTGGTCAAGAGCCTGGGCCCGCAATTCAATACGGTACAGGGCTTGTCCGGAGCTACCATTCTGGGAGATGGCCGCGTTGTCCTGATTCTCGATCTGCTGGCCCAACTGCGCGCTTTGCAGGCGCGCCATGCCGTGCAGGCGGCAGCTTATCGCAGGCCGGTTGCCTTGGGGCCTGTCGATAGCGAACAGGCAAGACCGCTGCTGGTGTTGGTGGTCGATGACTCGGTGACGGTGCGCAAGGTGACCAGCCGACTGCTCGAGCGCCATGGCATGAACGTATTGACAGCCAAGGATGGGGTCGATGCCATGGCGTTGATGCAAGAACACACGCCCGACATCCTGTTGCTCGACATCGAAATGCCCCGCATGGATGGCTTCGAAGTGGCCACCCAGGTACGCCGAGATCCGCGGTTGCATGCATTGCCAATCATCATGATCACCTCGCGTACCGGGGAAAAGCACCGGGACCGTGCGATGGCAATCGGCGTGAATGATTACCTGGGCAAGCCGTACCAGGAGTCGGTGTTGCTCGAAAGTATCGCTCGCTGGAGCAAGAGCCATGCTTGAACATTTATCGGGAGGCACACGCAACAGCCTGACAGGCTTGTTGTTACCACTGGCCGACCGCTACCTGTTGTTGCCGAACGTGGCGGTCGCCGAGTTGATCGGCTATCAGCAAGCTGTTGCGGCACCGGCTGACCCCGCCTGGAGCCTGGGGCGAATCAGCTGGCGCGAGCAACAAGTTCCCCTGATCAGCTTCGAGGCGACTTCTACAGGCCGCGCGGTAATCGGTGAAAGGGCACGCATCGTGGTGCTCAATGCCGTCGGCCGGAGCCGACTACGGTTTATCGCCCTGTTGGTTCAAGGCATCCCTCGTTCGTGCAAGCTCGACAACCAGTTGAACTATGTTGATGTGCCATTGCAGCCGCTGGAGCTGGCAGCGGTGCAGGTTGCTGAACAGGTGGCGCGAGTGCCTGATCTGGATGCGTTGGAGAGGTTGTTAGAGGATTCGGGGCTGGTTTGAAATTAACATCTGATCGGTCCTAAAAAGGGACCTATCGTTCCCTTTTCAGGACTTCTTGGAGTGATATGTCGACTGTATCCCTCAGTGACGCATTGTTCACGGCCACTCAAAAGAAAGTGCTGGGAATCGTACGCAAAACCTTTGGTGTCGCCGAGCATCTACGGCAAGCACTGGTGCCCTTGGCGCAGCAACTGGACTGGGTATTTATCTATGGTTCGATGGCAAAGGGCGATGCTCATTGCGCAAGTGATATCGATGTGATGCTAATTGGCGAACACCTGCACTATAGCGATGTGATGGAGCATTTGTTGCCAGTTGAGGAGCTCGTCGGGCGGACGATCAACCCAACGTTGTACAACTCGGCCGAGTGGCAGCGGAAACTGGAAGAAGGAAACAGTTTCGTTGTCAGGGTCGCACATCAAGAGAAAATCACTCTGATAGGGGAGCCTAAGGATGGGCACACTTGATAGTCTTGAAAATCTCGTCCGCAGCGGCGCGATAAAGGCAGAGCCCGCGGACCGTAAGGAGTGCGAAGGGTTGATGCGTTCTGCTGGTGCCCGACTCAAGGACGCCCACGCGCAAACACTTTCCAATTCGAGCCGTTTTGATCTTGCCTATAACGCTGTCCATGCTTTGGCGCTGACCGCGTTGCGCTTGCATGGATACCGCTCTGATCGTCGCTACCTCGTGTTCCAGTGCCTGTTTCATACGCTGTCGCTGGACAGAATTTCGGTTCGCCTGTTCAGCCACTGCCATGACCGTCGGAACCTGGCTGAATACGAAGGTTACCTGGACGAAAACGAAGCGTTGCTGGCCGAATTGCTTGCACACGCCAACCAACTGCAAGCTCATGTGGAAAAGGCGCTTTTCGAATTCGTGCACGCTTGACGCGTCAGCGTTGTGCGACCTTACCTGATTACCCCTGGCTGAGGAGGGCACGGCTGCATGTACCACGGCGAGCGTTTCAACGCCTGGACTCATCTGGTAGGCGCAGTGCTGGCCGCTATCGGTGCTGTATGGCTATTGGTGATGGCGAGTGTGCAAGGCGACTCCTGGAAAATCGTCAGCATGGCGATCTATGGGCTGACCTTGTTGTTGCTCTACAGCATTTCCACGGTCTATCACAGCGTGCAGGGGCGGGCGAAGGTGGTCATGCGCAAGCTCGATCACTTGTCGATCTACCTGCTGATCGCCGGCAGCTACACACCGTTTTGCCTGGTATCGCTGCGGGGTGTCTGGGGCTGGAGCCTGTTCGGCATCGTTTGGGGCCTTGCGCTGATCGGCATGCTGCAAGAGATCAAGCCGCGCTCGGAAGCGCGGGTCTTGTCGATCGTCATCTATGCGGTGATGGGCTGGATCGTGCTCGTGGCGGTCAAGCCTCTTTTGGCTGCCCTGGGCCGCGCAGGTTTTACCTGGTTGGCCGCAGGTGGCGTGTTTTACACCGTTGGCATCATCTTTTTTGCCTACGACAGCCGCTTCCGCCACTGGCATGGTATCTGGCATTTGTTTGTGATCGCCGGGAGCTTGTTGCACTTCGTGGCGATCTTCTTTTACGTGCTCTAGAAGTCGCCCCACAGTTGTTGGGCCACCGCCAGTGCCACCACCGGCGCTGTTTCGGTGCGCAGAACCCGAGGCCCCAGGCGGGCAGCATGAAAGCCGGCAGCCTTGGCTTGGTCGACTTCGCCATCGGTGAGGCCGCCTTCGGGGCCGATCACGAATGCCAGGCTCGCGGGTTTGGCATGGCTGACCAGGGGCTCGGCGACCGGGTGCAGGACCAGCTTGAGACCGGCATCGATTTGCTTGAGCCACTCACCCAGAAGTACGGGAGCATGAATGACGGGTACACGCGAACGGCCACATTGCTCGCAGGCACTGACCGCAATTTGCCGCCAATGGGCCAGGCGCTTGTCCGCACGTTCATCTTTGAGGCGAACTTCGCAGCGTTCGCTGATGATCGGAGTGATTTCGCTGACACCCAGTTCGGTTGCCTTCTGGATCGCCCAGTCCATGCGCTCGCCACGGGACAAGCCCTGGCCCAGGTGAATCGGTAAGGACGATTCGACTTGGCCGGCGAATTGTTCGTCGAGCTGCACTCGAACACGCTTCTTGCCGACTTCCAGCAATTGGCCCAGGTATTCCTGGCCACTGCCATCGAACAGTTGCACGGCATCGCCTTCGGCCATGCGCAATACGCGGCCAATGTAATGGGCCTGGGCCTCGGGCAGTTCGTGTTCGCCAAGGTTCAAGGGAGCATCGATGAAAAAGCGCGACAATCTCATGGTTCTACTCTGGAAAAAGGACAGGCGCATCGCTGCGCCTTGAAAGAGGTTTAGCCCGGGTCGCGGAAGCCCGGGTGGAAGTCGGCCGGTACTTGTACGCTGAGGCCGGTGCGGGTGGCGATATCGATCCCTTCGCTGGCGACCTCGGCGAGAAAATCGATTTGCTCCGGGGTGATCACATAGGGCGGCAGGAAATACACCACGCTGCCCAGCGGGCGCAGCAGCGCGCCACGCTCCAGGGCATGTTGATAGACCTTCAGGCCACGGCGCTCCTGCCAGGGGTAGGCGGTCTTGCTGGCCTTGTCCTGGACCATTTCGATGGCCAGGGCCATGCCGGTCTGGCGCACCTCGGCGACATTGGCGTGGTGGGCCAGGTGCGCGGTGGCGCTGGCCATGCGCTGGGCCAGGGCCTTGTTGTTCTCGATGACGTTGTCCTGCTCGAAGATATCCAAGGTCGCCAAGGCGGCCGCGCATGCCAGTGGATTACCGGTATAGCTGTGCGAATGGAGGAAGGCGCGCAGGGTCGGGTAATCGTCGTAGAAGGCGCTGTAGACATCGTCGGTGGTCAGGCAGGCGGCCAGTGGCAAGTAGCCGCCGGTCAAGGCTTTGGACAGGCACAGGAAATCCGGGCGGATGCCAGCTTGTTCGCAGGCGAACATCGTACCGGTGCGGCCAAAGCCGACGGCGATTTCGTCATGAATCAAGTGTACGCCGTAGCGGTCGCAAGCCTCGCGCAGCAATTTAAGGTACACGGGATGGTACATGCGCATGCCACCGGCACCCTGGATCAGGGGTTCGACAATGACCGCGGCCACCGAGGCATGGTGTTCGGCCAGGGTTTGTTCCATGACCGCGAACATGTTCCGCGAGTGCTCTTCCCAGCCCATGCCGTCGGGGCGCAAGTAGCAATCGGGGCTGGGCACCTTGATGGTGTCGAGCAACAGTGCCTTATAGGTTTCAGTGAACAGCGGTACGTCGCCGACCGACATCGCGGCGATAGTTTCGCCGTGGTAACTGTTGGTCAGGGTGACAAAGCGTTTCTTGTCCGGCTGGCCACGGTTGACCCAATAGTGAAAACTCATTTTCAGTGCAACTTCGATGCACGATGAGCCGTTGTCGGCGTAGAAGCATCGCGTCAACCCTTCAGGCGTCAGTTTCACCAGTCGCTCGGACAGTTCGATCACTGGCTGATGGCTGAAACCGGCCAGAATCACATGCTCGAGTTGATCGACCTGGTCTTTGATACGCTGATTGATGCGTGGGTTGGCATGGCCGAACACGTTGACCCACCAGGAGCTGACGGCATCGAGGTAACGCTTGCCCTCGAAGTCCTCCAGCCAGACGCCTTCGCCGCGCTTGATTGGGATCAGCGGCAGTTGCTCATGGTCTTTCATTTGAGTACAGGGGTGCCACAGGACCGCAAGGTCGCGCTGCATCCACTGGTTATTGAGGCCCATATTTTCTCTCCTGGCAGCAGCGGTTGGGACGTGCTCGGCAAACAATGGCGCAAGCCTATGCAATGCCCGGCCGCGGGACAACCCACCAAACTCAATCTATGCTTAGCCAAAGCCCTCGGTTAGCCGCTGGCAGGGCCTTGAAGCGTGGCGTATCCTGCGCGCTCGTTTGATTTCCCGGGGAATATTCCCCTTTGCCTATATCCGGAGTTCGCAGAATGTCTGCTCGTTGGATGCGCGCCTGTGCGCTTGTGTTAATAGGGCTGTGCAGCGTTTCGGCGCTGGCCAGTGGCAAACAACCAACGGCCATCGTGGTCGGTGGCGGTCTGTCAGGGCTGACGGCAGCCTACGAGTTGCAGAACAAGGGTTGGCAAGTCACGCTGCTCGAAGCCAAGGCGGGCATGGGTGGCCGCTCGGGGCTGGCCAACAGCGAGTGGATCGGCAACAGCAAGGCCCAACCGATTCTGAACAGCTACCTGGACGCTTTCAAATTGACGACGCTGCCGGCGCCGGAGTTCGTCCGCGTGCCCAGCTATCTGATCGATGGCGAGTATTTCACCGCAGCCGACCTGGCGACCAAACAGCCAGAGACCGCAGAAGCACTCAAGCGCTACGAAAAGACCCTGGATGAGCTGGCTGCGTCGATCAGCGATCCGGAAAACCCCGCAGCTAACAGCACCTTGTTCGCCCTCGACCAGATTAACGTATCGAGCTGGCTGGACAAGCTGCAGCTGCCCAAGACTGCCCGGTTGCTGATCAACCAGCAGATCCGTACCCGCTACGATGAGCCTTCGCGGCTGTCGTTGCTCTATTTCGCCCAGCAGACTCGCGTCTACCGTGGGGTCAGCGATCGCGACTTGCGGGCCGCACGCCTGCCAGGTGGCAGCCCGGTATTGGCCCAGGCTTTCGTCAAGCAACTGAAAACCATCAAGACCAGCTCACCGGTCTCGTCCATTACCCAGGACAAGGACGGGGTAACGGTCAAGGTCGGTACCGTCGGCTACCAGGCAGACTACGTGGTGTTGGCAGTACCGCTGCGGGCACTGGGCAAGATCACCTTGACCCCGGCACTCGACACGTTGCACGTCAATGCCATCAAGGGTACCAATTACGGCTGGCGCGACCAGTTGATGCTGAAGTTCAAGGAGCCAGTCTGGGAGAGCAAGGCGCGTTTGTCCGGTGAAATCTACAGCAACACCGGCTTGGGTATGCTCTGGATCGAGCCCGCCATGAAGGGCGGCGCCAATGTGGTGATCAACCTGTCCGGTGACAATGCCCGCCTGCTGCAGGCTTTTGGCGACAAGCAGATGGTCGACCAGGTGCTGATCCGCCTGCACAGCTTCTACCCCAAGGCGCGTGGCGCCTACACCGGCTATGAAATCCGCCGCTTCAGTACTGACCCGGGTACGGTCGGTTCCTACCTGGCCTTCGGCCCAGGCCAGATCAGCAAATACTGGCGGCTGTGGGAAAAGCCGGTACAACGGGTTGTATTCGCCGGTGAGCACACCGATGCGCTGTACCCAGGCACGCTCGAAGGTGCTCTGCGCAGTGGCCAGCGTGCCGCGAGCCAGGTCCAGGGCTTGTCTGCCGGCAAATCCTTTGATCCTGTGAACGTTGTGCCGGCAGCTGCCGCCGCAGCGGTAGCGGCCAAGCAAAGCAAGGGCGGGTTCTTCTCCAACTTGTTCGGTGGTTCGGACAAGGCCGCCAACAAACCGGTCGAAAAAGTCGTAGAGGCAACACCTCAGCCAACACCTGCGCCAGCTCCGGCCGTGGCGCCTGTGGCAGCGCCAGCGCCGGTCGTTGCACCTCAAGCCAAGAGTGAACCGGTGAAGCCTGCACCCGCGAAAAAGGCAGCGGTAAAAGCCCAGCCGGCGAAAAAACCGGCGGCCAAGGCTCAAGCCTCGCAAAAGCCGGCGGCGCCGGCCAAGCAGCCTGCCAAGGTACAAGCTACGAAAAAACCGGCAACCAAGCCTGCCGCGGTAGCCGACGCCAAGTCTTGATGTAAATAGCGACACCCTCAGGCGCGATCGCCCGATCGCGCCTATCTTCAGTCGGTAGCCCGATCTGAAATCTCAGTCTTGTGAATTAATGTTTCCTTAACCTGTCCACAGCAATCTTTCGATCGTATTTCCCGATATTTCCTAACTAATTTTTTCGCTTTTATTCGATAGATAAGTCGTTAGTCTTGACCCCAGCTTCTACAGGAAAACAGAAATGCAATTGCGCAACTCCAATTCTCGCTACGGTTTGATCAGCATTACATTGCACTGGGGCATTGCCCTTGCTGTGTTCGGGCTGTTTGCGCTGGGCTTGTGGATGGTCGGGCTCGACTACTACGATCCTTGGCGCAAGGACGCCCCGGACCTGCACAAAAGCATTGGCCTGATGCTGCTCGCTTTCATGTTGCTGCGCTTGGTCTGGCGTTTTCTCAGCCCGCCGCCACCGGCACCTGCCAGCCACGGCGCCTTGACCAAACTGGGGGCCAAACTTGGCCATGGTTTGCTGTACATCGGTCTGTTTGCGGTGATGATCTCCGGTTACCTGATTTCCACCGCCGATGGCGTGGGTATTCCGGTGTTCGGGTTTTTCGAAGTGCCCGCAGTAATCAGCGGCCTTCCTGATCAGGCAGATGTTGCCGGTGCCGTGCATTTCTACCTGGCATGGGGGCTGGTGATTTTCGCTGGTATCCATGCAGTGGCTGCCTTGAAGCACCATTTTGTAGACCGTGACGCGACCCTTACTCGAATGCTGGGGCGCAAAGCTTGATGTTCAACCTCAACTCCAAAGGAATAGAAAGCATGCTGAAAAAGACGCTCGCCGCTCTGGCAATCGGTTCTGCTCTGCTGTCTGCCGGTCAGGCGATGGCTGCTGATTACGTAGTCGACAAGGAAGGCCAACACGCTTTCGTCGACTTCAAGATCAGCCACCTGGGTTACAGCTTCATCACCGGTACCTTCAAGGACATCGACGGCAAGTTCAGCTTCGACGCGGCCAAGCCTGAAGACAGCAAAATCGAGTTCAATGTGAACACAGCCAGTGTGTTTACCAATCATGCCGAGCGTGACAAACACATTGCCAGTCCTGATTTCCTGAACGTCGGCAAATTTGCTAAAGCCACGTTCGTCTCCACCAGCGTCAAGCCTACCGGTAAGAACGCTGCGGGCAAGGACACTGCCGATGTGGCTGGCGACCTGACGATTCTGGGTGTGACCAAGCCTATCGTGGTCAAGGCTACGTTCCTGGGTGAAGGCAAGGATCCATGGGGCGGTTACCGCGCCGGTTTCGAGGGTACCTTCAACCTCAAGCGCTCCGATTTCGGCAAGCAGAAAGATCTGGGCCCAGCGTCCGATGCCGTCGAAATGTACGTCTCGTTTGAAGGTGTCAAAGCGAAGTAATCATTTCGCCTGACACAAAAAAGCCCCCGGTCTTTCGACCGGGGGCTTTTTTGATTGCCTTGGAAAAACTCAGCGATTGCGGGTCAGCAGTGCTGGTTTTTCACCACGAGGGCGGCTCGGCAGTTGATCCAGCTGCTCAGGCGTCGGGAAACGATCGACTTTCGATTCCTTGTGCATGATCTTTGGCTGGTTCTGGCTTTCACGAGGATTCTTCACCGCCGGTTCCTGGCGAGATGCATCATCGCGTGCTGGGCGGCGATTGCGTGCGCTGCCGCCACCGTCGCGACGTGGCTGGCCGTCACGGGCTGCTCCGTCGCGCGCGCCACTGCGTGGGCCGCTGCGCTTGCCGGAAGTGTCACCAGTGCTGGCACCACCACCGCTACGCGGGTTGCTGCGGCCCTGGTTGCGTGGTGCCGGAGCAGCGCCACCTGCGCCACCCTGGGCTGGAGCGCCGGGGCGGCGATTACGGCCCTGGTTCTTGTTCTGGTACGGGCTGACGTAGTCGGCACGGTTACCAAAATTGTCGACTTCGTCGTCCAGGAACTCATCCGGAGCGCGATTGGCTTGCGCTACCGGGGCGGCTGGCTGAGCATCCTGGGCCTGACGTGGCTTCTTGTCACGGGGTTGGCGCTCTTGGCGCGCCCCGGCGGGCTTTTCCTTGCCTTTATCCTTGCCTTTGTCCTTGCGGCCACCGGCGCCAGCACCTGAACCATCGGCGCGGGCATTGCGGGAGTTGCGTGGATTGTTGGCTTGTGGGCGCTCACGCACCTCGGGCTTTTCAGCCTCTACGGCACTGGCATCAAAGCCGAGCAGATCGCCATCCGGGATCTTCTGACGGGTCATGCGCTCAATGCTCTTGAGCAGCTTCTCTTCGTCGGGAGCAACCAGCGAAATCGCTTCGCCGGTGCGGCCAGCACGGCCTGTACGGCCGATCCGGTGCACGTAGTCTTCTTCGACGTTTGGCAGTTCAAAGTTGACCACGTGGGGAAGCTGGTCGATATCCAGGCCGCGAGCGGCGATATCGGTGGCAACCATGATCCGCACGGTGCCGGCCTTGAAGTCGGCCAGGGCCTTGGTGCGCGCGTTCTGGCTCTTGTTACCATGGATTGCCACGGCGCTCAGGCCGTGTTTTTCCAGGTATTCGGCCAAACGGTTCGCACCGTGCTTGGTACGGGTGAAGACCAGTACCTGTTCCCAGGCGCCGGCGGTAATCAAGTGCGCCAGCAGTGCGCGCTTGTGGCTGGCAGCCAGGCGGAACACGCGTTGCTCGATACGCTCGACCGTGGTGTTTGGCGGCGTGACCTCGATGCGCTCGGGGTTGTGCAGCAACTTGCCCGCAAGGTCAGTGATGTCCTTGGAGAAGGTCGCCGAGAACAGCAGGTTCTGGCGCTTGGCAGGCAAGCGGGCAAGCACCTTTTTCACGTCATGGACAAAGCCCATGTCGAGCATGCGGTCGGCTTCGTCCAGGACCAGGATCTCGACGTGAGACAGGTCGACGCTGCCTTGGCCGGCCAGGTCGAGCAGGCGGCCAGGGCAGGCCACCAGTACATCGACGCCACGGGCCATGGCCTGGACCTGAGGGTTCATGCCGACGCCGCCGAAGATGCAGGCGCTGACGAACTTCAGGTCGCGGGCATAGACCTTGAAGCTGTCATGTACCTGGGCGGCCAGTTCGCGGGTTGGGGTCAGGACCAGTACGCGGGGTTGGCGCGGGCCATGACGCTGGGATTTGTCCGGATGACCGTTGGGGAACAGCCGTTCCAGGATCGGAAGGGCGAAGCCACCGGTTTTACCAGTACCTGTCTGTGCCGCAACCATCAGATCGCGACCTTGCAACACGGCGGGGATAGCCCGCTGTTGCACCGGAGTAGGCTGGGTATAGCCCGCTGCCTCGATGGCGCGGACTAGAGCCTCGGAGAGACCGAGGGAAGCAAAGGACATGAGTAATCCTGTTCTAGTGAGGGCCTTGCCCAGTGGGATGATCTTGCCTGGCGCGACGGGCATCGGGTGATGCAGTCGCGTCCGGTCCTGCTGGGCCTGCCGTGCACGACCGAAGGCGTCCAGAGTAGCTTGAGCCACACTGTCCTGCGGGTCGGGGTGCCTTTGGCGAGGCCGAGCGTCCGGGCGTAAGCCTGGCGGGAATGCCCGAGTATAACAGAGCAATCACGGCGCGCTGCTTTCCTGCTGCTCAACGGTTTGCCGCGCTTCCAGATGGCTCGGTTCGGGTATAGCTGTGTAGGGTGACTGCAGCGCACCGTGCTGGCCGGCATAACGTGCACTGAGCTGGGCGTAGGCCGGTTCGCGCTTGAAGCGCTTGAGCTCGGCGGCGAAGCGCTGGGCAAGCAGATCCATGCCGACATTGCGGCGCACGGCCAGGTACTGTTTCTGTCGGCTTATCACGACCGGTATTTCGCTGATCCTGTTTTCCAGCCCCAGGTTTTTGATGACGTGCTGGCCGACCCTGCGGTCGGTGATGAACAAGTCGATCCTGCCTTTTAGCAGCTTGCCGAAATTGGCTTCATGGGACGGGCCCGGTTCACGCTTGAAGGTGCTGGAGGTTCTGAAGGCCTCGCTGTAGGTGTAGCCGGCCGATGTGCCGACAGTCAGGCCCTTGAGGTCGTCCAGGGACTGAAATGAATGCGGGCGGGCATTGGCGTAGAACAATACGAACTCCACTTCGGAAAGTGGTTCATCGGGGTAGAACAATTGGCTGTCGCGCTCTGGGGTCTGGAAAATGTCCAGTGCACCATCGGCCTGGCCTTGCTCGAGCATGGCAAGGCAACGCTTCCATGGCAGGAACTGCCATTCGACGTCTATGCCCAGACGCTGGAACACCAGCGCAGTGGCCTCATAGTCCAGCCCTTTGGGCTTGCCGTTCTCCAGGTAGACATAAGGCGGCCAGGGTTCAGTGACAATGCGCAACTTCTCACCCTGAGCGGTGAAGCTCAAGCAAGTGAATAGCAAGGCTGTCAGAAGCTGAACGATAGAAGGCATGGCTGGAGAGTACGATGCTCGGCCGAGGATGGCTAGAGGGGCAATGCTCTGGCCAGCGTCACTCACCCGGTTTGGCGGGGCATCAGGTGCCGGAAGATTGCCTGGCGTTGGTGGCCCAGGATCATCCGTACACCGGGTTGGTCGAGCCAGCGTTCAAGTTGGCGGGGCTCCAATTGCCTGCGCATGCGTTTTTCGCTGTTGGCTTTGGCCTTTTCCCACCAGACCGGAGCGCAGGCCCGGTCGAATTCGTTGTCGTGCCAGTAGCAACCGTAGAGAATTTCCAGGGTGAACTGGCGTTGGGCTGCCGGCATCCCCATTGTCAGGCATTTATAGGCCAGGCGTCGTACCGCCGGTGGGCGCGGCAGCTGCGCAGTGACCAAGCGTGTCTCGTCGAGTGCCTGTTGCGTCAGCGGAGCATGGCCATGCTTGCGCAGCCAGGCCTGAACCTTGGCACGGAACAAGGCTTTTCGGCTCCAGTAATGATGGATGAGGTCTGGGCATTCACGTACTTCGCAGGTGCGATAGGACGCCACTGACAGGCAGAACTCCTCAAGTGTGTAGGCGCCCTCAGCCAATGGAAAACACTCATCGATCAACGCGATAGTATTGTCCAGTACCTCGGCATCATCGCGATGCAAACCGATGACGCCGGAATTGAGCAAGGGCATCTGCTCGTCTGCCAGGCCGCGCGTGCTTAGCATTCCGGCGAGGTTGCGGTGCAGTGGGCTGGCCTTGATATCACCAAAGCGTTGACCAAACTCGTTGCACAACAGCGTGCCGGGCTCGATACGCCGGAACAGTTCCATGGGCGATGCCTTGAAGAAGGTGTCGGTATCGATCAGCAAGGCCAGCGAAGACTGCTCGAGCACCTTGCTCAGTGCCACGGGTTTTGCGCGAAAGTGGTAACCGTGTGGGGCGCTCCAGGATTTGCGGGTGGCATCGTCCAGCGTATGGACCTTTACCGGAAGTTTGCGGTACGGCTCGGGGTTATCGCTGAACACCTGGATTTCAAGCCGTGCACCCGGGGTCTCACGCATACCGGCAAGGGCGCTGGCGATGCTGAACACGGCCTCTTGGTGATAGGTGTTGTTGCCAAATACCAGGTAGACCAGTTGTGGGGTGATGCAGGTTTGGTTCGAAAGCATGAAGCGAGGAAATCCGTGAATTTGTGCCATAAAAAAAGACCTTGAGCTTACGCCAAGGTCTTTTTCAGGTGTAACGCACAAATGTAATCAGGTGTTAGCGCGGCAGCTGGAGGTTGTTCCAGATGGCCAGGCTCGGGTCCGCCTGATTCAGGGTGTAGAAGTGCAGCCCCGGTGCGCCGCCTTGCAACAGGCGTTCACACATTTCGCTGATGACTTGTTCGCCGAACGCCTGGATGCTCTGTACATCATCGCCGTAGGCTTCCAGTTGCTTGCGGATCCAGCGCGGGATTTCCGCACCGCAGGCATCGGAGAAGCGCGCCAGCTTGCTGTAGTTGGTGATCGGCATGATGCCCGGCACGATCGGGATGTTCACGCCCATCGCCCGTACACGCTCGACGAAGTAGAAGTAGCTGTCGGCGTTGAAGAAGTACTGGGTGATCGCACTGTCGGCGCCAGCGTTAGCCTTGCGCACGAAGTTGTTCAGATCGTCTTCGAAATTGCGCGCTTGCGGATGCATTTCCGGGTAGGCGGCGACTTCGATGTGGAAATGATCGCCGGTTTCTTCACGAATGAATTCAACCAGTTCATTGGCGTGACGCAGCTCACCGCTGGTCATGCCCATGCCGGACGGCAGGTCGCCGCGCAGGGCGACGATGCGCTTGATGCCGGCAGCCTTGTACTCGTTCAGCAGGCCGCGCAGGTCGTCCTTGCTGTCGCCGACGCACGACAGGTGCGGTGCGGCCGGGATTTTGACTTCGCTTTCCAGTTGCAGAACGGTGTTGAGGGTGCGATCACGGGTCGAACCACCAGCGCCATAGGTGCAGGAAAAGAAATCAGGGTTGTAAGTGGCCAGCTGACGGGCAGTGGCGAGCAGTTTTTCATGCCCAGCATCGGTCTTGGTCGGGAAGAACTCGAAGCTGTAGCGACGGTCTTGGGACATGGTCATACCCTTGGAAACAAGAACCTTCGAGGCGCTGCAATCCCGTGTGGGAGCGAGCCTGCTCGCGAAAGCGCCGGGTCAGACAACACGGATGTTGAATGTTTAGACGCCTTCGCGAGCAGGCTCGCTCCCACAGGGAGAGCGAGCAGTCTGCGCCTGTTAGTAGCGGTAAGCGTGCGGCTTGAACGGGCCTTCGACGGTCACGCCGATGTAGTCAGCCTGTTGCTTGGTCAGTTTGGTGACCACGCCGCCGAAACCGCGGACCATTTCCAGGGCCACTTCTTCGTCGAGTTTCTTGGGCAGTACTTCCACGGTCAGGCG
>CAYVPI010000013.1:0-59533 GCA_964453495.1 uncultured Pseudomonas sp. | reverse complement strand
TGCCGGACAAGATGTCCACCGAGAAGGTCCTGCACCTCAAGGCCATGGGCGCCGAAGTGCACATCACCCGCTCTGATGTCGGCAAGGGCCACCCCGATTACTACCAGGATGTGGCGGCGCGGCTGGCGCAGGAAATTCCCGATGCCTTCTTCGCCGACCAGTTCAACAACCCGGCCAACCCGCTGGCCCACGAGTGCAGCACTGCACCGGAGATTTGGGCACAAACTCAGCATGATGTGGATGCCATCGTCGTCGGTGTCGGTTCGGCCGGCACGCTTACCGGGCTGACCCGCTTCTTTCGCCGCGTGCAGCCAGACCTGGCCATGGTGCTGGCCGATCCGGTCGGCTCGGTGGTCGCCGAGTACAGCCGCAGCGGCGCTATCGGCACACCTGGCTCCTGGGCGGTAGAAGGCATCGGTGAAGATTTCATCCCCTCCATTGCCGACCTGTCCAGCGTGCGCCACGCCTATTCGATCAGCGACGAAGAAAGCTTTGATCATGCCCGCCAGCTGTTGCGCGCCGAAGGCATACTCGGAGGCTCTTCAACCGGCACCTTGCTGGCGGCGGCCTTGCGCTACTGCCGCGAACAAACCGAGCCAAAACGGGTGGTCAGCTTCGTCTGCGACACCGGCACCCGCTACCTGTCGAAGGTCTACAACGACCAATGGATGAACGATCAGGGCCTGCTGCAACGCAAGCGTTATGGCGACCTGCGCGACTTGATCGCACGGCGCTTCGAGGATGGCCGGGTGATCAGCGTGGGCCCCGACGACACATTACTCACCGCCTTCCAGCGCATGCGCCTGGCGGATGTGTCGCAACTGCCAGTGCTGGACGGGCAGCGCCTGGTCGGGGTGATCGACGAGTCCGATATTCTGCTGGGGGTGCACCAAGATGCTTCGCACTTCCGTATGAACGTGGCCAGTGCCATGACCGACAAGCTGGAAACCCTGCCTGCCAACGCCAGCTTCGCGGAACTGGAGGCCGAACTTGACCGCGGGTTGGTGGCGATCATCCAGGACGCCTCGGGCTTCCACGGCCTGATTACCCGCGTCGATATGCTCAACCATTTGCGCAGGTCCCTGTCATGAGCCAGCACGACGAGAACACCGCTGCACGCGCCTTCGCCACCCGGGTGATCCATGCCGGGCAAGCACCGGACCCTACCACCGGGGCGTTGATGCCGCCGATCTACGCCAACTCCACCTATGCCCAGCAGAGCCCCGGGGTACACAAGGGCCTGGATTATGGCCGCTCGCACAACCCCACGCGCTGGGCGCTGGAGCGTTGCGTGGCCGACCTTGAGGGCGGCACCCAGGCCTGCGCCTTCGCCTCCGGGCTGGCGGCAATCTCCACGGTGCTCGAGCTGCTCGACACGGGCGCGCACATCGTTTCGGGTAACGATCTGTACGGTGGCACTTACCGACTATTTGAACGGGTGCGCCGTCGCAGCGCTGGGCATCGTTTCAGTTTCGTCGACCTGGCGGACCTGAAGGCCTTCGAAGCGGCGTTGCAGCCAGATACGCGCATGGTTTGGGTCGAGACGCCGAGCAACCCCCTGCTGCGCCTGACCGACCTGGCAGCCGTGGCACGCACTTGTCGCGAGCGCGGCATCCTCTGTGTGGCCGACAACACCTTCGCCAGCCCGTGGATACAGCGCCCGCTGGAGCTGGGCTTCGATATCGTGCTGCATTCCACCACCAAGTACCTGAACGGCCACAGTGATGTGATCGGTGGCATCGCGGTGGTCGGGCAGAACGCCGAACTGGCCGAGCGCCTGGCATTTTTGCAGAACGCGGTAGGCGCCATCGCCGGGCCGTTCGACGCCTTCCTGACCCTGCGCGGGGTCAAGACCCTGGCCCTGCGCATGGAGCGCCATTGCAGCAACGCCCTGGCGCTGGCGCAATGGCTGGAGCAGCAGCCGCAAGTGGCGCGCGTCTATTACCCGGGCCTGCCCTCCCACCCGCAGCACGAACTGGCGCAGCGGCAAATGCGCGGCTTCGGCGGGATGATCTCCCTGGACCTGAATACGGACCTGGCCGGCGCCAGGCGTTTCCTGGAAAACGTCCACATCTTCGCCCTGGCCGAGAGCCTGGGCGGTGTGGAAAGCCTGATCGAACACCCGGCAATCATGACCCACGCCAGCATCCCCGCGCAGACGCGTGCGCAGCTTGGAATCGGCGACGGGTTGGTGCGTTTGTCAGTGGGTGTGGAGGATGTGCAAGACCTGCGCGCGGACCTGGCGCAGGCGTTGGCGAAAATCTGACACACTGCCAATCGCGGGCAAGCCCGCTCCTACAGGATTGACGCCAGCCCTTGTAGGAGCGGGCTTGCCCGCGATAAAACTTTCACAGACACCACAAATATCCCAGTTCAAAGCCACTGGAACCGCTGATAATGCGCCAGCGCCAGTTCAAGATTGAGAAACACCCGCTGCTCCCCCATCGTCTTGCCCAGCGGGGAGCGCATCACCACCGCTTGCACACTGGGGCTCATGCCCACCAGCCACAGAGAGATGCCGCGTTCCTGTAACTGGCGGTCGGCCACCTCCAGCATCTTCAATGCGGTGTATTCCAGGTCAAACACACTACGGCAATCAAACATCACGACCCGAGGCTCGTTGGCGATGATGGCTGCCCGGATCCTCGCGCTCACCTGCTCGGCGTTGGCGAAAAAAATACGCCCTTCGGGCCGCAACATGAGCAGACCGGCAAAGCGTTCATCGTGAGGGTGCTTGGCGGACATTGGCCGGAACACATTGGTGCCTTGCTTGCGACCTAGCACATGCACTGGCGGGTCGGAAACCTGGTATGCCAGCGTCAGCAGTGAGACGAGTATGGCGACGACAATCCCCTGCAGCGTACCCAGCAACACCACGCCTGCCATGGCTACCACAGCCCAGAAAAACTCGGTGCGGCGTACCACCAGGATTTCGCGAAATGCTGCCGGCTCGATCAGGCCCACCGAATAGACGATCACCACAGCCGCCAGGGTAGCGTTGGGCATTTGCCCGATATAGGGCGCCAGCAGCAGGCAGGTGCCTAGCGCCAGTACGGCAGTGATCAATCCCGCCAATTGCGAATTGGCCCCGGCCAAGCGGTTGACCGCGGTCTGGGTGGTGCCGCCACCGGCGACCATGCCGCCGAAAAAGGCACCGCCAATATTGGCCATGCCCGTGGCCACCAGCTCGCGGTTAGGCCGGGGCCGGGGCTCATCCTTGCGGGCAAAGGCACGCCCTGCGGCGATGGTCTCGGTGAAGCTCATCAGCGCTATGCCCACCGCCGAGGGCCAAAGCTCGTGCAGCAGGTGCCAGGCAGGTACAGTCAGGCTTGGCAAGCCCGTGGGCACGTAACCGACCCAAGACACGCCATAGCGTGAAAGGTCCAACAGGTTCATGCCGACGATTCCCAGTGCCGCAACGATCAATGGCCCCGGCAAGCGCGGGGTGTAGCGTTTCATGGCGAGCAGTGCCAGCACCATGAACACCCCGACGGCCACTGTGGGTAAAGACGCATTCGGTATGTTCTCCAGCGTGGCCAGCAGATTGTCGATGAATTTGCCCTTGCCAATATGGATGCCCAGCAACTTGGGCAATTGATCAAGCACAATGACAATCCCGATACCGGCCTTGAAGCCGACCAGCACCGGCTCGGAAATGAAACTGGCGACAAAACCCAGGCGCAACAAGCCCGCCATCGTCAGGATCGCCCCTACCAACAAGGCCAGCGTGGCGGATGCGACCAGCAATTCAATGGGGGTACCCAACGGGCTGGCCCGGGCAATTACCGACCCGGCAAGTATGGCCAGTGTGGTAGTGGTACTCACGCTCAGGGGCCGTGACGTGCCGAGCACGGCATAGATCGCCATCGGTACCAGCACCGTGTACAAACCTACTTGCACCGGCAACCCGGCAACGGCGGCATATGCCAGGGCCTTGGGGATCACCACGGCTGCAGCGGTCAGGCCGGCGAAGATATCGCCCTTGAGCCAGGCACGCTGGTAGCGCCTCAGCCACTCCAGTAGCGGCAGGTTACGCAACAACGTTTGCAGTTGCTCCATTTATCCTCGTTCCCACGCTCTGCAGCACATCGACGCGCAGCGCCTGGCTCGGTGTTCCCACGCTGAGCGTGGGAACGAGAAAGCTGCCGTCAGGAGCCGGGAACCAGAGCGGTTATCAGAATTTCTCGCGTACATAGTTGAACGGGTAATCCGGCTCACGGTAATCACCCGGCTTCTGCCGCTTGGGCAATTTGACCTTCTTGCGCGGTATTTCCTCGTAGGGGATGCGGCTGAGCAAGTCATTGATGATATTGAGCCGAGCCCAGCGCTTGTCGTTGGAAATGGCGACGTGCCAAGGCGAATCCTTGGTATCGGTGGCCTTGAACATGGCGTCCCGGGCACGGGAGTAATCGTACCAGCGACTATAGGACTTGAGGTCCATGGGCGACAGCTTCCAGATCTTGCGCCCGTCGTTGATACGCGACTCAAGCCTGCGAGTCTGCTCCTCGGGGCTGACTTCCAGCCAGTACTTGAGCAGGATGATTCCCGAGCCGATGATCGCCTGTTCGACCTTGGGCAAGCCCTTGAGGAAATTATCGGTCTGTTCGGGAGTGCAGAAACCCATGACCCGCTCGACCCCTGCGCGGTTGTACCAGCTGCGGTCGAATATCACCACCTCGCCTGCGGCCGGCAGGTGGGGCAAGTAGCGCTGCACATACATCTGGGTCTTTTCCCGCTCGGTGGGTGCGGGCAAGGCCACTACCCGGAATATCCGCGGGCTGACGCGTTCGGTGATGGCCTTGATCGTGCCCCCCTTGCCGGCGCCATCGCGCCCCTCGAATACAATGCAGATCTTCAACCCCTTGTGCTGCACCCACAATTGCAGCTTTACCAGCTCGACATGCAACTTGGCGAGCTCTTTGAGGTAGTCCTTGTTCGACAGCTTTTCCTGCAAGAGCGCACTCGCCTTTTTCTTCGCCATAGTCACCACCTCGAATTTTCGTAAGCAGGTTGAATCAATACCCGATCAATGGAACGGGAAGATGTAGTTCATCCAGGCCGACATGCGCAAAAGGATCTTGCGCATCACCGCCACGTGATGGAAATGCTGGCTGTACAACGCCGCCTGCCCGTAAGCCCCACCCGGCATATGCTTGCTGTACTGGGCAAAGTTGGGGTCGGTGATTTCGATGATTACCGGCACCCGCCCAGCCGGTGGTGAACCGGTGTAGCTGATCAATGTACCGGAGGGTTGTACCTGCCCCTCGGCAATCACGCTGAGCACATTCTTGACCTTGCCCGCGAATACCTGGCCAGGGATACCATCGAAGGCCACTTCGGCCTCATCGCCTTCCGTGAGGCGCAACAGGCTGTTCTGGCGCATCCAGGCGGTGAAGTAGTACCCCTCCTCAGGGATGAACACCATCGATGGGCGCAACGGCAAGCGGGTGGCCATCATCCCGGGGCGTAGCGATACATGGGTCACGTAGCCCTGGGATGGCGCCCGGACCACGGTGTTGTCCAACTCGTACTGGGCGATGTTCAGTTGTGCCTGCAGGTCATCGGCCCTTGAGGTAGTGATGTCCAGGTCCCGGCGCGTGCCAACGTTGCGCTTGAGCAGCTCACTGGCGCGGAACACATCGGCCTGGGCCGAGACCAATTGGGCCTTGAGGGATTTCACTCGGTTCTCGAAGGGCAGCGGGTCGATGCGAAACAACACATCGCCTTTCTTGAGCGGCTGGTTGCCCTGCACGGGCACCTCGATGACCTGCCCGGTGACGACGGGGATCACCGGCGTGGAGACGAAATATGAACGCGCCACTTCCGAATAGGGGTGGTTGTAGTTCATCGTGAAGATCAGTGCGCCGATCAACACAATGCCGCCCAGCACAGCTGTAGGCACGGTCCATTTGTTCAGCGGGATGCGGAAAATCTTGAACAGGGCCACACAGATAGCGGTGTAGGTCAATATAAGTAGCAGATCCATGCTCAGAGACCCTCGTCCGGTTTGGCGGGTATGTCGGCCTTGCCTTCGAGCCGGGCAATGCGTTGCTGCAAGTCGATAACCTGTTGCTCCAGGCGCACGACATGGTTTTGCGCTGACTTGCCATCGCCAAAGCCCCAGCCACGGTCCTCCCGGTACAGCGTGGCCCAGATCCACAGGAACGGCCAGAGTACATGCAATGTGAAAAGGCTGACCCAACCGGTGGCGTGGATGGCATCTTGATGGGGATGATTGCGGCGTACAGCGATTTCGTAGGGTATGTCGTGCAGTACGATGATGCCGTAAAACAGTACCAGCCCGACAAAGATCAGCAGGCCTAATGCGAAGTAATCGAGCATGACATCTTCCCTTGTACGCTGTCAGTCGACTGAGTGTAGTAGAAGGTGCAAGGTGCAAGCTGCAAGCACCTGGGTTGAGCTGTGAGTTCAGCCGGCCAGGCCAAGTTCCTTGGCGCGTACTACGGCCTGGGTGCGCCGGGCCACGCCCAGTTTGGTGTTGACCCGCTGGGCGTGGGTCTTGACGGTATGCAGGGAGATGAACAAAGCGTCGGCGATCTGCTGGTTGGAATAGCCTTGGGCGATCAACTTCAATACATCGCGCTCGCGCTTGGTCAGCAGCGTTTCGGGCAAGCCGTCCGGGCCGTTGCTGACCCCTCCCCAGCGCATCAGGGCCGGATTGCGCTGGGCAAAGTCACGCTCGACACTCGCCAGGTTCAATTGCCTGGCCGTCGCCAGCGCATCGCGCAGTACCTGTCTGGCCTGCTCGGTGCTGTTGCCTGCATAGAGCCCTTCGGCCAGGCTGAGGCCGACTTCGCAGGCCAAAGGCCTCCGGCCGTCCTCCAGGGCACGGGCATGCATGGCGCCGAGCCCTTCAACCGCCTCCCTTTGCGCGCCATTGGCCAGTTGCGCTTGCAGTAGCAACAATTGCAGGCGCAGGTGCAGGTCCGGAGAGCCATAGGGCGAAAAATTGAAAGCCTGCTCGGGCAGGCTGCGCAGGGCTTTTTCAGCCTGCGCCCCTTGGCCCTGGCGCAACCACAGGCGGGCCTTGGCCTTGAGCAACAATCCTTGATACATGGGCACGCTGATATGACCGAAGTGCATCAGGCGTTCGGCATTGGCAATGCGCTCGAAGGCAGCGGAATAATCCCCGTGCAGGCCCTCCAGCTCAGCCAGCCCCAGGTGCCCCCAGAACTCAGCGGAATCGGCACAATCGCGGCAATCCTGTACACCGGCCTGGAAACTCGCCTCGGCATCGGTGTATCGCCCCTGTTGCATCAGCAACGCGCCGCGGCGCAACAACACCCGCGCGGGCATGGGGCTGGGTTCGGCGTTCCAGGCCGTGGTCAATTCCTGATAAAGGTGCTTGAGCAGGGTTTCGGCACGCAGCAGCTCGCCACGTTGCTCCAGCAACTTCACATGGCTGAGGGCAAATACGCTCTCAAGCGCCAGGCTACCGTGTTCGCGCGACTGCTTGATGCCTTCGCGGTTGATCGACTGAACCTGGTCGAAATCGCCCTGTATCAGCGCCTGCTCGGCTTGCAAGGCGTAACTGAACAGGCGTTGCCCCCAGGCACGCTCGGGCAATTCCTTGACGGCCTCGCCCAACAGCCACTGGGCTTGCTCGGCCTGGCCCTGATGGAACGCCAGGTTGCCGGCCAGCGCTTTCCACTGGGCTATCAGTTCGTACTGTTTGCGCTCATCTGCCTGGGGCAGGAAACGCTCCAGCCGTGCAGCATGTACCAAAGCCTGGTCAAGCCGGCCGGCCAGCATTTGTGCCCAGACGTTGAGCAATACCAGGCGCGGCGTACTGCTGAGCAGCGAATCGGGCAGTTCACTGCACCATTGAGTGATCAACGCCAGGCTGCGCCCCTGCAGCAGGCGGTCCCGCGTGTAGTATTGCATCAGGCTGGCGGCCACTTCCGGCTGCTCGGCCTTGAGCGCGTACTCCAGGGCGTTGCGCACCTGATCCTTGCTGACGGACCATTGGCACGCCTTGCGGTAGACTGCCTTGGTGATCAACGGCGCGAGAAGCGTCCCGAGCAATGGCGCGATCGGTGGGAACACGCGCAAGCGCTTGCCATCTTCACTGGCCGGTTCGATGAACAGGCCGCTATCGGTCAGCCGCTCCAGCAACTGAGCGCCCTCACCCACGCCCAATACCAGCTCGCACAGTGAAGCATCGAACGACTGCAACAAGGCCAGGGCGTACAGCCCGGCTCGCCACTCCTCGGGCAACTCGTCCAGTACTTCGCCCTTGAGGTAGTCCAACAGCAGCAGGTCGTTGCGCTCGCGCGGCAACGGCTGGCCCGGTGTGATGCCGACCAGGCGCAGGCGAATTGCCGCACACCAGCCTTCTGTTTCAGCGTGTAATTGCTGGGTCGCGACCTTGGGCCAGTGGTGCCCACCCACCTGCAGCAGCTGTTCCAGTTCGCTCGGGGTAAAGGCAAGCTCAGCGCCATCGAGCTCGAACAACTCGCCCTCAAGCAACAGCCGCGCCAGCTGCATTTGCGGACGGCGGCGGCTGGCGATCCACCACTGCGCGCCCCCTTGCGCAGCAACAATCAGCCGGTTGAACAGGCTGTCGAGCTCGTTGTCGGCAAAGCGTGGGTAGTTGTCCAGCACAATCCACAGCGGTTGTGGATGCTCTTGCAGGGCTTTACCGGTGTCGGCCGCCTCGCAGCCCAGGGCTCGCGCCAGGCGCTGCAAGCATTGCTGCGCCGAAGGCTGGCCGTGCAGGTCCAGATAGATCAAGCGTGTAGCGGCCGGGCAGCCTTGCAAGCATTCACTGAGCAACACACTCTTGCCGCTACCGGCCGGCGCACAGAGCAGGCGCAAACGGCAATCGGCTTGCAGCAATGCATCGGACAGGCGAGGCCTGGGCAGGTGCCCGCGCGGCAGGCGTTGGGGCTCGCAGGCCATGCGGTGTTCATTCAACCGCTTGGGCATGACTGCACTCGTTCGATCGCTAATGGCAAAGACCCATCGTTGCAGAGCGAGCTCACCCTTGCAACATTCCGCAAACAAAAAAAGGCGGCCCGAAGGCCGCCCAACACACACGGAGTAACGTGTTCCCGGGTACTTAGCGAACCCCTGCCTGGCGCAGCGCCGCCGGGGTGTAGCTGGAAGCGGAAGCGACGGCACCGAACTGGATGCTGCGCTTTTCTTCGTTCTTCAAGCCCAGTACCGAATAGCGGCCAGACAGCAGGTCATACAGCGTTTCGGCGGTATAGCCCGGGACCTGCTTGTGGTAGTACTGCTGGGCATGCCCTTCGCCTACGCGCCACAGTTGGCCACGGCCGTCGTAGTGATCCACTTCTGCCAACTGCCAGGTGTCTTCATCGAAGTACATGTGGCGGGTCGCGTAGATGTGACGCTCGCTCGGCTTGACCTTGGCCACCACTTCCCAGACCCGGTGCAGTTCATAGCGGGTCAGGTCCTGGTTGATGTGCCCTGCCTTGAGAATGTCGGCGTACTTGAGGTTCGGCGAGTCCAGCTTGTAGCTGTTGTACGGGATGTACAGTTCCTTCTTGCCGACCAGTTCCCAGGTGTAACGGTCCGGCGCACCGTTGAACATGTCGTAGTTGTCGGTGGTGGCCAGGCCATCGGCAGCGGTAGCCGGCCCGTCGTAGGCAACCTGTGGCGCTCGGCGTACCCGACGCTGCCCGGCGTTGTACAGCCAGGCCAGGCGCGGTTCCTTGACCTGGTCGATGGTCTCGTGCACCAACAGCACATTACCGGCCAGGCGGGCTGGCGCTGTTACCCGCTGGATGAAATAAAACAGCACATTATCGGCCTTGGCCTTGTCCAGGTCGGGCAACTCGCGCGGGTAGGAGATTTCGTCTTCCAGCGAAACCATGCTGAAGGCGCCGTCGGCCTGCGGTTGCACACGGGTCGCCAAGCGATTGAAGTTGCCACCGCGATAACGGGTCAAGTGATTCCAGACGACCTCCACCCCGTTTTTCGGAATCGGGAAGGCGTAATAGCGGCTGTCGGTAAAACCGGTCAGGCCGTTGCCACCGTCGACGCTGTCGGTGTTCACCGCACTGAGTTTCATCGCCGCGTAAACGTCAGCCGGCAGCGCCGCGGTACGGTGCGTGGTGTACACCGGGATCTTGTAGGTGTCCGGGTAACGCTTGAACAGTGCCAACTGGCCTGCGGTCAGCTTGTCCTTGTACTGGTCGACGTTGGCCGCGGTGATGGTGAACAACGGCTTCTCGGAGGCAAATGGGTCGCTCAGAAAACCCTTGCCGTCGACGCTGCCCGCCGTGGTGGGCAAGCCACCGGTCCAGGCCGGGATGCTGCCATCGGTGTTGCCGGCCTTGATCGAGCCCATCGGTGTGAGGCTGGTGCCCAACTGGGCGGCCTGGTCGGCCGGAACCTTGGCCATGACCGAGGTGGCCAGCAGCGTCAACGCCAGGGCACCGGTCTGCAGAAGCGTTTTGGTGGTGTTCAGTTTATGAGTCTTCATGGTTGCATTCCGCTTGTTGCATTGCGCTTAGAAGTTCACGCCGAAGCTGAGCGCGACGAAGTCGCGATCGGTCGAGGTGTTGTAGTCACCGTCAAAGAAATCGGTGTAGGCAAGGCTGGTGGTGTAGGTGTTCTGGTAGTCGGCATCCAGGCCCAGGCTGACGGCCTTGGCGCCTTCGGTGAACAGGCCGTTGGGGCCGTAACCCTCGACGTCATGGGACCAGGCCACGCTTGGCTTGAGGTTGATACCGGCGAACACGTTGTTGTAGTCCCAGATGGCCCGGGCGCGGTAACCCCAGGCGGTGCTGGTGGTGTAACCCTCGTCTTCGCAGAAGCGGGTCAGGTTCTTGCCATTGGCGCCAACGGTGCCCAGGTTCAGTTGCCGGCAAGTGTTGATCGTGCCGCCACCGCTGGCTGGCAACGGCCCTTGGCCGAACACCGGGTCGCGGCCATAGCGCGCCTGGGAACTGTTCTCCAGGCCGCCGACGTGCACCACGCCCACTTCACCCACCAGGGTCAGGCGTTCAGCGCCCATGACTTGGTCGAAGAAGTGCGTCAGGGTGGTCTGGAACTGGGTGATTTCCTTGCGGCGGTAGCCGTGCAGGTCTTCGCCCGGGGTGGCCTGAAGCACCGACGCGTTGGGGAACACAGCCCCGCCCAAAGGACCAACCCCGGCAAACAACAAGTCCTGGGTGTTCAGCTGCACTGGGGCGTTGGGACGATAACTGACCTCGCCTTGCCAGGCGGTACCGCTGTCCAGGGTGGTGGAGAAGCTCAGGCCGTACAGACGAATATCTTCCGGGTACTCCATGAAGTAACTGGAATTGGCCGCGACCGCGATCGGCTGCAGGGCGGCGGCTGCGCCGGTAAAGGTCGCGCGGGCGGCGTTGAACGTCGCCTGGCTGGCCGCGGTGGTGCTGAAAAATGGTAGGCGGCTGTGATAGTTCATGTAGTAGCCGCCGAACTCGGTATCCAGCGCCTCTGACATGTAGCGCAGGGCGAAGCCGTATTGGCCATCGTTGTCGGCCTTGCGGTCCGCCGCGCGGGGTACCTTCACCCCTTCGCCATCGATATCGGCGCCGAAAAACTGCTGCAAGGCCGCCAGGCCGCCAGCGGGTATCGCCGAGCGCTTGGCCAGCACGCGCAGGTTGTTGTTGCAGCCATCGGCGACCACATCCGGCTGGGCGAAGAAGGTCCCGCAGTTGTCGACCACGGTCTGCTCCCAGTCCAGCTGGTAGAAGGCCTCGGTGGAAAGATTGTCAGTCAGGCTCTGGGACACGTAGAACATATTGACCGGAATCAGGCCTTCCTTGACCTCGGCACCTGGCCTTCGAAACGCGGCGGCATCGACCGGGTTGATCGAGTTGATGCTGTTCTGGATGAAGGTGCTCTCACCCCAGCTGACCACTTGCTTGCCCAGCCGCACCGACCCGGGTTGCTCGGCGATCTGGTAGTTGTGGTAGACGAAGGCGTCGAGGATTTGCGAACCTGCGGACTTGGCTGCTTCCTCACGGCCGTGGTCATCGATGTCCTTGAACGGGCGGTGTTCGTCTTTGAGTTCGAAGTCGTACCAGTACTTGCCACGGACAAATATTCCGGTATCGCCGTACTTCAGTTCCAGGTCATGGATACCCTTGAAGATCTTCGAAAAAGTCTCGCCCTTCTTGAAATTCAGGTGGCTATCGTCCGAGGTTTGCGAAAGCCCGTTGCCGCCATTGTTACCGCCGATCAGGTCCTGGTCGGCATCACGTACCGACCAACTGGCGCCCACCGAGAGCGAGGAGTCGAACTGCCCTTCGATTTCCCCCACATTGAAGCTGACCGCGTAAGCCGGCGCGGCGATACAGCAGGCAATGGCGATTGCCAAGGCATGGGGACGCAGATAAGTGTTGGTTCTTATTGTTTTCATTTGGCCTTTCCGGGTTGGACAACTGCTCGGTGGCCAAAGCTAATCAATCCATCCCGTGACGGTAACGGGATGAAGTAGTGATTTTGCATGTCATACCTAGTAGTGACACACCCCGCCAAACCGTCACCGCTGGTCGCAACCGCCAGTGCTTGACCACCTGCGCCCGCCCTGTGGTCTAGGCTGTACGCAAGCCCGCCAGGAGGTTGATCGAATGGCGCAAGAGCAAAAATCCCAACGCGGCAAGGAAACCCGTCTGTTCCTGTTCCTTGTCGCCTGCCTCTTTCCCTTGCTGTCGGTGGTGATAGTCGGCGGCTACGGTTTCTTCGTCTGGTTCATGCAGATGCTGTTGGGCCCACCTGGCCCTCCCAACTGACAGCATTTCCCCCGGCATCCCGCGGAGCCCGTGCATGAACGACACCTTACATATCGCCAGCCTCGTCGTCCTTACCCGCCCTGAGCACTTGGCAGCAGTCAAGGCCAACCTCGGCCTGCTCGATGGCCTGGAACTGCACCAGCAAAGCCCCGCCGGAAAATTGGTGGTGGTACTTGAAGCCGACCACGAACGCCAGATCCTGGAGCGTATCGAGCAGATCAATAACCTGCCCGGTGTACTCAATGCCGCGCTGATCTACCACGAGTGCCTCGACCGCGCAGGAGATCTGCAATGAGTATGACCCGCCGGGAATTCGCCAAGGCCCAGGCCGCCGCCATCGCGGCAGCGGCGGCTGGCATGCCAATTTTCACCACCGCCAGCAACCTGGTGACCGAAGCCGACATGGTCACCCTGGACTGGAACAAGGCGCCCTGCCGTTTCTGCGGGACCGGTTGCAGCGTGATGGTCGCGACACGGGACAACCGTGTGGTGGCCACCCACGGCGACATCAAGGCCGAAGTCAATCGGGGCCTGAACTGCGTCAAGGGCTATTTCCTGTCCAAGATCATGTATGGCGTCGACCGCCTGACCCAACCGCTGCTGCGCATGAGCAACGGCCAGTACGACAAGCAAGGCGAGTTCCAGCCGGTCAGCTGGGACCAGGCCTTCGACATCATGGCGCAGAAATACAAGGAGGCACTCAAGAACAAAGGCCCCGAATCGATCGGCATGTTCGGCTCGGGCCAATGGACGGTGTGGGAAGGCTACGCCGCCAACAAGCTGATGAAAGCCGGTTTTCGCAGTAACAACATCGACCCCAACGCCCGCCATTGCATGGCTTCGGCGGTGATGGGTTTCATGCGCACCTTTGGCATGGACGAACCCATGGGCTGCTACGACGACATCGAAGCCACCGACGCCTTCGTGCTCTGGGGTTCGAACATGGCCGAGATGCACCCGATCCTCTGGACCCGGGTCACCGACCGGCGCCTGAGCCAGCCCCATGTCAAGGTGGCGGTGCTGTCCACGTTTGAGCACCGCAGTTTCGAGCTGGCCGATATCCCCATGGTGTTCACCCCGCAAACCGATTTGCTGATTCTTAATTACATCGCCAATCACATTATTCAAAGCGGTGCCGTGAACCAGGACTTCATCAACAAGCACACCCGCTTTGCCAAGGGCGCCGACGACATCGGCTATGGCCTGCGCCCGGACAACCCTCTGGAAAAACAGGCCAAGAATGCCGACAAGGCCAATACGTGGAGCGACATTTCTTATGAGCAGTTTGCCGCCTTCGTCAAACCCTACACCCTGGAGCGCGCCGCCAAGGAAAGCGGCGTCCCCGCAGAACGGCTCAAGGCCCTGGCCGAGTTGTATGCCGATCCCAAGCGCAAGGTCGTGTCCTTCTGGACCATGGGCTTTAACCAGCACACCAGAGGGGTCTGGGCCAACAACCTGATCTACAACATCCACCTGCTCACCGGCAAAATCAGCGAACCGGGCAACAGCCCGTTTTCACTGACCGGCCAACCCTCGGCCTGCGGGACCGCGCGCGAAGTCGGCACCTTCTCCCACCGCCTGCCCGCCGACCTGGTGGTGACCAACCCCAAGCACCGCGCCACTGCCGAAAAAATCTGGAAGCTGCCCGAAGGGACCATTCAGGAAAAGGTGGGCTTTCACGCCGTGCAGCAGAGCCGAATGCTCAAGGATGGCGTGCTCAATGTCTACTGGACCATGGCCAGCAACAACATGCAGGCAGGTCCCAACATCATGCAGGAGGTGCTGCCGGGTTGGCGCAAACCGGACAATTTCGTGATCGTCTCCGATGTGTACCCGACCGTTTCCGCCCAGGCCGCCGACCTGATCCTGCCCTGCGCCATGTGGGTGGAAAAAGAAGGCGCCTTTGGTAACGCCGAGCGGCGCACGCAGTTCTGGCATCAATTGGTCAGCGCCCCCGGGGAAGCCAAGTCCGACCTGTGGCAACTGCTGGAATTCTCCAAGCGCTTCACCACCGACGAAGTCTGGCCGGCCGACCTGCTGGCCAAGGCGCCCGAATACAAGGGCAAGACCCTGTTCGAAGTCCTGTTCAAGAACGGCCAGGTCGACCGCTTTTCGGTCGAGCAGATGGAAGCCGGCTACAAGAACGATGAAGCCAAGGCCTTCGGCTTCTACCTGCAAAAAGGCCTGTTCGAAGAGTATGCCCAGTTCGGGCGCGGCCATGGCCATGACCTGGCCGACTTCGACCGTTACCACAGCGAACGCGGGCTGCGCTGGCCGGTGGTCGATGGCAAGGAAACCCTCTGGCGTTACCGTGAAGGCCTGGACCCTTACGTAGAAGCAGGCAGCGGCGTGCAGTTCTACGGCTACCCGGACAAGAAGGCGATCATCTTCGCCCTGCCCTATGAGCCGCCCGCCGAGGCACCAGATGCCGAGTACCCGTTCTGGCTCAGCACCGGCCGGGTACTGGAGCACTGGCACACCGGCAGCATGACCCAGCGGGTCGAGGAACTCTATAAGGCGGTACCCGATGCCTTGGTGTACATGCACCCCGAAGACGCCAAGGCGTTGAAAGCACGCCGCGGCAGCGAAGTGAAGCTGATCAGCCGGCGCGGCGAAATCCGGGCGCGCATCGAAACCCGCGGGCGCAACAAACCGCCGCGGGGGTTGGTGTTCGTACCGTTCTTCGATGCCAACAAGTTGATCAACAAGGTCACGCTCGATGCCGCCGACCCGATCTCCAAGCAGACCGACTACAAGAAGTGTGCGATACGAATCGAGCTGATCAGCGCAGCCTGAGGAGATCTTTCATGCCCATGCCACTGCTGCCCCTGCTCCTGTTCGCCGCCATAGGCGTGACGATCGCCGCCGAGTCCGACTATCCACTGGATGCGCCAGGGCCCGACGGGCGCAGGCCCGGTGGCACCCTGACCCAGAACATGCCCGCCCCGCCGCTCGCCAATGATGAGAACAAGGACATCAAGCGCGAACGCAACTACCCGGACCAGCCACCGACCATCCCCCACAGTATTCGTGGCTACCAGATCGACATGAACAGCAACAAGTGCCTGTCCTGCCACAGCCGGGCCAACAGCGCGAAAAGCCAGGCCACCGCGATCAGCATCACCCATTACATGGACCGCGACGGCCAGGCACTGGCGGCGGTCTCTGCGCGCCGCTACTTCTGCAACCAGTGCCATGTGGCGCAAAAAGAGGTTCAGCCGCTGGTGGGTAACAGCTTCGAGACCATCGACAAGATTCTCCAAGACGAAGCCAACGCAGCGCAGAAACCTTAAGGAGGCGCCATGAAAGCACTGTTCGCATGGCTAAGCGAATACTGGGGCATCCTGCGTCGCCCGAGCCTGTACTACAGCCTGGGGTTCCTGACCCTGGGTGGGTTCATTGCCGGTATCATTTTCTGGGGCGGCTTCAACACTGCGCTGGAGCTGACCAACACCGAGAAATTCTGCACCTCATGCCACGAAATGCGCGACAACGTGTTCGTCGAACTGCAAGACACCATTCACTACACTAACCGCTCAGGCGTGCGTGCCAGTTGCCCGGACTGCCACGTGCCCCATGAATGGACGCACAAGATTGCGCGCAAGATGCAAGCGTCCAAGGAGGTATGGGGCAAGATCTTCGGCACTATCAGCACGCGGGAGAAATTCCTCGACCACCGCCGCGAACTGGCCGAACACGAATGGGCACGGCTCAAGGCCAACGACTCGCGTGAATGCCGTAACTGCCACAATTTCCAATTCATGGACTTCACCCGCCAGGGCAAGCGCGCTGCTGCCATGCACTCCACGTCCCTGGCCAGCGGCGAGGCTACGTGCATCGATTGCCATAAAGGCATCGCCCACAAGCTGCCGGACATGACCGGGGTCAAGGGGTGGTAACAGGCTCGTAGCAGCCAACACAAGAGGCCTTGCAGGCCTCGACGCAGCCTGGCGGCAGCTGCTACGCCGAACGGGGTGGCGCGGCGCCTTGTAGCAGCTGCTGTAAGGCTGCGTCAGGGGCGATTCCGAATCTCAGAAAGCACTGAGGGGAGCCGAAGCTCCCCTCAAGGTATGTTGCATGCACGCTCTTTTTTATTATTTTCGAGGGCTGGTCTTTTGTTGTTTTTGTCGACCTTGACCCTTCTTGCTTTTAAGCGACCCCCATCCGGGGTCAAGAGCAAACGTATTTTTTTGAGCGCTGATCTACCTTCATCATCGCTGATCCAACCGACACCTACGCTACCTTGGGGTAGTTTTATTGTTTTTTGTGCGGTTACGGGGCACGCCCCTGGAAAGCACATCCTCTCCAAAAAAATCTGTTAGCTTCGTCTCTGCCGTTTTGTTTTTGTTTTGTCAGATCCGGTACGTCTTATTTTTATTGGGTTTGCTGCAGTTTTTATTGTTGTTGTGCCAGAGATATAGCAGATCCCGTGCCAACTTTTTATTTTCTTTACTAATCAATAACTTACCATTTTAGCGTTTCTTCCCAAGCGCCCTGTGGGGCGGAATCTGTTTCCGTGTTACCCAATTTGTCAGCCATTGTGTGGGGCGTGTTACGCCCCACATGCCAATCATGGGTGCATGGCGCCGAACTCGCCCGCCTGGAAATCCCGTATGGCCTGCTGGATTTCTTCTTCCTTGTTCATTACGAATGGGCCATAGCCTACGATGGGCTCATCGATCGGCGCACCGCTGAGCAGCAACAGCTTGGCATCGCTGCTGGCTTCAAGCTGGACTTGCGTGCCGTCCTCGGAAAACAAGGCCACCTGCGCCTCGCGCAACAGGTTGTTGCCATTGACCTGGACGGCACCACTGAGCACCACCACGGCGCAGGTAAAGCCAGGTCGGGCTTGTAACTTGAAAGCCTTGCCGGCGTTCAAGCGGATATCCCACACATCCATGGAGGTAAAGGTCAGGGCTGGCCCCTTGTTACCGGCATACTCGCCGGCGATGACCCGTACCACGCCCGCCTTGTCGGGCATTGGCACCTCAGGGATGTCGTGTGCGAGCAGGGTCTGGTAACGCGGGGGCGCCAGTTTGTCGGCAGCCGGCAGGTTGACCCACAGCTGTGCCATCTCCAGCGTTCCACCGGTGCGACTGAATTCGGGCGAGTGGTACTCTTCATGGAGAATCCCGGAAGCTGCTGTCATCCACTGCACGTCACCGGGGCCGATCTGCCCACCTGCGCCTGTGGAGTCACGGTGCTCCACACCGCCCTGGTAAACGATCGTCACGGTTTCAAAACCCCGGTGGGGGTGCTGGCCGACGCCCCGGCGATGGCTGGCTGCCGGGAAATCGGCAGGGCCGGCGTAGTCGAGTAGAAGAAACGGGCTGATATGGCGGCCCAGCGTGCTGTAGCTGAACAGCGAACGCACGGGGAAGCCATCACCGACCCAGTGCCGGCTCGGCGCGCTGTAGATGCCCTGGATTTTTTTCATGTAGCCTCTCCTGTAAACATATTTGAGGCTTACCTTAGTGCCTGGGATTGGGCGGCGGTAGTGGCTGGAGTAAGCTGCAGAGTCTCACTACTGGAACGCTTGCAGAGCGCAGAAGATGTATGACCTGAACGAGTTATACCTTTATGCCAAAGTCGTCGAGCACGGCGGGTTCGCCCCTGCCGGGCGCGCGCTCAACCTGCCCAAGTCCACATTGAGCCGGCGCATCGGGCAGCTCGAATCACGCCTGGGCGTGCGCTTGATCCAGCGCTCGACGCGGCAGTTCCAGGTCACTGATATCGGCCATGACTATTACCGCCACTGCATCGCGATGATGGCCGAGGCCGAATCGGCCGAAGACGTGATCGAACAGAACCGCTCCGAGCCCCGCGGGGTCATTCGCCTGAGTTGCACCACGCCCGTGCTGAGTTTCTGGGTCGCGCCCGTGCTCGGCCGGTACATGGCCCAATGTCCCGGCATCGAGCTGCATGTAAAGAGCCACAATCGTCGGGTCGACCTGATCAGTGAGGGCTTCGACCTGTCCCTGAGCCTGTGCTTCCCGCCGCTGGAAGACAGTGACCTGGTCATGAAAATACTGACCCACAGCCCACAGGTATTGGTGGCCAGCAGCACCCTGCTCCAGCGCTTCGCCCAGCCAACGCTGCCTGCAGACCTGTCGGCCTTGCCCAGCCTGCATTGGGGTTGCCCGCAGCCGCACTATGCCTGGCACCTCAATGGCCCTGACGGCGCCACGGCCACGGTCAACCACCAACCGCAGCTGGTCAGCGACGACATGAACACTCTCAAGAATGCGGCGCTGGCGGGTGTGGGCGCCGCGAGCCTGCCGTTGCGAGTGGTCAAGGACGAGCTCGACGCCCGGCTGCTGGTCGAGCTGACACCCCAATGGCGACCGGTCGAAGGCGTGATCACTGCCGTCTTCCCCTCACGCCGGGGCCTGCTGCCGTCAGTTCGCTCATTGATCGATTTCCTCGGCAAGGCAATTGAATAAATACCCAGTGTTTTACCTGGCAATCACCATCGCCCCCATCACCGGAGCCGCACCATGATCGACCTGCATTACTGGACCACACCCAATGGGCACAAAATCACCTTGATGCTTGAAGAAGCCGGCCTGCCCTACAGGATCATCCCGGTCAATATCGGCAAGGGCGAACAGTTCGAACCCGATTTCCTCAAGATCGCCCCCAACAATCGCATCCCGGCTATCGTCGATCATTACCCGGCCGATGGTGGCCAGCCGCTTTCGGTATTCGAATCGGGGGCCATCCTGCTGTACCTGGCCGACAAATGCGGCAGGTTCATTCCCCAGGATCTACGGGGGCGCAACGAAACACTGCAATGGCTGTTCTGGCAGATGGGTGGGCTGGGGCCGATGGCTGGGCAGAATCATCACTTCACGCAATACGCGCCAGAGCCAATTCCCTATGCCATTGAACGCTATGTCAAGGAAACAGCCAGGCTCTATGGCGTGCTGAACAAGCACCTGGCCGATGGGCGCGAGTTCATCAGCGGCGAATATTCCATCGCCGACATGGCCTGCTACCCCTGGGTTGTGCCTTACGAGCGCCAGCAACAGGACCTCGAGGACTTCCCGCACCTGGCCCGATGGTTCCAGCGCATCGCCCAGCGCCCGGCCACCATCCGCGCCTATGCGTTGGCCGATGCCGTCAATACGGCACCGGTGGTGGATGAGGAGTCGCGCAAGTTGTTGTTTGGGCAGGATGCGTCGACCGTGCGTTAAGCCATATTTGTGGGAAATGGTTTTTGTAGCTCTGCCAGCGATGGGCTGCAAAGCAGCCCTTTAATCGAATTCAATCACCTGGCGCACCGCACTGCCATCGTGCAAGCGATCGAAGCCCTCGTTGATCTGGTCCAGGGTGAGCCTGCCGCTAAGTAGGCGGTTGACTGGCAAACGCCCATCGCGGTACAGCTCAATGAAACGCGGGATATCACGCAGCGGTACGCAAGTTCCGATGTAACTGCCCTTGAGCGTGCGCTCCTCGCCCACCAGTTGCACCACATTGACCGGCAGAGCCGCGCCCGGCGGTGGCAGCCCGGCGGTCACGGTCATACCGCCACGTTTGGTCATCTGCATGGCGTTTTCCAGGGCACGGACCGAGCCCGCCATCTCGAACACATAGTCGGCGCCACCCCCGGTCAGTGCACGCACTTGCTCCACAGCATCGGCATCACCACCGTTGACCACTGCCGTAGCCCCCACCTCCATGGCCAGCGCCAGCTTTTGCGCCGACAAATCGACCGCGATCACCTTGCTCGCACCTGCCGCCCGGGCGCCCAGCACCGACGCCAGGCCGACACCGCCCAGGCCGATCACCACCGCCGTCGCCCCCATGCGCAGTTGCGCGGTGTTGACCACCGCCCCCACCCCTGTCAACACCGCACAACCAAACAGCGCCGCTTCAACAAAAGGCAGTTCGCGGTCGATCTTCACCAGTGAGTTGCGCGACACCACGGCGTATTCGGCAAATGCCGAGACGCCCAAGTGATGGTGGACATGCCCCCCGGCATGGCTCAAACGCACCCCGCCACCGATCAAGGTGCCCGCACCATTGGCCTTCGCGCCAGGCTCGCACAAGGCTGGCCGGCCCTCAGCGCACGGCAGGCAGTGACCGCAGCTGGGCATGAAGATCATCACCACATGGTCGCCCTGCTCAAGGTCGTCGACCCCGGCTCCGAGGGCCTCGACCGTGCCCGCTGCCTCATGCCCCAGGGCCATGGGCATCGGCCGTGGCCGGTCGCCATTAATGACCGAAAGGTCCGAATGGCAAAGCCCCGCCGCGCGAATACGCACCAACACTTCCCCTGGCCCAGGGGGTGCCAGTTCCAGGGTTTCGATGGCTACAGGCTTGCTGACGGCATAGGGCGGCGTGGCATTCATATGGCGAACTACTGCGGCTTTGACATGCATCTTGCGGGCTCCGGCGGCTCGGGCATTTAGGTGGTTTGCACCTCATGCTGCACCAATGCGCCGAAAAAATGCGCCAAAACAGCCGGTCATTTGCCGCCTGAATGAGTGTTTATCAGGCGTCTCAGCCCTGATCACCACCACCCACCGGCAAGGTCATGCCGGTGATATAGGACGCCTCATCCGAGGCCAGGAACAGAATGGCACCAACTTGCTCGTCAATAGTGCCGTAGCGCTTCATCAGCGTACTGTCGACGGTCTGGTCGACGATCTGCTGGTACCACACCTTTTCCTGCTCGCTTTGCTCGGCACTGTTGCGCGGGATGCGCCGTGGCGGTGCTTCGGTGCCGCCCGGCGCCGTGGCATTGACGCGCACGCCACGCCCGGCGGTTTCAAAGGCCAGGCACGCGGTCAGGGCATTCACGCCGCCCTTGGCTGCGCCATAAGGCACACGGTTGATGCTGCGCGTGGCGATCGAGGAAACGTTGACGATGGCTCCACTGCCCTGCTCCAGCATGAACGGCAAGGCCGCGTGGCAGCACCACAGCGTGGGAAACAGCGAACGACGCACTTCGGCTTCGATCTCGTGCGGCTGATAATGCTCGAACGGCTTGGCCCAGATGGTGCCGCCGACGTTGTTGACCAGGATATCGATACGGCCAAAGCGCTCGATGGCGGCTGCCATGACGCGGCTGCATTCGGTGTATTGCTCAAGATCGGCAGTCAGGGTCAGTACCTGGGTGGTGGCACCCAGCTGCTCCTGCAATTCAAAGACCAGCTCCGAGCGGTCGACCAGCACCAGGCTCGCGCCCTCGGCAGCCATGCGCTCGGCGACCCGGCGGCCAATGCCCTGGGCGGCGCCAGTGACCAGGGCGATTTTTTTCTGGAAGCGTTGAGAACTCATATCTACCTCACAAACCCGGGAAACAAACGCCGCCCCCTTGTAGGAGCGGGCTTGCCCGCGATGGCGGTGTTACTGATGCACCGCGTTGTTCCAATCGCGGGCAAGCCCGCACCTACAGGTTGGCGTACACCAACTTCACGCCGCGCTGGCCGCGAATTTCTCGTAGTAGAAATTGGTCGGCGTAATGCCCTGCTCGCGGATATAGCCGCTCACGGCCTCGACCATCGGTGGCGGGCCGCACAGGTACACGTCGACATCGCCGTCGTTCAGGTGCACAGGTTCGATATGCTGGGTCACGTAGCCCTTGCGCGGGTATTGGCTGTCGGGGTTGGCCACGCAGGCGCTGTAGGTGAAGTTGGGAATGCTCGCAGCCAGGGCTTCGAGGCGGTCCAGTTCGACCAGATCAAAATCGTTGGTCACCCCATAAATCAGGTGCAACGGGTGCTCACTGCCCTGCTCGGCGACTTTCTCGAGCATGGCGGTGAACGGTGCCAGCCCGGTACCGCCAGCGAGCAGCAGCAATGGACGACGTATTTCGCGCAGGTAAAAGCTGCCCAGTGGGCCGGCCAGGGTCATGCTGTCGCCAGCCTTGGCCAAGCCTGTCAGAAAGCTGCTCATCAGGCCGCCCGGGACGTTGCGGATCAGGAAGCTGACCTCGCCGTCGCGCTGCAGCGAGCTGAATGAATAAGCGCGGGTCTGCTCGCTGCCCGGCACTTGCAGGTTGACGTACTGGCCCGGCAGGAACGCCAGTTTGCTCAGGGACTCACCCTTGATCTTCAGGGCAATGGTGCTGTCGGACAGCTGCTCGACCGCCGTGATGGCACCGCTGAAGCTGGCTTGCTGGGTACGGCATACGTCCGATGACGCCGGAACCCGCACCACGCAATCGCTTTGCGCGCGCATCTGGCAGGTCAGCACGTAACCTTGCTCGGCCTCCTCGGCGCTCAAGGCGTCTTCAATGTATTCCTCGCCCAGGTCGTACTTGCCGGCCTCGGCAAAGCATTTGCAGGTACCACAGGCGCCGTCGCGGCAGTCCAGCGGGATGTTGATGCCCTGGCGATAAGCGGCGTCGGCCACGGTTTCGTTGGCAGTGCCGTCGATGAAGCGGGTTACACCGTCTTCAAAGTTGAGTGCGATCTTGTAGGTCATGATGGCAGCCTCAGATGTGGTAGACGTCGATCACCTGGCGAACGTAGTCGTTCTTCAGGATGACTTTCTTGGCTTTGATCAGCGGCTGTTCGCCACGGATGTCCAGGGTGTAGAAACTGCTACCGAAGTAGCTGTCGACGGTCTTGTAGCGAAAACTCAGGGTATGCCAGTTGAAACGCACCTGGCACAGGCCGTCGCCCTGCTCCAGCAATTCGATGTTGCTGATGTTGTGCGAGGTGCGGGTGTCCGGCACGCTGGCGCTGGAACGCTCGGTCTTGATGCGGAAGATGCGGTCTTCAAGGCCGGTGCGGTTGCCGTACCAGATCAGCGAGATTTCGGTCTGCGGGTCTTCGGTCAGCTCATCGTTGTCGTCCCAGGATGGCATCCAGAAACTGGCGTCGGCGGCGTACAGTTCCAGCCAGTTGTCCCAATCCTTGTCGTCGAGGTAGCGCGCTTCGCGATACAGGAAGTCGCGTACGGCTTCATATGTGATGCTCATTGCACGGCCTCCACGGCGATCAGCTTGGCTTGCTCGGCGGCCAGGGCCTGGAGCATGGTTTCCTGCCAGTACTTGTGCTGGAGTACGAACAGGCCTTCGTCTTCGGTGCGTACACCGCTGAGCAGTGGCTTGAGGTCGATTTCCTCGGCGGCCGCGTCGGCACCCTCGATCCAGTGCTCGGCACCGCGGGACATGTCGTTCCAGGCGGTGGTGCTGCCCTGGTAGCCCATCTGGCACGAACGGAACTCTTCAAGATCGTCAGGCGTGGCCATGCCGCTGACGTTGAAGAAGTCTTCGTACTGGCGGATCCGAC
Source organism: uncultured Pseudomonas sp. (assembly GCA_964453495.1). Lineage (GTDB taxonomy): Bacteria > Pseudomonadota > Gammaproteobacteria > Pseudomonadales > Pseudomonadaceae > Aquipseudomonas. Next base: position 35,535 of record CAYVPI010000013.1, on the reverse strand, counting down.
GCGTACGCGCTTCGGCGCTTTCGCCTTTCGGCGCGATGCAGTAGATGGTGATCTCGGTGCGGTTTACCGAAATCGGCCGGGCAATGCGGATCTGCGAGCTGAACTGGTCCATCAGGTAGACGTTGGGGTACAGGCACAGGTTGCGCGAGTTCTCGATCATCCAGTCGGCGCGAGCCTTGCCGAAGTCCTGGGCCAGCTCATCGCGGCGCTCGTACAGCGGGCGGTCCTCGGGGTTGGCCCAACGGGTCCAGAGCAGCATGTGGCCCTTGTCGAACGAGTAGAAACCCCCACCCTGCTTGGCCCAGCTGCCGGCGCTCATGGTCGGGTTCTCGTCACCGGCCTCGCGCTGCTTGCGCTGGTTCTGGGTGGCGGCGTAGTTCCAGTGCACAGAGCTCACATGGTAGCCGTCGGCGCCGTTCTCGGCGGTCAGCTTCCAGTTGCCTTCGTAGATGTAGCTGGAGGAGCCGCGCAGCACTTCCAGGCCGTCGGCGGATTGGTCGACGATCATGTCGATGATCTTGGCTGACTCGCCGAGGTGCTCGATGAGCGGCACCACATCGGCCTTCAGGCTGCCGAACAAAAAGCCACGGTAGGATTCAAAGCGCGCGACCTTGGTCAGGTCGTGGGAGCCTTCGCAGTTGAAGCTCGACGGGTAACCCGCGGCAGCCGGGTCCTTGACCTTGAGCAGCTTGCCGGAGTTGTTGAACGTCCAGCCATGGAACGGACAGGTATAGGACGCCTTGTTGCCAGTCTTGTGACGGCACAGCATGGCGCCGCGATGGCTGCAGGCGTTGATGAAAGCGTTGAGCTCACCCTCCTTGTTGCGCGCAATGAAAATCGATTGGCGGCCCATGGTGGTGGTCAGGAAGTCGTTCTTGTTGGGGATCTGGCTCTCGTGGGCGAGGTACAGCCAGTTACCTTCGAAGATGTGTTGCATTTCGAGGTCGAACAGACGTGGGTCGGTGAACATCTCCCGTTTGCAACGGTAGACGCCGGTGTCTTTGTCGTCCTCAAGCAGTGAATGAAGATATTCGGGTTGCAGGGTCATGGCCACCGCCTCCATTGTTATTGTTCAGGCAAGGCTCATGCTAGAACTGGAGGGGTAGTATCAATATCCGCTTAATGCAGACTTCTATCCGTTTTCTGCAGCCGCCGCTTTCTGCAATCGGCTGCAAGGCGCCAAGCAGCCTCAACGCCGGCGCTTGAGAGTATCCGAAGGCAACTCACCAAACTGATTGCGGTAGCTTTCGGAAAAACGGCCCAAATGCAGGAAGCCGTAGTCCATCGCCAGTTCCGTGACGTTGCGCACGTTGCAATTGGGGTCGCTGAGGCAGGCATTGACCCTTTCCAGCTTTTTCTGGCGAATGTAATGCTTGGGCGTGGTCTGGGCATTGCGCTCGAACACGCCGTACAGCGAGCGCAGGCTGATATTGGCCTGGCGCGCCAGCTCTTCGATACAGATATCCTGCTTGAGGTTGCGCTCGATATAGTCGGCGATCGCCTCGAAGGTCACCGCTGCCGAGCCAAGGCTGTCGCGGCGCACGTTGGTCTTCATCAGGCTGAGCATCTTGCTGGCCACGATCTGCGCGTAGTGCTCCTGCACCCGCAGCATCGGGTCAGTGGCTTCGGCTTCCTGGCAAATCATGCCGAGCAGGCTGACGAAACCTTCGAGTTCGTTCAACTGGTAGCGGTTTTCCAGAAAGCGTACGCCCTGGCCGGGGTGCAGCCAGCGCTGCTCCGTGCAGATCGATTCGATCAGGCCGGTGGGCACTTTAAGGATGAATTTTTCGCAATCGTCCGAGTAAGTCAGGTCGACCGGGTCGTCGGGGTTGATCAGCAGCAATTCGCCGGGTGCGAAGTAATGCTCCTGGCCATGCCCACGCCACAGGCAATTGCCCTGCAGCAAAACCTGGAGGTGGTAGATGGTTTCCAGCGCTGGCGAGGTGACGCGCACCCCTCCACCGTAGCTGATCCGGCACAGGTCCAGGTCGGCGAACTTGCGATGGTTCAGGCTGGCTTGCGGGTTTCCGTGCCTGGGCAGGCGAATGCAATGGCCACCCACGTGCTGATTGACATAGCCAGACACCGCGTACGGGTCGGCATGGTCAAAAATCACGCTGCGTTCACTGAGCAGGCGTGTGTCCATTGTGGTTTCTCTAGTTATTATCAGGCTTGTCTCATTCTATCGAAGTCCAGACAAAGCGAAAGGCCGCGAGATCAATGGTCTCGCAGCCTTGTTGCCTTACCTGTACCTATCAGTCCTCCAGCGCACGGACCCGCTCGTGGCGCTGTTGCTGCTTGGGCTCAGCAGAGGACTGCAAGGTGAAATCGAATTCGATTTCGGCAAAGCGCCCTTCTACACCGTGGCCAGCGGCGCGCTGCTGGTCTTCGAAGAAGTCGATCTGCGCGATCAGCTCGTCGCGGGTGGCGTAGGCGAAGTCGTCGTGCAGGTACTTCTCACCCGACAGGTTGATCTGGGTGGTCAGGTGACGGTGATCCGGCGCCGAAATGAAGAAGTGAATGTGCGCCGGGCGCTGGCCGTGACGGCCCAGTTGGTCGAGCAGTTGCTGGGTCGGACCGTCCGGTGGGCAGCCGTAGCCCGACGGCACGATGCTGCGCAAACGATAGCGGCCTTCGGCATCGGTAACGATACGGCGACGCAGGTTGAATTCCGACTGGGTGCCGTCGAAGTAGGAGTAGGTGCCGCCAGTGTTGGCCTGCCACACATCGACCACGGCGCCCGCCAGAGGCTCGCCTTCAGTGTTGAACACGCGGCCTTGCATGAACAGTGGAACACCCGGGTCGGTACCGTCGTCCAGGCGTGCTTCGTAGTTCGACAGCGGTGCGCCGGCCACGTACAGCGGGCCTTCGATGGTGCGCGGGGTACCACCGGTCTGGCCAGCCTCCTCGTCGGCCGCGTCCATCAGCAGGTCGAGGTAGTGCTCCAGGCCCAGGCCGGCAACGACCAGGCCGGCTTCCTGGCGGGCGCCCAGTTCGTTGAGGTAGTTGACCGCTTTCCAGAACTCTTCCGGGGTGACGTTTAGGTCTTCGATGATGTTTACCGAGTCACGCAGGATACGGTAGATCAGCGCCTTGGCACGCGGGTTGCCGGCATCGTTGTGCAGGCCACTGGCTTCTTCAAGGAACTTTTGTACTTCAGCAGTTTGGGAAATTCTTACATTCATGATGACATCCTCATCTTGTACTTATTAGGAGTGGCTACAGACGGTTCGCTCAGCGATCGTCCTCGTGGATCGAGGACGGATGGCGGCACAATGCGTTCACTTCAATGGCCATGTACGGGTAAAGCGGCAACTGCATCAGGGTGTCGTGCAGTTCCTGGACGCTATCGACGTCGAACACGCTGTAGTTGGCGTACAGCCCAGCGATGCGCCACAGGTGGCGCCACTTGCCCTGCTCCTGCAGGCGCTGGGCCAGGGCCTTCTCGTCGGCCTTGAGCTTGGCGGCGCGTTCAGGGTCCATGTCGACTGGCAGGTTCACAGTCATTTTTACGTGAAACAGCATGATGCTCTCCTCAAGCCTGGTGAATGACGGTTTTTGCTTTGTCGCGGCGCAAGAACGCCAGGCGTTCCTCGTCCAGGGTCAGCCCCAGGCCAGGCGCCTTCGACACATGCAGTTCGAAATCACGGTATACCGGTTTTTCCAGAATAACGTCTTCAGTCAGCAGCAACGGGCCGAACAGTTCGGTGTCCCAGTTCAGCTTGCTCAGGGTCAGGCAGGCATGGGCCGTGGCCAAAGTACCGATGCCACCTTCGAGCATGGTGCCGCCGTACAGGGCGATACCGGCGGCTTCGGCGATTGCAGCGGTGCGCAGGATGGCCCGTGGGCCGCCGTTCTTGGCGATTTTCAGGGCAAACACCGAGGCGGCACCTTCGCGGGCCACGTTGAAGGCATCTTCAACGCATTCGATGGATTCATCCGCCATGATCGGTACCGGGCTGATCGCGTTCAGGCGGGCCATGCCCATGCGGTTGTTGCGGGAAATCGGTTGCTCGATCAGGTCGATGCCGTTGTCACCGAGCACGCGGCAGGCACGCAGTGCGACCGCTTCGTCCCAAGCCTGATTGACGTCCACGCGCACGCTGGCGCGGTCACCCAGGGCTTTCTTGATAGCGATCACGTGGGCCAGGTCGCGGTTCACTTCCCCGGCACCGATTTTCAGCTTGAAGATACGATGGCGACGCACATCGAGCATGTGCTCGGCTTCGGCGATGTCCTTGGCGGTGTCGCCACTGGCCAGGGTCCAGGCCACGGGCAGGGAATCGCGTACACGGCCGCCGAGCAATTCGCTGACCGCCACGCCCTGGCGCTTGCCCTGGGCATCGAGCAGTGCGGTTTCGATGCCGGACTTGGCGAAGGTGTTGCTCTTGATGGCGCGTTCCAGGCGCAGCATCGCGGCATTGATGTTATTGCTGTCCTGGCCGATCAACAGCGGGGTGAAATGCTGGTCGATGTTGGTCTTGATGCTGTCGGGGCTTTCGCCGCCGTAGGCCAGGCCACCGATAGTGGTCGACTCGCCGATACCCTCGATGCCGTCTGCGCAGCGCACACGGATGATCACCAGGGTCTGGTTCTGCATGGTGTGCATTGCCAGCTTGTGCGGGCGAATGGTCGGCAGATCGACGATGATCGTCTCGATGGATTCAATGGCGGAATAAAGCATGACGATACCCACTAGGTTCTTGAAGTTCTGTGGGTGATTCTCGTACGGCTTTTTGTGGGGATCCAATATAGAATTGGTCTGGAGTGATACCTTTTAGGTATTGTGCTGCATGATAGAGCCTCATCGCGGGCAAGCCCGCTCCTACAGGTTACGCGCAATCCATGTAGGAGCGGGCTTGCCCGCGATTGGGCTGCAAAGCAGCCCTAAACAAGGGAAACCCAAATGGAACTCCGTCACCTACGCTACTTCCAGGTCCTGGCCGAAACCTTGAACTTCACCCGGGCTGCCGAGCGCCTGCACATTGCCCAGCCGCCCTTGAGCCGGCAGATCCAGCAGCTGGAAGACGAACTCGCCGTCACCCTGCTCGAACGCGGCCGCCCCCTGCGCCTGACTGAAGCTGGGCGCTTCTTTTATGAGCATTCCAGCGCCCTGCTTGAACAACTGGGCAAGGTCTGCGACAACACCCGGCGCATTGGCCTGGGCGAGAAAACCTGGCTGGGTATCGGTTTTGCACCTTCAACGCTGTATGGGGTATTGCCAGAACTGATCCGCCGCCTGCGCAGCGGCGAGCAACTGGAGCTGGAACTGGGCCTGTCGGAAATGACCACCTTGCAGCAGGTGCAGGCCCTCAAGGCCGGGCGCATCGACATCGGCTTCGGCCGTATCCGCATCGACGACCCGGCCATCGAACAACAAGTACTGACCGAAGACCGCCTGGTGGCCGCCCTCCCCGCTGGCCACCCGCTGCTAGCCGGCCCGGTCAGTCTCAAGGACCTGGCCAGTGAGCCCTTCGTGCTCTACCCCGGCAACCCCCGGCCCAGTTATGCCGACCACGTTATTGCACTGTTCGATGCCCACGGCTTGAGCATCAAGGTGGCGCAGTGGACCAATGAACTGCAAACGGCCATCGGCCTGGTAGCGGCCGGCATCGGCGCCACCCTGGTACCCGCCTCGGTACAAGTATTGCACCGTGCCGATATCGGCTACACACCCTTGCTGGATGCCAACGCCACGTCGCCGATCATCCTCAGCCGGCGCATCGGCGATATGTCGCCAGGGCTGGTGCACTGCCTGAAAATCATGGATGGGTTACTCGGACGCCAAGCCATGCCGGTTTAATGGCAAGGTTACCGTTCGTCATCGCTCATGCAGATTTAATAAACTTTGCCACGGTCCATGTTTCCCATGAGGTGTGAGGCACAAGATCCTCGCACCAGCATTTGAACTGAGGAAAAGAACCATGGCTAACACAGGCAAGTCGAACCCAGGAAACTTCTCCAAAGATCGTGAAAAGGCCTCCGATGCCGGGAAAAAAGGCGGACAAGCCTCTGGAGGAACCGGCGGCGGCATGACCGGCGATCGCAGTAAAAGCAGCGACGCCAACAAAAAAGGGGGCCAGACTCCGCAAGGTGGCGGCCGCAAATAACCGGGTTATTTGACCCTGGGCCGGTCGCGAGCCAAGCTTGTGTACCGGCCTTTTTATTTGCAAGAAGGATTCGCGATGCCCCAACACATCGTGCACTTCCATTGCCAGATCGACCAGGGCACCCACGAGCGCTTTCGCAACCAATGCCTGGAAGCGATCGGCCAAGGCGCCACATCGCTGTGGTTGAATCTCTCCACCACGGGGGGCAGCACCAACTTCGGCTTTACCACCTATACCTTTCTCAAGTCGCTGCCAGTGCCGCTGGTGGCAATCAACGCCGGCAATATCGAATCCATGGGCATCGTGATTTTTCTCGCGGCCGCCGAACGCATCGCCACACCCCACTCGCGTTTTCTGATTCACCCGATGAACTGGTACTTCAGCCAGAGCTCGGTCGAACATTCACGCCTGCGTGAGTATTTCTTCAGCCTCAATAATGACCTGCAACGCTACGCCGAAATCTTCCAGGCCGAAATCGAAGACCCCCAGGAACAACTGGATATCTTCAAATGCCTGTCAGCCGAAGAGAAAGTGATTGCCGCCAAAGACTCATTGATCTACGGACTGGCGCACCGCATGGAGCAGATCAAATTCCCTGAAGATGCGGTGCACTGGAAAGTCAGCGCCGATTGAGCGCACGCAAGGTGTGCCGCACCCCCAGATGCGCCTCCCTCAATAGTCGTAGCGGTCCACCGCCCTGCGCCGCTCGTTGTCGTCGCGCATGTCATAGTTGGCGGTGGTCTGGATATTGGTGTGGTGCGCCAGCTTCTGGGCGATCGACAGGTCGTGCTCCTCGATCACCCGGGTGATGAACGAGCGGCGGAAATCGTGGGGCATGATCTTCACCCCGACCTGATGGCCGCGCTGGCGGGCGATGTAGTAGATCGCATGCTTGGTGATGCGCTCGCGGGTGATGTGGCTGCCGCGACGAATTCGGTTGAACAGGAAGGCATCGTCCTCCTGGCCTTCAGGCAACTGCGAGCGGCGGAACTCAAGCCAGGCATTGAGTTTGTCGAAGGCCCAGGGCGGCGCGTATTTGATCAGCTGCTTGTTGCCCTTGCCCACCACTTGCAGGCTGCGTTCGTTGAAATCGACCTGGGCCAGTTCCAGGTTGACCGACTCGGACTTGCGCATGCCGGTGCCATACAGAATCGCAATCACCGCAGCGTCGCGCAGCCCCTGCGGGCGGGGGTCGGCGGCGCAGGTATCCATCAGGTCGCGAATCAGGCTGCGCTTGAGGTTACGGCCGCTGCCCAGCCGCGTGCCCGCAGCAGGCTTGACCGAACGCATCTTCAGCAAGTGGTCCTGGTCGATCAGGCTCAGGCGCCAGGCTTCGTTCATCACCCCGCGCAAGGCGTTGACGTACAAGGACGAGGTGTTGGGCGCGTAACCGTCCTCACGCAAGGCTGCCACCAACGAGGTGACGTCGCCCGGCTGCAGCAGGTGCCAGGGCACCTCGCGAATGTCGGTGTCTTCGAACCCCAGGCGGTCGGCGGCATCCTGCAGCACGTATTTCAGAGTCAATTGGCTGGAGGGCATCAACCGGGCCAGGTACTGGACCAGTGGGTTTCGGGTATCCGGCGTTGCGGCTACGGCGGGAGAATCTGACAAACCTGAATCCTGTCATACATAAAACAATGGGCTCAACGCTGGTGCAGTGCAAATACACACTCACCGCAACAGTTGAGCCCATTCTAACAGACGGCAGCCAATGGCTGGGGCTGACTTAAGACTGCGTCAATTGAAGTATCAGCGCTTCTTTCGCATTATCCAGGCCATCCCTCAGCACCCCGATGGCCAGTAGATACTCCTCGTCGGTCAAAGAAATTCTTTGTAATACCCCGTGATCATCCAGCAGCGACTGCTTCAGCTCTTTTTTCAACACTTGCAGTACAGTGTCACTCAGGCTCGGCAGCTCACCCGTTGACGGCGGCACGGCTATGCAAGCGTCCAGATAGGTGTTGCCCGCCAACCAGGTATCGTCAAGTTGTGCAAATACCTCCTGATTGGCCTTCCGAACATAGTGCCGCCACCCCGGCTGGCCGGCCATCCACTTCTGGCGAGACTGCACTTTATCGGTGGCACGAACTTCATCGGCCACCCGCGCGATCATGCTCGTCGACACCTGAGCCAAAGGGTCATACAGCATACTCTGTGCTGGTTCGGGAAAATCCAGCATGCTGGATAGAGAAAGGCGCAGGCGCAGGCGAATTTCGACGTCGTCCACGCCAGTGCTTCGTAATTCGGCATCGCCGATATCATCCACCGCATCCAGAGCTGGCAGTGTGTCGGCATTGGCAATCAGCGCCTGCTGCCTTTGGGTACGGCTCAGGCTTACCCTGTCGGCAATGCGGTTGACCTCGCTGCGTCGGAACAAACGTGCATAGAGTGCGCGCAAACCCGATACACGCTGCTCGGCGTCGGCCGCCTCAAGGCTTGCGCGATAGGCCAGCACTTCGACTTCCAATGCACTGAAACCCTCGGCACCGGCATCGCCGCAGGTTACCGGGAACTGTTCGGCAATCTCGCACAAGTCTTCGAGCAGCTGTCCATTTTCACTGGCTGCAGCGATAACATTCCTGACTCGCCCGCGCAGGTTGGCGGCATCGAGTTCAAAATCCCGGGAAAGCAGCAAGCGATCCAGCACGTCGACAAGCGGTCGTGCTCCCGCAACGTTGATTACCGCCTCCCACTGCTCCTTTTCGAGCGCACTGGCGCCGTCTGTCCAGAGTGCAACGTCTTCCAACGGTTCCCCGCCAACAAAATTGACGCCAATAGCCCTCACCCTGTCGATGCTGGTCGCATCCAGTGGATTGAAGTCCAGGTTCAATGGCATGCCGTCACCCTGCACCTGCTGCACTGCGCGCCCGTAGCGGGTGGCCAGGAGGTCCGGCACTTCGGTGATTTCATTTTCACTGAGGTCCACCAGCCGCAAGTTGAACTGATTCTGGTTCATCAGCGTGGTCAAGCCCTCTGGCCAATGCGCAATCTGGCAATCGACCAGTTGCAACCGCTGGAGCAGGCCTAATGTACCCACGTCAGGGGCATGGCCCAACGGGTTATTGCTCATGTTCAGTTCGCGCAAATGCGCAAAGTTCTGGAACTGGCGGGCAGCCAGGGAATCCAGGCTGATCTGGTTATTTTGCAAGCGCAGACGCTGCAGCCGCAATTCGGCCAGTTGGCCCAGACTGAATAGATTCAACCGCAACTCGTTGCCACTCAGATTCAGGGTATCGAGGGCTGGCAAAGTGGTCAGGGTTTGCAGCGCAGCAGCAGGCAATTGAGTCACATGGCAATTTTTGATGTCCAGAACGCGCAGCCTGGAATGCCCCGAAAGTGGAGCAAACAGTTCAGCATCGGGGGTGAGATTGTTGCCAGACAGATCCAGGACGCGCAACTGCCTCAACTCGCTGACCTGCTGCGGAATTCGGGTGAGTCTGGTTTCACCCAGGTTCAGCGACTCCAAATTGGGAAAGCATGCCAACAGACCTTCCGGCAGTGCAAAGCGCGTGCCTCGAAGGTTCAACGACTTGATATGCGGAAACTGTGCATTGAGTTCCGGCAGGCTGCGAGCAGACTTAAATGACAGGTCGAGGGTTTCCCACCGGCGGGCCGAACCGCTTCTGCGCCAGGCATCCTTGATACGCTCGCGTATTGCACCGCGGGCGTTACGGTCTTCGAACCCCGCAAAATTCGTATAATGTGCTGACTCTGCATACCAGGTGTCCAGCGTACTCTGAAGCGCCTGCCATTCCTGCTCCAATGCCGCCAGGGCATCCTCGGGATTTGGCGTATTGAACAGCCTCATCTTCAACAGATTGCGTCGGACCGCCGACAAGTCCGGATACAGCTCTTGCAAGCGCGAATCCATATGCCCATCCAGCTTGCCAACCACTCCACCAAGCGGATAGCCCGTGCGCCCATCGCCAAGGCGCAACACCGGCTTGTACCAGGGCCGTATTGGCTGCTGACCGAGCAATGCCGACGCACGTTCACGGTCCGCCAGGGCCAGGTCGGCCAGTGCTGCCTGCAACGCAGGGCCTTGGCCAATGTGGAACTTCGATGCCTGACGCTCGCTGTCTGGCAATGCCTTGAGCAGCGCGGAAAAAAAGTCTTCCCCGGCATTGAGTTCTAGCCCGTTACGATCATAAGCATAATAACGCCCCCTCTGCTGGACCAGGGTCTTGCTGTCTGCTGCCGATTCGCTGCCGACGCTGGCGAGCGGCTCCCCCGCAAGGTTGTGTTCACGCAGCGTCAGGCGAACCTCGCCCGTCCAACCCGGCAGGTTTTTCATCAACCCCAAGGCCAGCAGGTCTCGATCCGGGCTGGCAACATGAGGTTGGCAAAGGCCTTCGAGCGCTCGGTTGAGGCGTATCTCGCGTTGATATAAACGTGCCTGCTCAGCAATGCGCAGGGGTATGCGCCCGCCTTCCTCGAGATTCATCAGCGCCAGCTCACCAGAATCGGCATCGCGAACCAAGGCCTGGGCAACATCATCGGGCAATAGCGTGAAAGCTGATTGCAATCGCTTGACCGCGGGGGATTTTTCGATGGTTGAACGGGTGTACAAGCTGTCAAAAATTGTCGAGCGACGCTGCTCGGCCAAATCCGCCAAACGACCGTTCAGGACCTGAATACGACTCTCCCGGGGCGCATCATCACCCAGTAGCGCACTGACTTGTCCCTCATCCAGCTCAGCCAGAATCGCCTGTGCCAGCTGGCCATTGGCCAAATCGCGCTTGACCACCTTGATCGAACGTCCGTTGGGCCAACGCTCGCTCCCATACTTGATGGACGGGCCCCAAGGTTCGGTTCCCGCAAACACTTCCAGAACTCGGCCGGCCGGCCATCTGGGCAATTGCACAGCCAGCGCTGCGGGGTAGGTCATGCCAGGCTCCAGTCGCTGACCACTGCGCATATGCTCGACCATTCGGGTTATACGCCCTTCGATCTGGAGGCGGTACAGGGTATCGGCCAGCAAGGGAGGAACCGGCTCATGGTTCACATGCATGCGACGCAAGGCGTCATCACCAACGCCGCTGATATCCGCTGCCTGCTCAAGCACCCTGTCGTCCAGACCATCGGTGGCATGACCTATGCGCCTCAACAGCTGTTGGCGGTTCCAGCGCAAGGGCTGCTCACCGTGGTACGTCCAGGCCCCGTTGTCGTTGTGCCTGAGGGTAGGTTCATAGGCGTTGCTGTCATTGGGATGCTTGATTCGCCATTGCTTGAGTTCGGCGTCGAAGCGTTGCTCGTATACCTTGCCGTCCAGGCGAATGAAATGACGGTCGCCGACTTGATACTGGCCCAAGGCGTTAGGCGCAAGATCCGCTGGCAGAGCATGGGAGCTGGAATAGCCGGTCAAGTCCGGCTTCCACAAGCGCGGTTCGCCGTTTGGCAAGGTTACCCGAACCATCCCATCGACAAACGCCGATGACCTGAGGGCTGCACCCGCTGCACCGAGCGCACCGAACTGCGCCAGGTTCATGGCCAATGAGGCCAATTGTGCGACAGCCTCGGCATTCTCGCCGTCTTCCCAGGCTTCGACACCGTGGAAGAAGGTGTCCATCAGTTGCGCGCCGACCACCGCCAGCATGATTTCATTGAGGCCCGGAACAAAAAATGCCGCGACATTCAGCACATCGAGCCCGATTTCCAGCCAGTGCTCCAGGCGTGCCAAGCGCGCATTGCGGTCTTCGTCCCCCGTCGGCACGGCCAGCACCCGGGCATCGGCTTTCATCTGTCGTACCTGTTGCGCTTGCAGCTCACTCCAGAGATTTGCGCCCAGCGTGTATGAGCGCACCTGCAGACGAACATCAGGCCTGGCTTGGCGTACCTTGATATCGCCCTGGTAAAGGTCGATGTACAGGTGACGGTCGAGTTGACGTGCGAACTCCCGCCGCAGGCTCTGGGTTACCTTGCCGACGATCAACTTTCGGTAGTCGGGGTCCAGGAGACTGGCGTGCAGATCCTTGAGAAACGCAGCACTGGAGGCGTACTCCTTGATCGGGTAAAGCGGTGCGCCGGGTACCCAGACGATGCACCGCTCGACCCGGCTACTGTTCACAGGATCCGGCCCGATCAGTACGACATCCTGCAGGGCACAACCGTACAACCAAAGCTGGCGACAGAGTACCGACTGGCCATCGAGCACTGCAGAAGCCGGTTGGTCGTGCAATTGTTGCAGCATGGTGAGGGCTGAATCGCTGATTTCACCTTTGAGCCGCGCTTGTTGCAGCTGCACCCAAAAGCCGGCCTTGTTGGCCTCGATCATTTTGCGCCGCAGCGCTGGGCTGCCCGTCGGCGGCTGGAAAATTTCATCCAGATGCGCCTGGTAACCCTTGCCAAGATCAAGCTCACGACAAAGCTTGGCAAATTGCGCCGGGCTCAGGTCCAGGGCCTTTTCATTCTCCCGGCTGTGCTGAAGCGATGAGAAGGGGCCAAAGTCTTCATCGGCTTCAAAGTTCTGCAAGGCTGCCTGCAGCAGGCTGGTGAAATGGATAGGCTCCTTGATGATGTCGTACCCACCTATGCGCGCGTAAGCCACGGTACGCAGTTGTGCTTGGTTCACATCCACAGAGATTGTGTGCTGGCTCTCGATCTTCGCCTTGAGCAACGGCTCGGCGTACTCGGTGATTTTTTTCAGGCCAGCCAGTGCCTTGGCCAGCGCCCGGTTCGCCTTGTGCTGCCGTGAAACCGCGGCCAAAAAAGAGACCTGCAACTCGGGGGTACCCGACGTAAACCAGTCGTGAGGCACGCCGTTGCTGTTCACGTGCGGCTTGAGCTGGCTGCGCAGCAGGGTTTGCACGTCGGTGCTGGACGCATGCCTGATCCAATCCGGCATCGAGTCGTTGATAAAACGCCTGTGATAAATAAAAGGCGCACGGGTGGGTAGCGTTGCTTGCATGATTGAACTGTCCTGGGTAAGGAAACGAAGCAATAGCAAACAACGCCAGAGCACTGGCCAGGCAACACATAGTTATCGGGCGTCTGATCGTTGGCTAAGTTATTGAAGTTCCCGCCACAAACTGGCGTTTTCAACGGTTGCTGCTAGCGTTCCCTAGGACGTGTCTCTTGTGACCTACAAGGCCACACACCACAGCCTCACACAGGAGTCGGGTATGTCAGCTGGCCAAATCTTTCCTTTCCTACATTCATTGGCGCTCTGCGCCGCCCTGCTCACCCTGGGCGGCTGCGCCAGCATCAATGCCCAAAGCACTGAATACGTCGGTGTCGAGCACCTGCCTCCCACCCTCCCCGAGCAGGTACAAGTGTTGCGCACAGAACCCACGCGCAGCCATGTACGCCTGGGCGAAGTGGTGCTGGACAGCAGTGTCGAGCCACCGCCACCGGTCACCGAAATAGAACAGAAGTTGCGCGAAGAAGGCGCGAAGATGGGCGGCGATGCCGTGGTCGTGGTCTATGACCGCATCCAGCCGGTGGCCGCCTATGTCAACGGCCCACTTTGGGCCCGGGATGTGGAGACCATCCAGGGCCGCAAGTTGAAAGGGATAGTCATCCACTACCAGTAATGGAATGACGGTTGCAGCAATCAAGGATGCGGCATGAATAAAGCAGTCAAAGGTACTTTCATCGGCCTGGTGGCCTTGGGCATCAGCGCCGTGCAGGCGCAGGAACTCGATACGCGCATTGGCAAGCTGGCAATGGACGGCCAGCTGCCCAGCCGTGAAGCCATAGCCACGCTGTACCAGGAACTGGATTACCAGCAGGCCACCCAAGCCTATCTGTGGGCTCTGCCCCTGGTGTCATCGGCGCAGTGGCAGCAGGAATTCCATGACAAGCTCGATGCCCGCAACGGCGACTTGGTGGTCCTCAAGACCTACGAAGACAAGCTCGGCGTGATCACCGCCAACGCCACCACGCCCTATATTCTCGGCTTCCTCGACCTCAACGAAACCGGCCCCATGGTGGTCGAACTGCCGGCCGGCCCTACCGCTGGTGGGGTTGGCGATGTCTGGCAACGGGCGATTCTCGACCTGGGCCAGACCGGGCCAGACAAAGGCAAGGGTGGCAGGTATCTGATCTTGCCGCCCGGCGCCGAGCCGCCGGCCGATGCAGGCAAGTATTACCTGGCCAAATCCAAGAGCATGAATGTGCTGGTAGGGTTTCGCGTTCTGGACCCCGACCCGGTCAAGGGCCAGGCACTGGTCGAACAACTGCGCCTGTACCCTTACGCGCAGCGCGACAACCCCGGCAAGACACGCCTGTTGTCACCCAACGGCCGCAGCTGGTCAGGGACCCAGCCACGGGGCATGGAGTACTGGCAACGCCTGCACCAGATCATTCAGCGCGAGCCGGTCAACGAACGCGACCGCTTCTATATGGCCATGTTGGCCAGCCTGGGCATCGAAAAGGACAAACCTTTTGCTCCCACCCAAGCGCAGCGCCAGGCCCTGGAGCAAGGCGCGCAGATGGGCGAGCTGATCGCCAAGGCCAACAGCTTCGCCAAGCGTTTCCCCAAGGCACAGTACTGGCCTGACCGCCACTGGGATACCGTGCTCAACATCGACGAGCCGTCCCAGCGCACCGCCAACTACGACCAGCTCTGGGAGCGCACGGCCTGGTTCTACGAAGCGGTCACCAACACCAAGGGCATGGTCTCGAAGACCCCTGGGCTGGGCCAAACCTACCTGGGCGCGTACACCGACCAGGCCGGCAACTGGCTCGCAGGTGGCAAGAATTATCGCCTGCACCTTGGCAGCGAACCACCGGCCAAGCAGTTCTGGTCCATGACCCTGTATGACATCGATAGCCGGTGCCTGCTCGACAACCCGCAACGCAAGGCGGACCTGTCTTCGCGTCAGGACCTGAAGAAAAACGCCGACGGTTCCATCGACCTGTATTTCGGCCCCAAGGCACCTGCGGGCCTGGAAAGCAATTGGGTCCAGACCGTGCCCGGTAAGCAGTGGTTCAGTTACTTTCGCCTCTATGGTCCAACCGAAGCGTATTTCGACAAGAGCTGGAAGCTCGACGACATCACGCTGATTCAATAAATACCTTCGGAGTACGCACGACATGACGTTGACCACCTCCGCCCGTTGGCTGACAGGCGCGCTTTCGTTTCTACTGGCCAGCCATGCCTGGGCGCAGTTCACTGCCACGCCGGCCGAGGCCCAGGCCATTGCCAAAGAGGCGTACCTATACGGCTATCCCGTGGTGGAAATGTACAAGACCCTGTACGCCCAGGCCGTGGACACCAGTAGCCCCGACTACAAGGCCCCATTCAACCAGATCGGCAACAGTGCCAAGGTATTCAGCCCCAGGGACACCGCCTTCGTCACGCCGAACTCCGATACGCCCTACTCCTTTGTCTGGATGGACCTGCGTGCCGAGCCCCTGGTGTTGACCCTCCCCGCCATAGAACCTGGCCGCTATTATTCCACCCAGTTGATCGACCTCTATACCCAGAACTTCGCCTACCTGGGCACCCGCACCACCGGCAACAAAGGCGGAAGCTACCTGATTGCCGGCCCCGACTGGAAAGGCCAGGCACCGGCCGGTATCGATCAGGTCATCCGCAGCGAAAGTAACATTGTCTATGCCCTGTACCGCACCCAGCTGTTCAATGAGCAAGACCTGGCCAAGGTCGAGCAGATCCAGCAGGGTTACAAGGCCCAGCCCCTCAGTGCTTTTGTCGGCAAGAAGCCTGCAACCGCTGCCCCTGCCATTACCTGGCCCAAACCCCAAGCCGGTATGAGTGACAGCCCGGCCCTGTTCAGCTACCTGAACTTCATGCTGGCTTTCGCCGCCCCGCACCCCAGCGAGGCCGAGTTGCGCGAACGTCTGGCCAAGATCGGCGTCGGCGCGGGGCTGCCGTACGATGAAAAAAGCCTGACTTCGGAACAACTCAAGGCCTTGCAAGCCGGCATCAGCGACGGCAAGGCCGAGTTTCTTGCATTCAAGAGGGATAAGGTCGATAGCCACGAAATCAGCAGCGGTGCCCTGTTCGGCACACGCGAGCACCTGAAAAACAACTACCTGTACCGCTATGTCGGCGCCAACATGGGCATTTTCGGAAATTCCACCGAAGAGGCCAGCTACATGGGCTATTTCGTCGACAAGAACGGCAAGCCGCTCAATGGCGCCAAGCAAGGCTATGTCCTGCACTTCGACAAGGACCAGTTGCCACCGGCCAAGGCGTTCTGGTCGCTGACGATGTATGACGCCAAGAGCAAGCTGCTGGTGGACAACCCGATCAATCGTTACCTGATCAATTCGCACATGCTCGACAGCCTCAAGGCCGATGCCAATGGCGGAATCACCCTATACCTGAGCTATAAATCACCCGGAAAAAGCAAAGAGGGTAATTGGCTACCCGCCCCCAATGGCTCATTCTACGGCGTTCTGCGCATGTACCTGCCCGACAGGGAAGTCCTTGAAGGGCGGTGGCAATTGCCAGTGCTGACACCTGTTGCCCTGTAAGGCGCCAAGGAGGAAGTTTAATGACTAGTAACCGCGATGCTATCAACGCCCTGCAGGCCAATATCGCCGAAGCCGTGCTTGGCCAGGAAGCCGTCATCGGGCAGATCATGCTCGGCTTGCTCGCCAACGGGCACCTGTTGCTTGAAAGCCTTCCGGGGCTGGCCAAGACGCGTACCGTCAAGGCCCTGGCCAAACACCTGGATGCGCAAATGAGCCGCATCCAGTTCACCCCGGACTTGCTGCCCTCGGACATCACCGGTGCCGAGGTACTGCACCAGGCCGATGGGCAAAACGTCATCCGCTTCCAGCCTGGCCCGCTGTTCGGCAACCTGATCCTGGCCGACGAAATCAACCGTGCTCCGGCCAAGGTCCAGGCAGCCCTGCTCGAAGCCATGGAAGAGCGGCAGATCACCGTCGCCGGCACCAGCCACAAGATGCCCGGGTTGTTTATCGTGCTGGCCACGCAAAACCCCATCGAGCAGGAAGGCACCTACCCGCTGCCCGAAGCGCAGATGGACCGCTTTTTGATGAAAGTACTGCTCGACTACCCGTTGCCGGCGGATGAAAGCCAGGTACTGCGCCTGCTGCGCACCGAAGAACAGGCTGACAGCAGCACTGCGCCGGCAGCCTCGACCACGGCCCTGGCGCAAGACGTGATTTTTGCCGCGCGCAAGGAAGTCAGCACGGTGCATGTGTCACCGGCCATCGACCAATACCTGATCGACCTGATTACCGCGACCCGCCAACCTGCCAACTACGACCCGGACCTGGCGCGCTGGATCAGCATCGGCGCCAGCCCCCGTGGTGGCATCGGCCTGGACCGTGCCGCACGTGCCCACGCCTGGCTGGCCGGGGCGGATTTCGTCTCGCCGGACAACGTGCGCGCCGTGGTGCACCCGGTGCTGCGCCATCGCCTCAAGCTCAGCTACGATGCCATGGCCGATGGGGTCAGCGCCGACCAGGTGCTTGACCGTTTGCTCGACAAGGTGGCCATTCCGGCCTGAGGAGCGAGCGATGCAAGCACAGCAGCGCGATGCCGATGGCTTCGTGTATGTGTCCGTGGCCCAGTTGATGGCAATGGAATTCAAGGTGCGCGGCTTGAGCTTTCTCGCCCGACAGCCGCGCGCGAGCATCCTTGCCGGCGCCCATGCCTCGCGTTTGCGCGGGCGCGGCTTGAACTTCGAAGAGCTGCGCCGCTACCAGCCCGGCGATGATCTGCGCCACCTGGATTGGCGCGCGTCGCTGCGCATGGGCAAGCCATTCGTGCGCAGCTACACCGAAGAGCGCGATCGCCCGGCACTGATTGTGGTCGACCAACGCATGTCGATGTTTTTCGGCTCCACACGCAGCTTCAAGTCGGCCATTGCTGCCGAATTGGGCGCCCTGGCCGCCTGGATGATTTTCCAGGCCGGTGACCGGGTCGGTGGCCTGGTATTCAATGACAGTCGCATCGATAGCCTGTCGCCGCTGCGCAGCCGCTCACGTATCGAAGCCTTCTGCATCAACCTGACCCGGCAGAACCAGGCATTGGCTGCGGACAACCCCGATGCCGAACATGAAGAACAACTGGACGTGGTCTTGCGTAAGTGCCTGGCCCTGGCACCCCACGACCACCTGATCTGCCTGATCAGTGATTTTGCCGGCACCACGAAAAAAACCACGCAATTGTTGCGTCAACTATCGGCCCACAACGATGTCATCGCTTTGCAGGTCTACGACCCGCTGGCCCTGGCGTTACCTGAACGAGGCCGTGTGTTGATCACCCAAGGGCAGTTGCAGGTTGAGCTGGAAGTCGACCGCCAACAAGTGCGCAAGCCCCTGGGCGACTACCTCAGCGGCCGCCTCAAGGATGTCGCAGCGCTGCTGCGCAGCAGCCAGGTGCCGCTGATGATGATCGAAACCGGCAAGCCTGCGCTCGACCAGGTGCGTAACGAACTGGGCAGGTTGGCGGCGGTGGCACGATGAGCGACAAAACCCCGAATATCGACCAACTGCAGGAGCTGGCCTTGCCGCCGGCGATCAGCTACATGCCGCAAACCTGGGGTTGGTGGCTGCTGCTGGGATTGCTGTTGGCCGCAGCGCTGATCTGGGCTGCCCGCCTTGCCTGGCGATGGCATTGCAACCTCTACCGGCGTGAAGCCCTGGCCCGGCTCCAGCAGTTGCAGGGCCAGCTCGACGACCCGGGCCAACGGGTGGCGGCCTTGCGCCAACTGCCCGAACTGCTCAAGCGCACCGCCCTGTCGATGCCCAATCGCCCGGCCGTCGGCAACCTCGCCGGGGCCGACTGGCAAGCCTTTCTCGAACGCACCAGCGGCACGCCATTGCCCGAGGATTTTGCCCGGCAACTGGCTGACCTGGCCTATGCCCCGGCGCCGAGACTGCAGACCCTGGCCGACACTCAAGCCCGACAATTACTGACGCTGTGCATGCGTTGGGTGGAGACGCACAATGTGGCAGCTTGATTACCCCTGGTTGTTATTGTTGTTGCCCCTGCCCTGGTTCGGCTACCGCTACCTGCCGGCCTACCAGCAAGCGCGCGCGGCGGTGCGTGTGCCGTTTTTCGCCGCCATGAGCCGCGCCACCGGCCAGCAGCCACGGCAACCGGGCATCAGCGTCAGCCGCTGGCAACTGCTGCTCAACCTATTGGTCTGGATACTGCTGTGCCTGGCAATAGCACGGCCTGTGCGGGTCGAGCCGCCTATCGAGAAACAACAGCCGGTGCGCGACCTGATGCTCGCCATCGATATCTCCCAGTCCATGGAAACCACCGACTTCACCAATGCCGCCGGCCAGCGCAGCAACCGCCTGGAGGCAGTCAAGGATGTGGTGCGCGGTTTCATTGAACGGCGCAAGGATGACCGCCTGGGCTTGATCGTGTTCGGCAGCGGCGCCTACCCGCAGGCACCGCTGACCCTGGATCACGCCAGCGTCAAGCTGCTGCTCGACGAAACCGGCATCGGCATGGCCGGGCCCAATACCGCCATCGGTGATGCCATTGGCCTGGCCCTGAAACTGTTCGCCAAAGCCGATGAGCCGGACAAGGTGTTGATCCTGCTCACCGACGGCAATGACACTGCCAGTGCCATCACTCCCGAACATGCCGCCTCGATGGCTGCCGCCAAAGGCATCGTCATCCACACCATTGGTATCGGCGACCCCAGTGCCAGTGGCGAGGCGCGGGTCAACCTCGACGCCTTGCAAAAAATCGCCGAAGCCACGGGCGGGCAGTTTTTCCGTGCCGAAGACCGCGCCCAGCTGGACCAGGTCTACGCCAGCCTCGACAAACTCACCCCGCACCAGGTCAAGACACTCAGCCACCAACCCAAGCTGGACCTGTTCTGGTGGCCACTGGGCCTGGCCCTGGGGTTGTTGCTGATCGGCCACCTGAGCGCTCTGCTGGCGGCGCGGGTGGCCACGGCACGCCATGCCGATACCACGGTGGAGGGCTGACATGGACATCGACCTCAGCGCCCTGCACTTTCTTCGACCGTGGTTCCTGCTGCTGGTAGCGCTCGGCATCCTGCTGCCCCTGTGGCGCCGCCAACTGGCCCGGCGCCAGCGCATGCAAAGCAGCATCGCCCCGCATTTGCTCAAACACCTGATTCTCACGCCAACGCACCAGCCACGGGTGCAGCCCCTGCATGTACTCAGCGCCTTGCTGATACTCGGTGGCCTGGCTGCCGCCGGCCCGACCTGGCAGCAGGACCGCCCGCCCTTCCTGGAAAACCAGGCCGTGTTACTGATGGCCCTGGACCTGTCACCGTCGATGGACGCCACAGACCTGCCGCCCAGCCGCCTGGAAGCCGCCAAACACAAGGTGCACGACCTGATCACCCGCCAGCGCGGCATGCGCGTCGGCCTGCTGGCCTATGCCGGCAGCGCTCATCTGGTACTGCCGCCCAGCGACGACCCGGAGTTGCTCGACAGCTTCCTGCAAGCCTTGGCCACGTCTCTGATCGACAAACCCGGCAAGGACGCATTGGGTGCGATCGAGCAAGCCAAGCGCCTGTTGGCTGCCGAGCAGGTACCCGGCACCCTGGTATTGCTCACCGATGGCGCCGACGCCAAGCAGTTCGCGCAGATCGGCAAAAGCCTTGAAGGCACGGCACTACAAGTGCTGGTACTGGCCGTGGGCAGCAGCGATAACGGCATGCTGCGCGGCGATGACGGTCAGCCACGCACCGACAGCGACGGCCGCATCCTGCTGGGGCGCTTCGACAAGGCCGGGCTGGAACAGTTGGCCAAGGCTGCCGATGCACCGCTGGGCAGCCTGACGCTTAACGATGATGACCTGGACTGGATCGAACTGCACGCGCAACGGCACTTCGAGCAGGCCAACCCGGACGCCGCGCAAGTTCATTGGAAGGACGCCGGCTACTGGCTGACCTGGCCACTGGCGCTGCTGGCCTTTGTGTGCGTGCGCCGTGGCTGGAACCTGAACTGGTCTGGCGCACTGTTGCTGGCTATCGGTTGCCTGTTCACCCCGACGCCAGCAAAGGCCGGCGCCCTGGCCGATGCCTTTCTCACCGCCGACCAGCAAGGCCGCTGGGCCTTCGATCATCACCATTACGGCAAGGCCGCATCGCTGTTTGCCGACCCTTACTGGCAAGGCCTGTCAGCCTACCGGGCGTCCGACTACGACCGTGCCCTGGGCAGCTTCGCCCAGCTCGACAGCGCCCAGGCGTATTTCTACCTGGGCAATATCCATACCCGCCAATTCCACTTCGACCAGGCCATCGCAGCCTATGAGCACGCCTTGAAACTGCAACCGCAGTTTCCCGAGGCCACCGCCAACCTGGCCCTGGCCAAAGCCCTGCAGAAGGATTACGAAGACGCGGCCGACAAAGCACCGCAAATGAAACCCGACCAGATCAAGTTCGACAAAGCCAAGGACAAGGGCAAAACCAGCAAGGTCGAAACGCAAAAGGCCAGCTCCGACGAGCTTTGGTTGCAGAACCTGACCACTTCGCCTGCCAAGTTCCTCAAGCAGAAATTCAGCCTGCAGGACGCCGCCGGGCAGGCACAAGGCACGGGAGGCCAGCCATGAAAGCCTTGCTCGCCCTGCTCCTTGCAGTACTCGCCGCGCCCGTGTGGGCTGAAGAACCCCAGGTGCTGATAGAGACCAGCCTGCAACCGGCCGACAACATCGTGGTCGGCTCTACCGTGCGCCTGCAGGTCGACGTCCTGGTCGATACCTGGTTCACCCAGGCGCCGCAACTGCCGCCCCTGGACCTGCCCGGTGCCGTGGTGACGCCCCCCGACACTGAAGCGCAAAAACTGACCGAAACGCGCCTGGGCAAGACCTTTTTCGGTTTGCGCTACAGCTATCTGATCATCCCCCAGCAGGCCCAGTCTTTCAGTATCCCGGCACTGACGATCGGGGTCAGCCCGGGCCAGGCCAGCGCAGCGACCACGGCCAAAACCACGCCGCAGACCTTCAGTGCCCGCCAGCCCGCCGGTGTGGCGGCCGGGCAGACGCTGCTGGTTGCACAGGCCGTGCGCCTGCAGCAGCACATCAGCTACTCCAGTGCCAAACCTGGCGTAGGCGACACCGTCACCCGTGAAGTCACGCTCCAGGCCGATGGTGCGCAAAGCATGTTGCTACCGCAAATCGTTTTGGGCGATGTCGACGGCCTCAAGCGTTACGGGCAAACACCCAAGGTCAGCTCGTTGAACGACGGCCGTGGCGGCGTCAGCGGCGGCCAGCGTATCGACAGTGCCAGCTACCGTATCGAGCGCAGCGGCAACTTCAGCCTGCCCGCCCTGCAGATACAGTGGTGGGACGCCACCGCCAACCAGGCACAAACCGCCAGTGTGCCTGCAGTCGATTTCAAGGCCAGCGCCAATAGCAATTATCGCCCACCCTTCTCCATCGCCGCCGACCTGCAGGCACTCGGCCAACGCACCCGCCTGCACATTGCACGGCATTGGTTGCTGTTGGCCGCAACGCTGCTGGCCGTTGGCTTGCTGGGCTGGTTCGCACGCCCGCTGTATCGACGCCTGCGCACGGCGTGGCAAGGCTGGCGAGCCCGTCGCCAGGCACGCTGGTTGGCCTCGGCCGATTATGCCTGGCAACTGATACCCGGCCAGCTGGATGCACAGCCGGCGCAGCTCACGGCGCTTTATCTATGGGCCCGGCGCCGGCAGCAGGTACTGGGTCTACAACAACTGCCATTGCCCGAGCCAATGGTTCAACGCCTGCTAAGCTTCTTCACTGCGCGTTTCGGTGCAGCAGTGGCTAAGGCACCTGCGCTGCAGGAGTGCAAGCAGGCGTTGCCGGCTTTGCGTCAGTCGATCGAACAAGCCCAACCGCCACGCCCGCACCCACGTGGGCTGCATCCACTCAACCCGGGTTCCCCGATAACCCGCAAGGATCAAAAATGAAACGTGTACCTGCTGCCGGCACCTGGCTCTACGGTCTGACTCTGGCCCTATTGTTGCCCCTCATGGCGCAAGCAGCCGAGCCCTTGGCATCCTGGAACGACGGCCCCTCGAAAACGGCCATCACCGAGTTCGTCGAAACCGTGACCAAAGACGGCAGCAAGGACTTCCTTGCGGTAGAAGAGCGCATCGCCGTGTTCGATAACGATGGCACCTTGTGGAGCGAGCAGCCGATGTACTTCCAGGTGCTGTTCGCCCTGGAGGAAGTCAAGCGCATGGCGCCGCAGCATCCGGAGTGGAAGGAGCAGCAACCGTTCAAGGCCGTGCTGGAGGGCGACCATAAGGCCCTGGAGGAAGCCGGCATGGAAGGCCTGATGAAAATCGTTGGCGCCACCCATACCGGTATCACCACCAAAGCCTTTGAAGACAACGCCGAGGCCTGGCTGGCCAAGGCGCGCCACCCCAAGACCGACAAGCCATTCACCGAGATGGTCTTCCAGCCGATGCTGGAGCTGCTCGACTACCTGCGCGCCAACGGTTTCAAGACCTACATCGTATCGGGCGGTGAAGTGGTGTTCATGCGTGCCTTTGCCGAGGAAGTCTATGGTATTGCCCCAGAGCAGGTGATCGGCACCACGTTTGTGACCGAGTTCCAGCCTGGCGGTGGCAATCCGACTATCCTGCGTACACCCAAGCTTGCGCACAACGATGATGGCCCGGGTAAACCGGTGAGCATCGATTCGATCATCGGCCGCGTCCCGGCACTGGCCTTTGGCAACTCCGACGGCGACCTGCAGATGCTGCAATGGACCGCCGCCGGCAAGGGCAAGCGTTTCATGGGCCTGGTGCACCATACCGACGCCAAGCGCGAATGGGCCTATGACCGCGAATCGAAGATCGGCAAGCTCGACAAGGCGCTGGACGAAGCCAACGCCAAGGGCTGGACAGTGGTGAATATGGCCGAGGAATGGAATCGCATTTATCCATTCGATGCTAAAAATAAATGAGCAAAATCCGAAAGTAGGCGAGGTGTTCGTTACCGGGACCCTGTTTTGAACGGCGATGTGACAACGGAAGTATTCGGAACCAACCGATGGCCGCCCCAAAGGTGGCCAAAAGTAAACACACGGAGAGATGTCTTATGGTTCGCACACGTAAGTGGCTGCCGCAGTTTGCCTTGGTGGCGGCTGCGGTGATGGGGATTTCGGCGACCGCTGCTGCGGCCAGCAAGCCCAACATCCTGGTGATTTTCGGTGATGACATTGGCCAGACCAATATCAGCGCCTATTCCTTAGGTGTGGTGGGCTACAAGACCCCGAACATCGACCGCATCGCCAAGGAAGGAATGATTTTTACCGACTACTACGCGGAAAACAGTTGCACCGCTGGCCGCTCCAGCTTCATTACCGGCCAGACACCGCTGCGTACCGGCCTGTCGAAAGTCGGCATTCCAGGGGCCCCGGTTGGCTTGCAAAAACGCGACATCACCATCGCCCAGGCCCTCAAGTCCCAGGGCTATGCCACTGGCCAGTTCGGCAAGAACCACCTTGGCGACCGCGACGAATACCTGCCAACCAACCATGGCTTCGACGAGTTCTTCGGCAACCTCTACCACCTCAACGCCGAAGAAGAACCCGAGCGCCCCTACTGGCCCAAGGATGACCCGGAGTTCATCAAGGCCAACTCGCCGCGTGGGGTGATCCACAGCTTCGCCGACGGCAAGATCGAGGACACTGGCTCGCTGAACTCCAAGCGCATGGAAACCATCGACGACGAGACCACCGCCGCCGCCCAGGCTTTCATCAAGAAGCAGGTCGACGCCGACAAGCCGTTCTTTGTGTGGATGAACACCACGCGCATGCACGTGTTCACCCACGTGCGTGAGTCGATGAAAGGCCAGAGCGGCATGCCGGGCAATGAATACGCCGACGGCATGCTTGAGCATGACGGCGACGTGGGCAAACTGTTGCAAACCCTCGACGACCTGAAAATCGCCGACAACACCATCGTCGTCTACACCACCGACAACGGCCCCAACCAGTTCTCCTGGCCGGACGCGGCCACCACGCCGTTCCGTAACGAGAAGAACTCCAACTGGGAAGGCGCATTCCGGGTGCCTGCGATGGTCCGCTGGCCAGGCAAGATCAAGGCGGGCGAAGTCTCCACCCAGATGTTCTCGGGCCTGGACTGGTTCCCTACCCTGCTCGCTGCAGCCGGCGATACCGAAGTCAAGGACAAGCTGCTCAAGGGCTGGGCGCCGACTTCTGGCGGCACCAATTTCAAGGTGCACCTGGACGGCTACAACCAACTGCCTTACCTGACGGGCCAGCAACCGAAGTCTGCACGTGACGAGTTCTACTACTTCAACGACGACGGCATGCTGGTGTCCATGCGCTTCGGCAACTGGAAGGCAGTGTTCGCCGAACAGCGTGCACCTGGTGGTTTCCAGGTGTGGAGCAACCCATTCACACAATTGCGGGTACCGAAGTTCTTCAACCTGCGCATGGACCCCTATGAGCGTGCCGACATAGTGTCTGACCAGTACTATGACTGGTCGACCAAAAACGTCTACCTCATGGAGATTGCCACCATGAAAGCAGCGAAGTTCCTGCAAACCTTCGTCGCTTATCCACCTAGCCAGCGGCCGGCCAGCTTCAGCATCGACCAGATTCGTGCCGATGTGGATGCCAAGATTGCAGAGGAGATGAAGAAGCAGCAATGATGTACCCGTAGGAGCGGCCCTGGCCGCGAAGGCTTGCGATGCCTTCGCGGCCAGGGCCGTTCCCACATTTGCCCTTGCAAACCGCATGGTTCCCTCCTGGTACAAGGAATGCCGTAGATGACCTCTGCCAGCCGTACTGCCCCGCGTCACAATTCCACTATCAAAGCTCAGGAACCCACCCGCTCATTGCCCTGGACACCGGCACTGCTGTTGTTCGTGTCGGGTGCCGCTGCGCTGGTGTATCAGGTGCTCTGGATCAAACAACTGTCACTGGTGGTCGGCGTCGAGGTCTACGCCATCACCAGTGGCATCAGCGCCTTCTTTGCCGGCCTGGCATTGGGGGGCTGGGCGTTCGGCCGCTTTGCCGACCGCCTGCAACGGCCCGTGCTGCTCTATGCCCTGCTGGAACTCGGTGTGGCTGCCCTGGGCATCGCCGCCACCCATGGTTTGGGCATGGCGGCCGGGCCTTTTGCCCGGCTCAGCGAACAGGTGGGCCTGTTGGCCTGGCTGTTGCCTTTTGTACTAGTGGGGCTACCGGCCTTCCTGATGGGCGGCACCCTGCCCGTGCTGATGCGTGCCTTGGCCCCAGCAGCAGAAACCCTGGGCCGCGCCGGCGGGCGCTTGTATGCCGCCAATACCGCCGGGGCCATCGCTGGCACCCTGCTCAGCGCTTTCGTGCTGATTCCCGCATTCGGTGTGAAAGGGTCGGCCTATGCCGCCGCTGTGCTCAACCTGGCCGCCCTGCTCGGCGCACTGGCCTATGCCCGCACGCCTGTCGCTGCACAAGAGGCTCCTGTCAAAACGATTGCCGCCGGCAACGTGTCGCGCCTGCCCCTGGTCCTGTATGCCGTTGCCGGTGGCGTGGCCCTGGGCTACGAAGTGGTCTGGACCCAGTCCATCGTGCAGTTCATGAGCACCCGTACCTTCGCCTTCGCCGTGGTCCTGGCCACCTACCTCACCGGCCTGGTGCTGGGCAGCGCCCTGTACGCCCGACGCGCCGATCGCATCCGCGACCCATGGGGTGCGTTCGGCTTGCTGATTGCAGCTGCCGGGCTCCTCGCTCTGGTGGAAATCGCCGTACTCGGCCGCTGGCTGATCATGCTGCAAACCCAGGCCGAACAGGCCGTGCTGCTGCTCGGTGGCGACGCCCTGAGCGGCATGAGCGCACGCTTCGCGGTTGCCGCCCTGTGCATCGTCTTCCTGCCGACCGTGCTGCTGGGCGCAGCCTTCCCCCTGGCCCTGCGCTTGTGCGTGGACAGCGGCCATGTCGGCCGTGACGTCGGCGCCGTGGTCGCCCTCAATACCCTGGGCGGCATCCTTGGCGTACTGTTGACCGGCTTCGTGCTGATCCCGCAGCTGGGCCTGATCCGCACCCTCGCCGTGCTGGCCATCCTCGCCGCCGGCGTGGGCCTGGTCGCGATAGTACGCGGTACCCATGTGAAAAAGCGCCACCGCCAAGGGGTGATCCTGGTGGCGCTGGCCAGCACGGCACTGGCGGTCATGCTGCCACCCGAGCGCCTGGCGCAGCTGATGCCGGGGGCGCGCAATGGCACCCTGGCCTTCTATCAGGAAGGGCGCGGTGGCACCGTGGCCGTGGTCACCCAAGGCAAAGGCGCCAGCGTGTTCAACCGCCTTTACATTCAGGGTGTATCGAATACCGGCGACGCCATGCCATCGCTGCGCTACATGCGCCTGCAGGCCCTGCTGCCGCTATTGATCCACAATGGCGAGCCACGCTCGGCGCTGGTGATCGGCATGGGCACAGGCATTACCGCAGGTGCCATGCTGCGTTATCCGCAGCTCGAACAGCCGGTAGTAGCCGAATTGCTGCCGACCGTGGTTCAGGCCACGCCACTGTTCAAGGGCAATTACAATGCGGCCGCCGACAGCCGCCTCGATATCCGCCTGCGTGACGGCCGCCAGGAATTGCTGCGTAGTGAACAAACCTACGACATGATCACCCTCGAACCGCCACCGCCGTCGGCCAGCGGTGTGGTCAACCTGTACTCGCGGGATTTCTACCAACTCGCCGCGCAGCGCTTGAATACCCACGGCATCGTCGCGCAATGGTTGCCGCTGCCCACGCAAAACCTGGAGGATTCACAAGCGCTGGTGCGCAGCTTCATCGACGTGTTCCCCCATGCCAGCCTGTGGACCACCGAATTCCATGAGATGCTACTGGTTGGTTCAATGCAGCCGGTCGAGCTGGATGTCGACTGTATCAGCCAGCGCTTCGAGCAAGAGAACGTACGCAGCACACTGGCCGATGTCGGTGTGGTTTCACCGGCAGCCCTGCTCGCCACCTACGTCACCGATCGTGCTGGCCTGGAACGCTTTGCAGGGGTCGCCAAGGCTGTGACCGACGACCAGCCGTTGATCGAGTACGCGCCTTGGGTGCGCAGCAATGAGATCACCCGGGTGCTGCCCGCCTTGCTGGAATTGCGTCAACCACCGGTATTGGTTCACAGCAATGATGACTTTCAGGGGCGCCTGGACAGCCAGCAAAAGCGCCTGACGCGTTTCTATCAGGTTGGCTTGCACGCTTACAAAGGAGAGCGCCAGGCGTGGAGTGAAGGAATGCGCGAAGTGATGCGCGAGGATGGCGGCAACCCCTATTACCGGTGGTTTTTAGGGGTTGCCAGATAACACCGACCCTGTAGGAGCGGGCTTGCCCGCGATGGAAGGCATAGCCTTCCCCTGCTACTCCAGCTCTGATGCAGTTTTGGGCTGCTACGTAGCCCATCGCGGGCAAGCCCGCTCCTACAACAACCCCAACTGCCGCTTCAGATCCGGCAGCCGCTCATCCTGCGGCGCTGCCTTCTCCAACAGGCGCACATACTTGATCGCCTCTTGCTGCAGCCCGGCCGATCCGTGCAGGTACACCATCGCATAGAGCAAGTCGGCATCGTCCGGTGCCTGCTCCAGGCCTGCCTTGAGCGCAGCCAGGGCTTCTACGCGGCGATGCATCTGCAGCAGCAACAGGCCCTGGTTGTAGCGGATACGCGCGTTCTGCGGCAATTCCTTGGCCGCTGTTTCCAGCAACGGCAACGCCTCGTCCATCTTGTTACGCTCCACCAGCAGCAAGGCCAGCATATAGGCGATGTTGCCGTGGTCGGTGACGGGCATATCCTTGAGCGCCACACCATCACGCAACACTTGCTCGGCTTCGTCCTGACGCAGCATTGAATTGGCCAGGGTCACCAGGTTAACCCGGGCCGGAGCAAAGTATGGGTCCAGCTTGAGCGCCTGGCGGTATTGCTCCAGGGCTTCCTGCTGGCGGCCATCACGTTCGAGCAGCACTGCCAGGTTCAGGCGGTTGCCCGGCAAGTCGGCATTGCCGCGCAGACGTCGTTCGTAATCGGCCAGGGCTGCCTTGTAAGGCTCACGCTCGGCCTCAGGCAGGGCAACCAGCGAAATGCCTACCAGCGCACGCAAGGCCTCGTCGCGCACGGCGAGGTTGTCGTCGTGCAGCAACGGCAGCAGGTGCTTGACCCGCTCCACCGGCTTCTGTCGGGTGAAGCCCGATGCCGCATAGGCGCGCACCATGGCGTTGTCGTCCTTGAGCGCCTGGGCCAGGCTTGGTAATGCCGGCTCACCCATCGACGCCAGTTGCTCGGCGGCCGTGGCACGCACGATCGCCGGCTTGCCCAAGTCGCTGATCAGGGCACTCAACTGTGGCAAGGCATCGGCCTGGCCAGTGCGCCCGGCGTGCAGGGCCAGGCCGTAGTGCGGTGGCCGTTGCGGCGTGCCGAACCAGCCGTCGATTGCCTTGACGGCCCAGGCCGGTTCCTTGTCCTTGTGGCAAGCGGTACAGGCGTCGGGGCTGTCGGTCTGGGCATCGAGGTCCGGGCGCGGCAGGCGGAAGCTGTGATCGCGGCGCGGGTCGACCACCATGTAGGTCTGCGCCGGCATATGGCAGTTGACGCACTGCGCGCCCGGGGAGCCGGCCTGGTGATGATGGTGTTCGGGGCTGTCGTAGTTCTTGGCCTGCAAGCTAGGGAAGCGCGCCGGCGGCGTCGGGTTGTGGCATTGCTGGCACAGGCCGTTGCCTTCGATCTTGACCTTGGTGGTGTGCGGGTCATGGCAATCGGTGCAGGCGACGCCGGCAGCGTACATCTTGCTCTGGGTGAACGAACCATGGACGTACACCTCGCCCTGCATCTGCCCGTCGGCATGGTAGAGGTCTGGGCGCAGCGTCGAGGGCAGCACGCTGTCGAAAATCGGTTTGTCTGGCTGCTGGCCCACGTTCAGGCTTTGCCGACGGCTGTGGCAATAGGCACATTGGTCGACCATGCCCTTGCTGCCCATGGCCTTGTAGTCCACTTTGAGGCCGACTTCGGCGGGCGAGTAACTGGCTTGTGCCGGTTTTGCCTCGCCGGCTGCCTTTTCCTTGCCAGCCCAGTCGACGTGAGCCTGGCCAGGACCATGGCAGGCCTGGCAACCGACGTTCTGTTCATGCCAGGTGGTGGTAAAGGTATCGGTCTTGTCGTCGTAGCCCTTGAGCAGGTTGCTCGAGTGGCAGTCGGCGCACATGGCGTTCCAGTTCTGGTAGCGGCCCGTCCAGTGCAAGGGGTCGGTGGGCGCAAAATGCTGGCCAGGGTACATCGAGAACCAACGCTGGCCGCCTTCGGCCTTGGGCCGGCTGTCCCAGGCGATGGTCAGGCTTTGCAGGCGTCCCCCAGGGAAAGCCACCAGATATTGCTGCAACGGCTTGTAGCCGAAGGTGTAGATAATCTCGAAATCACCAGGCTTGCCATCGGCGCCTTCAGTGTTGACGAAAAACTTCTCGCCTTTCTTGAAGAACCGCGCCTGAACCTTGCCATCCTTGAACTGCGCATCCTTGAAATTGCCCAGCACACTGCTTTTGTTCGCCGGCAACATGGCCCAGTCGTGGTCCGAATGCTTCCAGGCCGCGGCCTGCGCGGTATGGCAGCCAATACAGGTTTCGGCGGGGGCATAACCCTGGGCGTCGGTGGCAAGCGCCGGGGCCTGCGCCGCGGCAAACTGGGCAAACAGCAGAGCGGTCGACAGCAACACGCCCCGGTAGATGTGTTTGAACACGCGCAAGAGGTTCATCCTTGAGGCTGGTTGGCGAATAGGGCTGCAAACAACAAGGTTATCGTCTGACCGGGGATTAAGGCTATAGCCCACATGCGTTAGGTGGGATAATGCTCTTTATTCGGCAGGATTGGCGTGTTGTGGTTGGCATTCGGGCCCTATCGCGGGCAAGCCTGCTCCTACAAAGCTGACGCGGTTCTGTAGGAGCGGGCTTGCCCGCGATGAAGCCAGGCCAACCACCCCCCCACCTGCCGACCGCTGCAAAAATACCTACACTCAAGCAAATACGCAGCACTTTCAAAAACGCCTCCCTTGATTTGCCTGGCTTTCCCCTTGGCACGCAATGTGCCCCTGTTTTCTTCATTTGCCCAACAGCAACGAGAGTGAAGATGGACACACTAGGACTATTGAGTGAAAGAGGGATGGCGCTGTCCAGCACGATTTCGGCTCACGGCCACCTGCTGGCGGTATCCGCCGGTATCTGCAATCAATTGGGCTACGACCCCGACTACTTGCCCGAACAGCCGATCGAGCAGATCTACACCGCCGAGTCGGTGCGTGCCTTGCAGCACCTGTTCGCCCATCCGCCGGCCGATGAGCGCGTGCACAGCCTGGAGCTGACCCTGATCCGCCGTAACGGTGGCCTGCTGCCGGTGGTCGCCAGCGGGATCCTGGAGTGGCGTTCGGTGCAGCCGGCACGCCTGCACCTGATCGAGATGCCCCTGGGCCCGCTGGGCCAGCGCCTGCAGGAATTGCAAAACGCCAATGAAGTCATGAGCCAGATGTTGCTCAGCGCCAAGGTGGCCTACTGGTGTATCGAGTGGGCCGATGCGGTCGACATCAACCAGTCGCCCGACGAGATCGTGCGCCAGGTGTTCGAGAACAACTCCCACTGGCGCATGTGCAACCGCGCCATGGCCCAGGTCTATGAGATGCCTTCGGATGTCGACTTCAACCAGCAGCCGGTGCGCCTGTACTGGCCACGCAGCCCGGCGAATGAGGAGTTTGTGCGGCGCTTGATCGAATCTCAGTTCTGCGTCGATGGCGCCCTCTCGGTGGACCGCCGCCATGATGGCTCACCCGCATATGTGGAAAACGACGTGCGCGCCACCATCGTCGGCGGGCAGCTGTTACGCATGTGGGGCAGCATCCGCGACGTCAGCCAGGAGCTGCGCGTGCAGCATGACGCCGAGCAACGTATCGAAGCCTTGCGCCGGGTGTTCGATGCCGTACCCGATGCGGTGCTGGTCATCGATGAGCAGCAACAACCGCAGTGGCGCAACTCGGCCTTCGAGGAAACCTTCGGCATCACCCGCGGCGCCAGCATCGCTCGCTCCCTGCTCGACAGCTCGCCACCTGAACGCACCTGGCACCACGTGGTACTGCCTGACCTGAGCGGCCGTGCGCTGAACTTCAACGTTCATTGCTCGCGAATTCTCATCCGCGAAGGCGTGGCCTGGCAGGTCGCGGTACTGCGCCACAATGGACAACGCGCCGGCCACCCCGGAGAGCTGCACCCATGAACGCCAAGAACCTGCCGGGCGCCTTGCAGATGGGCATGCGCTCATCGGTCAGCGTCAGCAGCGAGATGCTCGGCGCCCTGCTTGAAACCCCGGCGCTGCACGCCCTGCTCGACAGCTTCGGCGAGGCGATCATCGTCTGTGACGGCGAAGGCCGGGTGCGCTTTATCAACCTGGCCGCCGAGCGGGTCAATCGCCTGTCCAAGGAACAGGCGGTGGGCCTGAGCGACACGGAGTTTTTCCAGCGCTCGGGCTTGATGTTCGATGACTTCGAGGTGGCCATCAACCGCGGTGCCAATAGCGCCCTGACCCGCTCGCGAGACGGCCGGGTGCTGGTGACCAGCACCCAGGCGGTGCCCACTGGCGCCTATGAAAAGCCGTTCACGATGCTGATAC
Organism: uncultured Pseudomonas sp.; assembly: GCA_964453495.1. GTDB lineage: Bacteria > Pseudomonadota > Gammaproteobacteria > Pseudomonadales > Pseudomonadaceae > Aquipseudomonas. The sequence goes on along the minus strand of CAYVPI010000013.1, from coordinate 2,905 downwards.
AGCGCGACTTCGACGCCAGCAAGCCGCAAAAACGTGGCACACAAGCCCTGCGCACCCCGGAGATACCCGGCCTTGGCGACCCGCAGGACAACGCCCTGCACCTCTCGCCACAGCTCTCGAGCATTGCCGACACCGGGGTGCGTGCCTTTCGCCGCCGCGCTCGCTTGCTGCTGCTCGGTGAGCCCGGTGTGGGCAAAACGGCCATCGCCCGACATATCCATCGCGCTGCCGGGTGGGGTGATCGCCCGTTCATTCATGTGAACTGCGGCAGCATCCCGGAAAGCCTGTTTGAGTCAGAGATGTTCGGCTATGAGCGCGGCGCCTTCACCGGGGCCCTGCAGGGCGGCAAGCAGGGGTACATCGAGGCCGCCTCGGGGGGCACGTTGTTCCTGGATGAAATCGGCGAAATCCCTTTGCATGTGCAAGCCAAGCTACTGAAGTTTCTCGAAGACAGCACTATTCAGTCGGTCGGTTCGCCCTTGAGCAAGAGCGTCCAGGTGCAAGTGATTGCCGCCACCAACAAGGATTTGCGCCAGCAGGTCAGCCTCGGCCTGTTCCGGGCCGACCTGTATTACCGCCTCGCCGTACTGCCAGTCGAAATCCCGCCGCTACGCCAGCACATCGACGACCTGCCCTTTTTGATCGATATCCTGCTGACGCGAATCAATAGTGATCGCGAACCCAGCTTGCGCCTGTCCGCCGGATGCCGCCGACGTCTGATGGCCTATGACTTCCCCGGCAATATCCGCGAGCTGGTCAATATCTTCGAACGCCTGGCTGTATTGGCCGACGACGAGGCAGAAGAACACCACCTGCCGGCGGAAATGCTCGGCGAGCGCCCCCAGGCCACGCCGCAACAGCAGGACGAAGACCTTTTTCCGAGTGACGACAACCTCGAGCAAAACCTCAAGGCACAAGTGCAAGGCTTTGAACGCCAAGTCATTCTCAAAGCCGTGCGTGTGTGCGGCAGCAAGCGCAAGGCCGCGCAATACCTGGGTATCGACATCGGTACCCTGATCCGCAAGCTGCAACGGGACTAATCCCCCCGGCACAGGGATGTGCCCCTACTTCCCCTCCGTCAGCGCTGCAAAAATGCCTACAGGCATGCTGATTTTGCCTATCTAAATTGTCTGACAATCCAATAAAAGCCAATAAATACAGCACGTTACAAAGTTGGCACGGCCTGTGCTCCAACAACCTTCAAAGCGCCGGCACTCACCCGCCGAGCGAAAAGCCGAGGAGGTCAAATAATAATGTTAATCACAGGTATCAAGAGCCGGCCGGTCTATGACCTGTTGCGCCCCCTGCCGGGAGGCAAGCGGCACATCGTCGCCGGGCAAGGCAGTGGCGGCCGCGCCATGCTGCGTTTGCTCGATGAACTCGCCGAACTGGATCAGCAGGCCACGGTGCTCTATTCCGAAGAGTCCTTTTCCGGCCAGAACTTCCTGGCCCAGCTGCAGCAGCAACCGGCCCTCGAGCTGCGCGTGTACCCCAGCAACCAGGCCTTGCTCGCAGACCTTACGCTCATGCTCGGCGAGGCCCGCATGGGCACGCGCCTGTACCTCACCGGCTCTGAAAGTTTTCTCGGCACGGCCATGCAGGTGTACACCACCTTCGACATGAACCGCGACGAAGTGCTGCGCGAACACTCCGGCACCCTGGTGCGCCGGGTCTGGTGCGTGCATTGCGATACCTACACCGAGAACGTCACCCAGCGTGTTTACCAATGCCCGGGCTGTGCCCTGACCCTGGTGGTGCGTGACCACTACTCCCGTCGCCTGGCCGCATTCCAGGCAGTCAAGGCCGATGCCGAAGTACCCGGCGAACTGCCGCAAGCCGAGGAGCTCGACACATGAGCCAGAACAACGGAACCCTGAACCTGCGCGTGGCCCGTATCGAGGCGGTGACCCCGCAGATCAAGCGCTTTACTTTGGTCTCCCCAGACGGTGCGCACCTGCCTGCGTTCTCCGGCGGCAGCCATGTCGTGGTGCTGATCCCCAACGGTCAGAACACCCTGCGCAACCCCTACTCGCTGATGAGCTCGCCCTACGACACCAGCGCCTACCAAATCGCCGTGCGCCGGGTCGAAGACGGCCGTGGTGGTTCGCGCCAGTTGCATGCCAGTGTGCGTGAAGGCGACCTGATCGACATCACCCCACCGGTCAACCTGTTCCCGCTGGTCAAGCAGGCGCGCCTGCACCTGTTCATTGCCGGCGGCGTCGGAATCACTCCGGTGATCTCCCAGCTCGAAGAACTGCGCCTGAGCAAGGTGCCCTTCGAACTGCACTACGCAGTGCGCGGCGCGGAACATGCCCAGTTGGGCGAAGAGTTGCAACGTATCTACGGCGACCAGGTCAAGCTTTACCGCAAAGGCATCGATGCGCGCCTGGACATCACCCAGGTCCTGGCCGACCGCCCGTTGGGCAGCCACGTGTACGCCTGCGGCCCGGACAGCATGATCGACGCCACCCTCGAATGCGCCCGCAACCTGGGCTGGACCGACAGCCACATCCACTTCGAGCGTTTCCTGGAGCAGAGCAGCGGTGGCGAAGCGTTCACCTTCACTCTGGGCCGCAGCGGCGCGACCATCGAAGTCTCGCCGGACCAGAGCATGCTCGAAGCCGTGGAAGCTGCCGGCTACGAGATGCCCTACCTGTGCCGTGGCGGCGCCTGTGGCCACTGCGAGACCGCGGTGCTGGAACTGGACGGGGAAATCCTCCACACCGATGACTGGCTGAGCGACGAAGACAAGCTGGCCAACAAGAAAATCATGCCCTGCGTATCCCGGGCCAAGTGCAATCACCTGGTCATCGACCTTTGATCGAGGAAGACACAACAATGACAATTAAATTCAACCGCGACGAAACCTACCGCGACGACTACACCTTCGCCAACAGCCCGGAAA
>CAYVPI010000012.1:6524-61373 GCA_964453495.1 uncultured Pseudomonas sp. | reverse complement strand
GGCTTGAGCACCAGGATGTCGCTTTCCAGTGTGTCGAGGATCATCTCGGCGGTATTGCCGACCAGCGCCCCGGCCATGCCGGTGCGGGCCACGCTGCCGATTACCGTGAGCGCGGCCTCGAGCTTGTGCGCCAGGTACGGGATCAAGATCTCTGCCGGGCCTTCCTCGATATGCAGGCGTTCGTCGCTGATGGCAAATTCGGCCTGAAAGGTTTCGTACTGTTCACGGTAAAACGTCTGGATGTTTTCCTTGAGCTGGAACAGGGGGTCGGGTGCCGAGAGCATCGGGTAAGGATGGGCGCTCATCATGTGCAGCGTGGCCCCGGCCAGCCTGGCGAGGTCATAGCCGTGGCTGACGATGCCGGTATGCAGGACGCGGTGTTCGATGTCGCTGTTGCCGATGTCGACGGCCGCGAGAATATTACCCCCAGCCCAAGGCCTGTCACTCTTGACCAGTAGCACCGGACTTGGGCAATAGCGCAGCAGCTTCCAGTCTTCGGGGGTGAGCAGGCCTTTTAGCAGTGGGTTGTCCGGCAAGTGCTGCTTGATCACCAGGCCGCAACCCTGGGCTTGCTGGGTCAGGATAATCGTTTTGTGCAGGCTCCCATGCCAGGCGTTCTCGGCGCTCACATTAAAGTCTTCCCTGGCCAGGCCAGCCTGGAGGTCGTCGAGGTAGGCACGTAAGGTGCGGTGCTTGTCGCATGCCAGGAGGTGCAGGTGCGAGCGGGTCGTTCGAGCGATCATTTTGGCGTGGTTGATGACCAGATCCTCGGGCTGTTGCGGATCAACCACCACCAGGGTGTTGCGAATGGTATGCATGAGTGACTACCTGTACATGTTGACATGGCAGGTGGCGCGAGAACGGTCGGCTCATATCCTTTGGGGCGATGGGGGCGCCTTGAAGGCCAGCGTGGCAACTATCAGCCAACACGCTGGTTTTTTGTGCTCAATAAAATGGGGCTGGTTATTTTATCGCGGCTTTGATTGAAGCGAAGGCAGTTGGTCAGATGAGTTAGTCGATTTGTACCTAAGGGCTTCGAATGACGAGCCCTTTGGCGCTATAGCGACCTCCCAAGGGAGGCCGCTTCAACATCAAGAGCTCTGCTCCAGACTCAATTGAGCGCTGCCGGATTCGGGGAGTTCGTCCAGATTTTCCGGTTGCCCGGTCGACTCGGTAATAACACTGAAGTCACTGACCTCCACGGCTCCAAAGCCATAGCCCAGCAGGTGGAAGGAGAATGCCTTGCGCGGCTCGGGATTATCAAAACTGAAATCCATCTCCAGCGGCTGATCGGCAGTGACGACCATTTCCGAGGGCAGGCCCAATGGCACATCCTGCTCCAGTTCCTTGGCCTTGAGCAGTATGTAAGCGTTCTGTTGTGGATCTACCGAGCGTACGGTCAGGCGCACGCGCGTATGTGAGCCTTTGGGCATTTCCAGATATTGAGCCCCTATAAGGTTGTCGGCCCAGTCATCCTTGATCTGCGCTTGAAGCGGGATGATGGCTGGGCTGCCGAACTGGTAATGCTGATTCAGCGGCGTGCGAAGCAACGAACGATCCAGGGCCTCAGCTCTTGCAGTGACCTGCCGAGCGCGCGTGCCCCCGTACTGAGCCATTAAGGTTTTGCGTTCGGTGATGAACCCCTCACTTGCGTACTGCTGGCAACGCTGTTGAAAGTCGCATTCGACCAGGGTGCCCTGGCCATCGTGATAACGAAGCTTATCGTTGGTAAACGACATGATCTGGCGGCCTGTTTCATAGTCACGAAACAGGGAGCGACCGCTCAAGGACGAGGGGACGGACAAGGCAAAATAGTCGAGTATCGAAGTGCTCAGGTCCACATGACCGAACACGCCAGACTTCACATGGGGTAGCTGATTCTGTTCAGGTGCAAGTGTCAGGTTAAACCCCCACGAAGAAGCCAACCGCACGCCATCAATACCGTGAGATTCGTCCGAGGTGATTACCACCAAGGTGTCTTGCAAGGTGCCATTACGTTCAAGGCCCTCAAGAAATTCCCCAAGCGCATCATCCAGGTAGGCAACAGCGGCCTGCTTGGGAGTATCAAAACGTTGCAGGTAATCTTCAGGGGCTGAGTAGGGTTGGTGAGTGCCAACGGTCAGCAGGGTTAACATCCAGGGCTGCTTCTGCTTTTTCAGCTGGCCGACGTAATCCAGCGCGCCTTCAAAAAAGGCCTTGTCATCCTTGCCCCAAGGGAACTCCAGATAGTTGCTGTTGGTGAACCATTCCAGACCCAGGGTGGTGTCAAAGCCGATGTGCGGCATGATCTTGTCTTTGGCCATGAAGCGCAGGCCTGCACCCTGCAGGTAGTGCGTCGCAAATCCGTTCTTGCGCAACTGGGCCGGCAGGCACGCCTGGTTGCGTTCGTTCTGGGTCAGCATCTCGACGCCTTTGGGCGTGCCGTTGTCGAGCTTGTCATAATCGCCGCAGAGCATCGCATACAGGCCGCGAATGGTTTGGTGGCTGTGCAATACGTAGTCTGGGGTGTTCATGCCGCGTTCTGCCCAGCGACTGAGATTGGGCATGAGGTTTTCCTGATAGCTGCTGTGCAAGGCCTGGCGGTTCACCCCGACGTAGGCGCCGGGAATACCTTCCAGTGCGATAATCAACACATTGCGTGCACTGCCCGGTGCCGTGAGCAGTTTGCGTCCGTCCAGATCCAGTTGGGTGAGCCCGGCCATATTGGGTGCAACGTCGATAACGTCACCTTCGAGCCATTCCTCTGTACGCATTTGCACCTCACCCACGCTGGTGGCCAGCAACAGGTGAGGCAGGTTGAACACGTGCCATTGCTCCGCGTCGGTGGGCTGCAGGTGTTGCGCTCCCCAATGGGCTATCAAGAGCAGCAGCGGCGCTGCCCACGCGCTTGGTGGCAAGCCGGGTGCAGACGTGGAGCGCCCCAACCATTGGGACAGCAGCCAAATCGCCAAGCCAAGCAGCAGGGTGGCGGCCAGCCAGGGTTGGGCGAAACCACCCCCGGTAGAATTTTCCAGAAATTGAGGGTCAACCAGGTAGTGCAGGTCCGAGACATTGGGCAGCCTGCCCACAGCGCTGACCAGCTCGATAGAGGCCAATGTCATCAGGCCCCATGCCAGCAAAACAGGCAGCGACATCCACCAGGGACGGCGGTGCAGCAGCACGATGAGCAGGCTTGCAATCCCCAGGTCCGAAAGAAAGCCGAGGGGGTTGGACCAACCCAGTGCCACGCGCAGGCACAATGGTATGAAGAGCACCAGCCCGGTGAGGGCAACAAGGCGCGCAAGAGGGTGCCGTAACCGGCGAAGGATGACGTTCACAAAAGACCTTCCAGCCATCAAATATTCACATAAGTGTGGATGATGGTATCAAGCTATGTGAAGACTATCCGGGATATTCATGTAACTGAAATCGCTCAACGATAGCGCTGCACCACCTCCAGAGTATTGAAGTTGCTCAGGCGCACATCCTCGGCCGTGCAGTCGACCGGGCACACACCATGATCGAGTAGCGCCCGCAACAGGCTGCGTTCACCCTGTTGCCAATGGGCTTGCAGGGCACCGAGCAAAACCTTGGGCACCAGGCTGAACATGGGTTGCCACTGGCCCTCCTGGCGCACCATGGCCGCCGCTGGCTGCGGCCCGGCGGCGTGCAGCAGTTGTTCAAGCAGGGCCTGGTCGATCAGTGGCGCATCGCAGGCCAGCACCAGCAGTCGCTCATGCCTGGCCTGGGCAAGGCCTGCCAGTACGCCGGCCATGGGGCCGGGAAAGTCAGCCTGCGCGTCGCTGACAAGATGATCGGCATAGGGCTGGTAGAGGGCCTGATTACGGTTACAGGAAATGATCAGGTCATCGGTCAGCGGGCGCACCACCTCAACGATATGCGCAATCAGCGGCCGTCCGCGCCACGGCACCAGACCCTTGTCCTGGCCGCCCATGCGCTGGCCGCGGCCACCGGCCAGGAGAAGGATGGAGCAGGGGGGCAGGGGTTGGTGGGCGTGGGGCATGATGGGCATTGTCGGGCTGGTAGGTTATATACGATCCCATGTCACGGCTATCAGGTATAGGGTAGGACTGGATGATTGTGTTGTGCTTGCCAGCGATGGCATCACAGATACCGTTTCAGGGTGTACGCGCCTTCAGCATCGCCGCCGCTTGCGCATCCCTGGGCAAGGCAAAGCAAAAGGTCGCCCCACGCCCAGCTCGGTCCACCAGGCGAATCTCACACCCCTGCAACTCCAGAATCCGGTGCACGATACGCAACCCCAGGCCGCCATCGCGCCGAGCACCGCCAATATTGAAGGGTCGCAGGAACAGGCCCTCGCGCAGCTCCGGGGCGATGCCCGGCCCGCTGTCGCTCAGGGTTACCTCGACGCTGTCGCCTTTGGCGGCCAGGGTGATTTCCACATCGCCCCCTGCCGGTGTATGACGCAGGGCGTTGTCCAGCAGGTTGGCCAGCACCCGTTCGATCAACCCCAGGTCGGCGTACACCGACGGCAACCCTGGGGCAAAGCTGGCCTTGAGTTGCACCTGGCGCGCCTCGGCGGTCAGTTCGAATTTCTGGAATACATCCTGCACAAGATCGGTCAGGGAAAAAGGCTCGAGCACGGGCTGCACGAAGCCGTGCTCCAGGCGAACCAGTTCCAGCAACGCCTGGGCCAGGCCGCCGACCTTACGGCTTTGGTCCAGGGCAATGCCCAGGTACCGGCGGCGCTCCTCGGGGCTCAAGCTGGCGTCCTTGAGCGACAGGGTTTCCAGGTAGCCGTGCAGCGAGGCCAGGGGCGTGCGCAGGTCGTGGGAAATATTGGCCACCAACTCCCGGCGTTCCTGGTCCTGGCGCATCAGCGTGCGCCATTGTTCGCCCAGCCGGGCCTGCATCTGCCGGAAGGCGGCAGCGAGCATGGCGATTTCATCTGCGCTGGGGGCCTTGCCTTTCACGGGCACCGGAGTTGGCGCGGCCGGGATGGCGTCGATGTCGAACTGGCGCACGCTTTCGGTCAGCCGGCGCAGGGGGCGAGTGATCAGGGCAAAGGCTGTAAGACCTGCGAGCAGGCACAACAGCGCGACCAGGCCGATCGACCAAAGCGCGGTGCTGAGCGCCGCGCTGGTGGCGCCGCGCTCGGCGAACTGGTCGTGCACTTCGCTGAGCAGCACCACATAGAGGTAGCCCACCGCCTGGCCATTGACCTGCAGGGGCGCTGCGCTGAAGACCTTGCGCCCATCCACGCTACGCGGGTCGTCGCCGAGGATCGGCAGGGCCTGACCCGCCAGCAGGCGCTGCACCGGCGCCAGGTCGACCTGCTCGCGGCGCAGGCGCCCGGCGGGCGCGGCATTGCCGACGATGCGCCCAGTGGTATCGAGCAGGTAGACCTCCACGCTCGGATTGACCAGCATCAGTTGGCTGAACAGCTGTCGCAGGGCGTCGGGCTTGAGCCCCTGGGCGTCCATCAATTGCGTGTCGCGGGCGATATGTGCGGCCAGGTCACGGGACAGGCCTTGCACCACCTCCAACTCGTGCATGCGGCTGGAGTGGACTTGTAGCCAGGCCGAAGTGCCGCTGCACACCAGCAACAGCAGCGCGAACACCAGGGCCAGGCGCTGGCTGAGGGTCAGTTTCACGGCTGCGAGCCCTCGGAGAATTTGTAGCCCCGGCCCCACACTGTGAGGATGCGCGCCGGTTGTGCAGGGTCCGCCTCGATCTTGGCGCGCAGCCGGTTGATGTGGGTGTTGACCGTATGCTCATAGCCTTCATGGTTGTAGCCCCACACGGCATTGAGCAAGTCCAGGCGCGAAAACACCTTGCCCGGCTGGCGGGCGAAGAAGTACAGCAGGTCGAACTCACGTGGGGTGAGGTCCAGGCGCTTGCCGTGCAGCGACGCCTCGCGTGTCAACGGGTCGATGAACAAACCGCCGGCACTCAGGCTGCCCGCATCCATTTTCAGGTTACGAGCCATCGCCTCGACCCGGCGCAACAGTGCCTTGACCCTGGCCACCAGTTCGAGCATCGAGAACGGCTTGGCCAGGTAGTCGTCGGCCCCCAGTTCCAGGCCGAGGATGCGGTGCATTTCACTGGAGCGGGCGCTGGTGATGATGATCGGTGTGTAGTGCGCCATGGCCCGGGCCCTGCGGCAAATTTCCAGGCCGTCGACGCCAGGCAGCATCAAGTCGAGAACCAGGGCGTCCCAGTTACCTTGTTCCAGCAGTTTCAAGGCTCGGTTGCCATCGCTTTCGTGCACCACGTGCAGCTGCTCGTCACGCAAGTGCAGGGCGATCAGGTCGGCGATGTGTTGATCGTCCTCGACCACCAGGACGCGTTTGGGTTGATCCATGGTTTATCGATCCTGTTGAGCGCATGGTGATCATTGTGGAGCTTTTTTCGGCGGCGAGTTATCACGAATTGTTTAACTTGCCGTGAGGATTTCGCGAACCGCCCGGGCCTAGGCTTTGTTCATCACCTCTGAATGCCGAGGGTGGAGAACAACATGATCCAGAGACGAGAGTTATTGATTGCCGCGACAGGCCTGGGCGCTGTCGCCATGGCTGCTGGCTGGCTGCCGCGTTGGTTTGGCGGTGGGGTGGCTGTAAAGGCGCAAGATGCTGTTCAAACCTTCGAGGTCAGCCACACCGACGCCGAGTGGCGCAACCTGCTGGGGCCTGAGCGATATGAAGTATTGCGCCAGGAAGGGACCGAACGGTCCTACAGCAGCCCGCTCAACGATGAGCACCGTGCTGGTACTTTTGTGTGCGCCGGTTGCGCGTTGCCGTTGTTCTCATCGGCAACCAAATTCGACAGCCACACCGGTTGGCCGAGTTTCTGGCAGCCGCTGGAAAATGCCGTGGCGACCCGTACCGACACCTCCTTCGGTATGGCCCGCGAGGAAGTTCACTGCCGCCGCTGCGGCGGGCACCTGGGCCATGTGTTCGAGGACGGCCCGAAACCCACAGGCCTGCGCTATTGCATGAATGGCCTGGCCCTGAAGTTCCTGCCAACCACGGCCTGACGGAGGCGCGACCATGCTGTTATTGCTGCTTGCCTACCTGGGTGGCGTGCTGACCATCGTCAGCCCCTGCATCCTGCCGGTATTGCCCTTCGTATTTGCCCGCACCGGCGAGCCGTTCTGGCGCAGCAGCGGGCCGCTGCTGGCGGGAATGGCGCTGACGTTCACCCTGGTTGCCACATTGGCGGCGGTGGGTGGCAGCTGGGTAGTACAACTCAACCAGTACGGGCGCTGGCTGGCCTTGCTGCTGGTCGCGCTGTTTGGCCTCACGCTGATGCTGCCGAGCCTGGCCGAGCGCCTGACCCGGCCATTGGTCGCGGCCGGCAATCGCCTGTCGCAAGGCGCAAGTAGTGAGGGCCGGTCGAGGCCAGGGGCGTCGGTATTGCTGGGGGTTGCCACTGGATTGCTCTGGGCGCCCTGCGCCGGGCCGATCCTGGGTTTGCTGCTGACCGGGGCGGCGCTGCAGGGGGCAAACATCGGCACTACATTCCTGTTGTTGGCTTACGCTGCCGGTGCCGCCACCTCCCTGGCCCTGGCATTGCTGCTGGGTGGCAAGGTCTTTGCCGCGATGAAACGTTCACTGGGGGCAGGGCAGTGGCTGCGCCAGGGCCTGGGTGCAGCCATGCTTGCCGGTGTCGCGGCCATAGCCCTGGGGCTGGACACCGGAGTTCTGGCCAAACTGTCTACAGCTTCCACGGGCAGCCTGGAACAGGTGCTGGTCGATCGGCTGGCCGTACAGCCAGGCGCCAATGGGGCAATGCTGGCCGCCAGCGGCATGATGAAAGCCGGGCAGAACAGCACCGAGCTTGCAGTCGAGGGGCAGCTGGCTTCGCTGGATGGTGCGGTGCAGTGGCTCAATTCCCCAGCGCTGAGCACCGAGGCCTTGAAGGGTAAAGTGGTGCTGGTGGATTTCTGGACCTACTCCTGCATCAACTGCCTGCGCAGCCTGCCGTACGTCAAGGCCTGGGCCGAGAAGTACCGCGACCAGGGCCTTGTGGTGATCGGCGTGCACACTCCCGAATTCGCCTTCGAGAAAGACCTGGGCAATGTCCGCAAGGCCTTGCGCGACCTGGGTATCGATTACCCGGTGGCCGTCGACAACGACTATAAAATCTGGCGCGCCTTCGGCAACCACTACTGGCCGGCGCATTATTTTGCCGATGCCCAAGGGCGTATCCGTTATCACCATTTCGGCGAAGGCAACTATGCCGAGTCCGAGCGCGTCATCCAGCAGTTGCTGCGCGAAGCTGGTATCGGCCAGGTCGCCGGCGGGCTGGTCCGGGCCAGCGGGCAGGGCGTGCAGCAGGCACCAGCCATGGGCAAAGTGCGTTCGCCGGAAACTTACCTGGGGTATGCGCGGGCCGAGCATTTCGTGCCAACGGCTGGCCTGGTGCCTGACCGTGTCGCCGACTACAGCACGCCAGCACAGTTGGCACTGAACGATTGGGCCCTGCATGGTGCGTGGCAAGTGGGCGCCGAACACGCGAGCCTCATGTCAGACCAAGGCCGCATTGTCTACCGCTTTCAGGCCCGCGACCTGCATTTGGTGCTGGGGCCTGGGGCAGACGGCAAACCGGTGCGCTTCAAGGTCTCCATCGACGGCCAGGCACCGGGCGACGCTCACGGTAGTGACGTGGCACCCGACGGCAGCGGCCGCGTGACCGAGCAACGGCTGTACCAACTGGTGCGTCAACCGGGTGATGTGCGCGAGCGTACCTTCAGCATTGAATTTCTCGACCCTAATGTAGCGGCGTACGCCTTCACCTTCGGTTGAGGGTATGCGCGAGTTCAGGAGAAAGCCTCATGAAACATCTGTTGCTGCCTGGTGTGTTCGTCGGCCTGCTTGCCCTGGCTGGCCAAAGCCATGCCTGGCCTTTCGGTGAGGCGCCCGTTGCCCTGGCCCCTCCGGCGCTGGACCAGCCCGCCGGCAAGGCTGGTACCGAGACGGCCGTGTTTGCCGGTGGCTGCTTCTGGGGCGTGCAGGGCGTTTTCCAGCACGTCAAAGGGGTCAAGCGGGCCGTCTCCGGGTACTCCGGGGGTAGTGCCAACACGGCCAACTATGAGCAGGTCAGCGGGGGCGATACCGGCCATGCCGAGTCCGTCGAGGTGACCTTCGACCCCGCGCAGGTGAGCTATGGGACGCTGCTGCAGATCTTCTTTTCGGTCGCCCATAACCCCACCGAGCTGAACCGTCAGGGGCCGGACACCGGTACCCAGTATCGCTCGGCCATTTTTGCGCGATCTGGTGAACAGCAACGCATTGCCCAGGCCTACATCGCCCAGCTTGATGCCGCACATTCATTCAACAAGCCGATCGCCACCCGCCTGGAATCCTTCAACGGCTTCTACCCAGCCGAGGACTATCACCAGGACTTCCTCACCGAGCACCCCGCATACCCCTACATCGTTATCAACGACCTGCCCAAGGTAGCGAACCTCAAGCAATTGTTCGGCCAGCAATACCGAGAAACGCCGGTGTTGGTAAAGGCCGCCAATTGATCGAGTTGGCCAGCCCTCAGGTTCTTGCCGACGGGTCGTGCAGCAGCGAATAGCCCCGGTGCAGCAAGGTGTGGCCGATGTATCGCGACCCGACTTCATTCAAATGGGCATTGTCCAGGTACAGCAGGTTGCCATTGATGATCGGGCTGCACCGATGTGCCGGGCAAATCACCTGGTTGGGATCGATGAAATGCAGGCTCGGGAATTTCGCGCGGATGCTTGTCCAGTATCGGGGCAATTCGTGTTCACGGGTCGAACACTCGCGGTCGCCGTTGAACATCAGGCGCCGGATCGGGCAAGTGGCAGCTTTGTCAATGTCCTGGTTACTCAGGATGACAATGACCTGGCCGCTGTTTTCCACCACCCTGCGCAGGCTTGCCTCGACGATACCGGCTGCTGCCTCATCCCGGGGCCAACTGCCGGCGAGCACCACGTAGGGGTAGTGATGCTGCTCGATCAGTTCGAACACCCGAGCATTGCGCAAGGCGCAATGGGCCGCGTAAACCGTCGGCATGCCACCGGTATAGCCCAGGATCGGCGGGCAGGAGTCCATGGTGTAGTCCATCAGCGTGATACCGTCGGGCTTGGCCAGCAAGTCCACCATGCCGGTGAAGTGGTTGGCGAACGAGTCACCGACCATGATGCCATCCACTGCGGGCTTGTCGGCGCCCAGGTGGCAGCTGTCGTTGGGTTCGGTGCGGTACAACGCATTGGGTACGTGGCAGCCGCTGCGGATCTCGTTCGGCCGGTTCAGGGTCATGGCTTCAAGCGTGGCAACCTGTGGGCTGAAGCGTTGCGGGAATCCGCCCCATTGCTGGCTCAGCCCCGCGAGCAAGGCCAGGCCCAAGGCGGGCACGGCAAAGCGCCGGGTGAACACCCGGGAAAATGCAAGGGGTGCGCCGGTACGTCGAAACGGCACTTCGATATAGCGCCAGGTCAGCCAGGCCAGCGCAATTGAGGCAGCAATCAGCAGCGATGCCACGGGCAGGTCAATGGCGACGCCCAAGTAGCTCAAATAGGCAATCAGCGGCCAATGCCACAGGTACAGCGAGTACGAGATCAAGCCGATGAACACCATGGGCCGGCTGGTCAGCAAGGGCGAACGAATCGGGCCGCTGCCGGCCAGGATCAGCAAGGCGGCGCCCAGGCAGGGGATCAGTGCATTGAGCCCGGGGAAGGGTGAACTTGCGTTGAGCAACATCAGCGACAGCCCGATCAACAGGTAGCCGAACAGGGCACAAGCGTAGGCGAGGGGTTTGCCCAGGGTGCGTGGTTGCAGCAGGTAGATACCCAGCACGCCGCCCAGCATCAATTCGAAAAAACGCATGGGCAACAGGTAGTAGGACGCCGTGGCGAAGATGCCGGTGGCATATTCGGAAAGGCCAACGGCCACGAGCACGCCCAAACCCAGCAGTGGCAGTGTGTAGCGCGGCGCCAGGCGGTAGAGCAGGAAAACGAACACGGGCCAGACCAGGTAGAACTGTTCTTCGATGCCCAGCGACCAGGTATGCAGCAGCGGCGCTTCGCTGGCGTCAGCGGCGAAGTAGTTGCCGTACTTGACCCAGATGTAGACATTCGAGGCACCGAGCAAGGAGTACAGCGCGCTGGCGTCGAGCCGGGTCAGATCGGCCGGGGACAGGATGAAGGCGCCGGCGATGAGCACCGCCACCAACACCGTCACCAGGGCAGGCACGATGCGATTGATGCGGCGTTGGTAGAAGTTTTTCAGGGAGAAGGTCTGGCACTTGATTTCGGCGAACACCTGGGAAGTGATCAGGAAGCCGGAAATGACGAAGAAAATATCGACACCGACGAAGCCGCCCGGCAGCAGGCCGGGAGCCAGGTGGTTCACTAATACGGCAATCACCGCGACGGCGCGCAGCCCGTCGATATCACACCGGTACTGGGTTCCAGACATGAGCGTGGCCATTTCTGTTGTGGGCCTTGCACGTGGTACTGCTCACACCACAGCCGAAGCTACGTCCGTCCCTTCACGTCGCTATTGTGATGTGTAGGTGTAAAAGTGCGACCATGCAAGGCTTTCGGATCCAAAATGATTTCCAGCGCGGCCATGCTTTCACGGGCATCAGCGGCCAGGCAGCTCGGGTGGCAGGTGGCGCGAGCCTTGAATTCCCCACCGCCTTGAACTTTAGTTAATGGGGCACACGTGTCTGTGAGGCACCCGTCATGAAGGTCTCTGGTGATGTGCTCGGCAAACTCGGCATCAGCCGCGCCGACGTGGACAAGTACCTTGAGCCGCTTAATGCGGCCATGGCCCGCTGCGGCATTGACTCCAGATTACGGATCGCCCATTTCCTCGCCCAGGTCGTGCATGAATCCGGGCACTTCAAGCATGTCGAAGAGAACATGAATTACTCGGTCGACGGCCTGCTCAAGACCTTCGGCAAGTATTTCGATTCCCGCACCCAGGCCCAGGCCTACGCGCGCAAACCGATGATGATCGGCAACCGGGTCTATGCCTCTCGCAATGGCAATGGCAATGAAGCCAGCGGCGATGGCTACCGTTTCCGGGGCCGGGGTTTGATGCAGCTTACGGGCAAGGCCAATTACAAGGCATTTTCCAGTTGGCTGGAGCAGGATGTGCTAGCCGACCCCGAGTGTGTTGCCCAGCAGTTTGCACCGCAGTCAGCGGTGTACTTCTGGGACAGCCACCATCTGAACAAACTGGCCGACACCGATGACATCCGACGCATCACCGAAGTCATCAATGGCGGTCTCAATGGCTTTGCCGAACGCCGTCTGCTGCTGGAAAAAGCCAAGGCCGCGCTGCGCGAGCTGGCAGACGAGCAGGGCGGCCCGGTGGCCATCGAAAGCCCGAGCTTCACCCCGACCCACCAGGTCGTGCCCCTGCAATTGAACCTGCGCAGCGCCCCGCAAGTGGCCGCCTCGACCTGGCTGGCCACGCTCAACCAGGGCAGTAAGGTGGAAATCGTCAGCACGCTGGCCGATGGCTGGGTGCAGGTGCGCACGCTGATCAACCACACGGTCCGCGAAGGTTTCCTGGCACAACGTTATTTGGCCCCGCTGCCGATTTCCCGAGGTGGTTTCGATCCGGTGGAGGTGGAGCTGCCCGAGCAGCCGATCCCGCCGGTACACCTGCAACACAACCTCAAGGCAATAACCCGCACCAACGAAGGTGGACGGGCCTACCCACTGGGCGAAAGCCGACGCCCGCAACGCAAGGCAGACAAACCCGAGGCCAGGGCTGGCCAACTGCTGAAAATTATCGATTATCTGGATTGTGCCAGCGCAGGCCATCGCCGTTACAAGGCGCCCCCCGACAGCACTTGCTGCGATGTTTATGCCTATGATTATTGCTGCCTGGCCGGGGTGTATATGCCGCGCGTATGGTGGACGCAGCGCGCCTTGCAGCGCATGGCCCGCAGCGCCAGCGTGGCGGTTGCTTACGGCCAGAGCGTGCGCGAGCTCAATGCCAATGCCCTTTACGACTGGCTGGAGGACTACGGAACGTTGTTCGGCTGGTACCGCGAACTCGACCTGACCACGTTGCAAGCCGCCGCCAATGCAGGTGAAGTCTGCCTGGCCGTGGCCCGGCACAAGGATCTTAACCTTGCTGGCCATATTGCCATGGTGGTGCCCGAACAGCCCGAGCGGCAGGCCCGGCGCGACGCTGCCGGCAGGGTGACGCGACCGCTGGAATCCTATGCCAGTGGCAAACGCCGCAAATTCGCCGTGAGCCGCACCGCCTGGTGGCTGGACGACCCCTACCGGGCCTTCGCCTTCTGGCGTCACCCCTGATGCGGTGCAACCCAGGAGCTTCCCATGGACAAGCACGCGCTTTGCATCGGCATCAACGATTACCCGGGCACGGAGAATGACCTCAAGGGCTGCGTCAACGATGCCCAGGACTGGGCCGCGATGTTGGGCAATCGTGGTTTTGCCGTCAACTTGTTGCTCGATGGCGCCGCGACCAAGCTGGCGATGGTCACCAGCATGGCGCAGACCCTCGCCGAGACCGACGAGGGTGGCCTTGCGGTATTCACCTATTCCGGCCACGGCACCTGGGTGCCGGACCTCAGCGGCGACGAACCCGACGGGCGCGACGAAGCCTTGTGCCCCTGGGATATCGCCCAGGCCCAGGCGCTGCTCGATGATGAAATCGAGGCGATCTTCAGCAAGCGGGCACGTGGCGTGCGCATATTGATGATTTCCGACAGCTGCCATTCAGGCTCGGTGACCCGTGGCGACAGCAGCGACCTGGACCCGGGCCTGCCGCGTGCACGCTTTTTGCCGCCACAGGTCTGGATGCCCGCCGACCAACTGGGCAACGTCACGCAGCGGCCAAAACACCTGCTCGGCGGCATGGCCCGCAGCGGCGGCGACCTGCTGCTGGCCGGTTGCACCGACAGCCAGCTCAGCTGGGACACCCGCTTCAAGGACCGACCCAACGGTGCCTTCACCTATTACGCGTTGAAAACCCTGGGCACACTCGGCGCCACTGCCAGTTATCAAGACTGGATCAAGGCGATCAGCCCGGCGTACCTGCCCACCAACCAATTGCCGCAAGATCCACAGTTGTTCGGCAGCCGCACGGCGCGTCACTGGCAGATATTTGCCTGACGCTGCGTGCCAACCTCGTTGCCGGAGGCTGCGGGCATGAAATCTCTCGATGAATCCAGGCCGCCAGCACCTGTATTGAAATTGCCGCTGTTGCAACCTGCCACCGTTGGCGGGCCCTTGCCCCAGGCGCTGTCGGTACCCGGCAGTCGTGGCCCGGGTGCCCCGGGCATCAGCCTGCTGGACAATGTCCAGGTCAAGCACACATGGCAATTGGCGCCCGCCAGCCGCAGCGGCGATGCGCCCCATGCCGAGGTACTGAACAGCAACCAGGGCCTGTTGGCGCTGGAGGCCACCGACGGCACCACGATTTTCATTCGCACCGACACCCTCGTGGAGCAACTGCGCCGCACCCGGCCAGAGTTGGTCGATGTCGACGGCGTAGTGGATTTCGCCGGCTTGCGCGACAAGGCCGATGTCAGCCGCGGCGCCCTGGGCTGGGTCTGGCAACAGGTCAGTGAGCTGGCCTTGAGCGACGATGCCATCACCGCCGAAGCCAGGGAGCGCATTGGCGAGCTGGTGGGCAGTACCGTGATCGATTGGGCGGCGCGCAAAAGCGCAACGAACCTGATGGCAACGATCGAGCGCAACCTGGCCGGCATACCGGGCCTGTATCGCTGGAATGGTGGGCTGCTGACTGCCCAAGACCTGCATGCGCCACAAGACCCGCGCCTGGCGGAAGCCGCCCAGGCTGGAGCGCTGTTGGTGTTCATACATGGCACCGGGTCGCATACCCTGGGCAGCTTCGGCGATTTGCCCGGCACGGGTGCTTGGCGCGCCCTGCAAAACGTATTTGGTCAGCGCATTTTTGGCTTCGAACACCGCACCTTTTCCGAAAGCCCGATCGATAACGCCCTGGCACTGGTCAACACCCTTGCTCCGGGCACCCGGCTCAACGTGGTGACCCATTCGCGCGGCGGGCTGGTTGGCGATCTGTTGTGCCTGGACCCGACCGACAAAACCCTGGGTGAATTGATCGAGCGCTACCGCAGCAATCCCAGGCCCGACGAAGCCGAGCGCGAACGCAAGAACCCGGCCCTGGCCGCCGAACGTGAAGCATTCGCCGCCCTGGAGCAACTTAAGTTGCGTCAGCTGGTCGATCTGCTCAAGCAAAAGAACCTGCAGGTGGTGCGCTATGTGCGTGTGGCGGCGCCAGCGCGGGGCACGGCGCTGCTCTCGGCTAACCTTGATGTGTTCCTGTCCTGCCTGCTTGGGTTGGTGCGCAAGTTTGGCGCCTGGACTATCGGTGCGGCCGTCGGCCTGGTCGCGTCTCCGGTGGCCGGTGCCGAAGCCAGGCGGCTGGCCGACGGCGGGCTGAAGTTTCTTAGCCGCATCGTTCTGGAAATCGCCGACAAGCGTCTGGAGCCGCAAACCGTGCCCGGTATCGAGGCCATGCTGCCCGAGGCACCGATGAGCATGCTGCTGGGGCGGGCACGGGTGTCACCATCGGTGAAAATGGCCGTGATCGCGGGCGACATCGAGGGTACTGGCGCCGGGCTCATGCAGCGCATCGGGGTGATGTTCGTCGACTGGGCGTTTTTCGACAAGGCGCGCAACGACCTGGTAGTGGATACCGAATCCATGTACGGCGGCATCCTCACCCGGGTGGAGGAGTCCCGTGCCATATTCGTGCACAGTGCCCAGGTCAGTCATTTCCGCTATTTCACCGATGACGTGAAGTACCAGAACCTGCCCTTGCCCAGCGCACTGGGGAGCTGGCTGCTCGATGCCGAGCCGCAGTCGCGTGCGCCTTGGCAGAAAGAAGCACCGCCAGCGTTGGAGGGCCTGGAGCGAGGGGAGCCGACCCCGGCGGCCAACAACCGGCCCGTGTTGATTTTCCTGCCGGGAATTCTTGGCAGTCACCTGGCCGCCGACGGCAACCGGGTCTGGCTTGAGCCGCTGGGTCTGGCCACCGGCGGCCTGCCACGGATCGCCATCGACAGCCGCCGTACCGTGGTCAAGGACGGCCTGGTCGAGCTGACCTATGACAAGCTGGTGAAATTTTTGCAGATCAGCCATCAGGTGATGGTGCACGACTATGACTGGCGCCAGCCCATCACAGCGTTGGGCAAAGGGTTGGCCGAAGTCATCCGCAAAACCCTGATTACCCACCCCAACCAGCCGGTAAGATTGCTGGCCCACAGCATGGGCGGCCTGCTGGTGCGGGCGGCATTCGCTACCGACAAGACCCTGTGGCCGGAGCTGGTGGCGCGCCCCGGAGGCCGTCTGCTGATGCTGGGCACGCCGAACAATGGCTCACATGCCTTTGTGGAAAACCTGCTGGGGCAATCCGATACCGTGCGCATGCTGGCGCGGGTCGATGCCACCCACAACCTGCAGGAAATACTCGATGTGGTGGCGGGCTTCCCCGGGGCGTTGCACTTGTTGCCGGCTCCCGGTTTCGAGGACACCGGGGGGCCAAGCCCGGACAAGGTGGATTTTTACCAGGAAAGCAGTTGGGAAAAGCTGGCCCAGGGCAATGACGATTTCTGGTTCGGCAAGGAATTGGGTGGCCGTCCGCGCCAGGCTGCGCTGGATCAAGCGCGCGCCTTCTGGAAAGAAATGCAGGACACGCAGTGGGTAGACCTGGATCCTCAGCGGATTGCCTATGTGTTTGGCAAGGCCGACAATACCCCGTGCGGCTTGCAGATGCTCAAACAGAACGCAAAGCCTGCGCGGATAATGATACGCGGTACCGGCAACGGCGATGGCTCGGTGACCTGGCGTTCCGGCCGTTTGCCCAAGCTGCCCGAGGAACGCTATTGGTTCATGCCGGTGGACCACGGCGGGTTGACCGATTCGGCAAAGTACTTCAGCGATATCCAGGCCTTGTTGAGTAAAGGCATACCCAACTCCCTGGGGCGCCTGCCGCTCAGCCGCGGCGAGGAAGAACGGGCGCCACTGATCAGCTACCGGGGCGGCCCCCCGCTGTATCCCACCGACCAGGAACTGATCAGCCGCATGCTTGGCAGCCGCAGCAGCATCTTGCGCAGCCGCAAGCGCAGCGAGCTACAGATCGTGGTCAAGGCTATGGACTTGAGCTTCATTCAGGTCCCGGTGATCTGCGGGCATTACCGCGGCGACCCGATCGCCGGTGCCGAGGCGGTCATCGACCAGACCCTGGTCAGTGGCGCGCTCAGCCATCGTCAGCGCCTGGGCTTGCACTCGGGCGAGCTGGGCAATGTCACGGTGGTATTGATGCCGCGCTCGGGCGAGGAACAATTGCGCCAGACCGGGCGTGGTGCACTGGTTGTCGGGCTGGGCGAAATGGGCACGCTGTCGACCGAAGGGGTGACCCAGGCGGTGCGTGCCGGCGTGCTGCGTTACTTGCTGCATGCCTCTGATTTCTACCGGGAAGAAAGCCTGCAGCGCGACACTGGCGCCCACGGTACGCCGTTGCCGCTGCGCCTGGCCAGCCTGTTGATAGGCACCAATTCCACCGCGCAATTGAGTATCAGCGACTCGGTCAAGGCCGTTGTGCTGGGGGTGCTGCTGGCCAATCGCGATTTCACCGCTGGGGCTGCCGAACGCGGCGCCACCCAGGCGTTTATCGCACGTCTGGAGCTGGTCGAGGTGTTCCGTGATACGGCGATTTCGGCAACCTATGCCGTCAGCGAACTGGACAAGGACCTGGCCGCGGAATTGACGCTACTGGACACCAAACTGGAACTGGCCGATGAGCTGCAATACGGCGACGGGGTGCGCCAGCGCCTGAGCGTCAGCCCCTTCAGCGACTACTGGCCGCGCCTGTCGGTCAGCCGGGGTGATCTGGACGACCCCCGTGGTACGTCAGGCAATCCCGACGACACAAAGATGGCCAGAAGTTTTCGCATTTCGTACATGGGCGACAAGGCCCGCGTCGAGGCGCTGGTGGAGCAGCGCCAGCCGGGGTTGGTGGAAAAACTGGTCGACAGCGCGCTGAGGGGGCAAGGCTGCACCTTTTACGACAAGAAATCGTTTTTCGGCAACACCCTGTTCCAGCTGATGCTGCCCATCGAATTCAAGTCGTCGGTACGCAAGTCGCGCAATCTCATCCTGATGGTCGACGCAAGCAGTGCCAACCTGCCGTGGGAGATGCTTGAGGCCGATGGTGAACCACTGATCCGGCGCACCCGGATGATCCGCCAGTTCATTACCGAACGCTTTCGCCGGGAAGTGCTGCGCACAGACAGTATGAGCGCCTGTGTCATCGCCAACCCCAGTACCGAAGGCTACTACACCCAGTTCGGCGGCGCGCAATGGAAGGACAAGACAACCCTGGCCGGCACGCCGCCACCCGATTGCCTGCCCAGCCTGGAAGGCGCCGCCAAGGAAGGCGAGGCGGTGGCCCAGGTTCTGGAAGGCGCCGGCTATACCCCTCACCGGGTAATGCCCGGTGCCAACGCAGGCGATGTCTTCACTGCGTTGTTTGCCCGGCCATATCGAGTACTGGTGGTGGCGGCCCATGGCATATTCGCCAAGGCTGGGGCCGATAGCGTGCTTCGCAGCGGTGTTGTGCTGTCCGATGGCTTGTTGCTGACGGCAGCCGAGATCGACCGCATGGAGACCGTTCCTGACCTGGTGTTCCTCAGCTGCTGCCACCTGGCCAAAATGGAGGCGTTTTCCACCAGTGACAATCGCCTGGCCGCAAGCCTCGCCCGGGAGTTGATCAACATGGGCGTACGTTGCGTCGTGGCTGCAGGCTGGGAAGTACGCGACGACGCGGCCAAGACCTTCGCCGAAACCTTTTTCATGCGCATGGCCTTGAACGGCGACACCTTTGGCGCGGCCATTGCCAACGCCCGCCTGGCCGTGTTGGACGGGTACCCGGATTGCAATACCTGGGGCGCTTACCAGGCCTATGGTGATCCCTTGTTCCAGTTGAAGTTGATGCCCGGCGACATCAACCTGAACGTACCCTTGCGTGCACCGGAAGAACTGCTCGACTGGATCGAGCGAATTCGTTTGGCCGCACTTTCGCCCTGTACCACCACCACGCGCCTGGATTTCGATGCGCTGTCGCGGCGAATTGCCCTGCGCTTGCGCAGCCTGCCGCCCTCCTGGGCGCAGATGCCCGAGATTCAGTACGCGCTCGGTTTGCTTTACAACGATTGCGGGGCTGCAGGTTACAAGAAGGCACGCGAGTCTTTGCTGCGTTCGATCGCCGCGGATTTTGCAAGGGCCATTGTCCCTCTGCGTGCGGTAGAGCAGTTGGTCAATATCGAGGCCCGCCATGCCCAGTCGCTTGGCGAAGAGGCGAGGAAGTCGCGCAAAGAGGGAGACACCGCCAAGGCCAAGGCGTTGGAGCAGGAGGCGTTGTTGATGATTGATGACGCCATTGCCCGGGCGACGGCACTCATCAGGCTCGCCAGCCAACACCCCACTGGGACGTCCAGCAACACATCCAGCGGGGCAGGCCATTTGGAGCGCCAGGCCCTCCTGGGCCGCGCGTACAAGCGCAGGGCGGCGATTCTGCTTGGCGGCGGGCACCTCTGGAGTGAGGTGAAACCTGCGTTGGTGGCAGCTCGCAATGCCTATGCGCTGGGTGAGGGTGACGCCAATATGCCGGATTGGAACCCCAATGCGCGGATCAACCGGTTGCAATTGGATGCCCTGCTTGGCGAGGTGCACACTGACTTCAATGACATATTGCGTTGCCAGGTCGCAGCGCGGGTGCGCTTCCAGAGGGGCTTCGACTTTTTAGATGCCGTGATGTCGGCGGATGCGGCGGTGGCGGGGTGGTTGTTGACCGGCAGTCTGCCGCAGGCCCAAGGTGCGGTGGCGGCCAGCCCGGCGGACGTCCTTTGCGACCTGTACCGGGATTCTCTTCAAGGCCAGCGATCCTCTGCCCGCCAGTTTGATTCAGTGGACAGCCAGCTGAAGTTGCTCGCCAAGTACCTCACCCTGCGCGGCGCCAAAGGCAACGCTCAGAAGGCGAAAACACTGCTGACCCTGGCTGCTGCCTTGCAAAAGGGCAAGCCGTGAAGCGGTGGGCTCAACCGGTGATCGGCGCCCGCAAATATTCCGGGCTCGGGAAGTGAGTCATTGGCAGGTCACATCGTTGCTCCAAGAAGCAAGAGCGACGCAGCCTGGCGGCAGCTGCTACGCAATTGTGCCAGGCCACGTACCCGTAGCAGCTGCCGTAGGCTGCGTCTGGTGCTAAAGCCCGGGAACCGATGACGTGCCTGCCGGTCAGCTGTAGAGGAGCGTTGCGCACCAACGCCCGGCGACCTTCACCACCGGAGCCTGATCATGAATGAACAAAAATGCGCCTGCCCCAGCTGCAATTGCAAGGTTGGCGAGCATTCCATCGTGCGCCATGGCAAGCACTACTGCTGCCAGGCCTGCGCCGATCACCATCCTGCCGGCGAGCCTTGCAGTGGTTCGGCCAAGTGTAACTGCGCGGAAAAACCGAACGGCTAACCGGAAAAGGAGCTGGTCTGCGCAGCCAGTGAGGCGAGGTAATCGCCGAAACCGCCGCGCACCCGGGTATCGCTGCGTGCACTGGTCAGCACGCTGTTGCGGGCGGTCCAGATGATCCGCGCGCCGCTGTGCTGCAGGTCCCGGACCAGGTGCACATCTTCATGCACGGCCAGCGGCCGGAAGCCGCCGGCACGTCGGTAGGCCATGGCGCGGATACCCAGGTTGGCGCCATGGATATGCCTGTGGTGTTCACTGGCATGGTAAAGCTGCAGGTAACGCTGGCGCAGCCTGTGAGTGTGCATCGGTTGCCAGTCACCGATGGTCACCGTGCCACACACCGCGTCCGCCTCAAAGGCCAGTTGTTGTACCAGCCAATCGACCGGGACGGTACTGTCGGCATCGGTGCAGGCCAGCCAGTCGGCGCCGCGCTCGAGCATGAAATCGGCACCGGCGCGCCGGGCATAGCCTACATTGTGCTGCTCGATCGTCAGGGTCAGCACACCGTGAGCCTTGGCAATATGTGCGCTGGCATCGGTGCAGGCATCGAGCACGACCAGGATTTCCACCTGTTCACCGGCAAGTTGCGCCTGCCAGGCGGCGGCCTTGAGCGAGACCAGGCAATGGCCAAGCAGGGCTTGTTCGTTGTGGGCAGGTACCACCACGCCGATCATGACACTTCTTCTTCAAGGTCGATGCTGCAGGGCTGGCGGCACCAGTACTCGAGCAGGAAGTCGGCCTCCTCATGGCTGACCGCGCGGTGAAAATGCAGGAAATGCTCGAGCAGAAAATGCACCTGGCGCCCGTCCAGGGGACACTCCTCGATCGGGTGCAGCCAATGGCAGGCGAGCAGGGCGCCGTGGCTGTCGAGGCTGGCGGCGGCACGTTCGATCACCTGCAACAGGTCGTCCTGGTCGAGGAAATAGCCAATTTCGCTGAGGATGATCAGGTCGAACTGGCCACCCGGCCAATCACCTGGCAGGCGGCCCTGCTGGACCTGCACGTGCGTCTGGTCACTCAAGCGTTTGCGCACCAGGGCCACGGCCCGGGCACTCACATCCATGCACACCAGCTCATCGCACCGCTTGGCCAGTTGCACGCTCAGTTCACCCGTGGCACAGGCGGGCTCGAAGACCCGACGGTAGTGCTGGCGTTGCAAGGTGGCCAGGGTCAGGTTGCGCTTGCGCTTCTCGTACCAACGGGTTCGAAACGCCCAGGGGTCATCGCTGTTGGCGAACAGGCCTTCAAAGTGTTCTGGCGGTACGCTCATACGAAAGCACTCATACAAAAAACATCTCGAAGGGCTGCAACAGGCGATCCAGGGTTGTCGGGGTCAGCACGGCCGGCGCGCCGGTGCCTGCGTCCTCGTGCAACTGACTGGTGTGCGCATTGACCGCCAGGCGCTTGCGCGCCAGGGTGGCCTCGTCCAGCAGCAGTTTCCTGGCCCGCTGCCAGGGCAGGCGTGGGTCTTGTGGGCTTGCCCAATGCCAGGCCCAGACCGGTACTTCCAGCAACCTGGCGTTGGCCAGTTGCACGGCATTGGCACAGGACCGACCGACGGCTTCGTGATCGCCGTGGGCGTCATGGCGCCAGGTGGTCAGGACCCGGTCGCCCGGGCGCAGCACATCGACCAGGTGCGAGCACAGCTGGTCCTCGAACTGCTGCACGCGGGTGTCGGGCAAACCCAGCCGGTGCCAGCGCAACCGGGTGATATCGAGCTTCAGGCAGGCCAGGGCACGCTGACTTTCCTGGGGCCGCTCATCGCGCAAACGAGCCGCTGGCCAGGTACTGGAACCCGGATGACTGGCATCGCCGTCGGTCACCGAAACGATCACCACATCGGCTTCCCGGCCGCTCATCATTGCCAGCAAGCCACCGCAGCCGAGCACCTCATCGTCTGGATGAGGCGCCACCACCACCAGGCGATGGCCTTCGGGTACCAATTCCTGTACCGAGACCGCCGGCACTTGCTGCAAGAGTGGCGAAGCCCGCCACTGGCTCAAGGGAGTGCCGGAACCTTGCAAGCAGTCAGGTTTATTGGCGTTCATAGTTGCCAGCCTCCGGCAGGGGTGGCCGCCGCCTGGCGACCGAGTTCGGCCAGGTCACGTTCGGCATGGCTTTGCCGAATGAATACCTGCAGGTCGCTGCAGAGCCTGGCGAAGTGCGCGCTCTGGCAGAAAGGGGATGCGCCCAGGGCGCGCGACACATGGGACTGGACGTCGCTGACCGCCGCTTCGACCTGTGCACGCAAGCGACGGGCCGGGTACTCGGCGCTTTCGCGTGGATGCTCGTCGATCCAGGCAGCGCAATAGCGCAACGCGCAGGCGGCACCGTACAGGGCAGCGTCCACCGCACCCAGATGGGCATCGGCGTGCTGATCTTCACGGGGTTTGCGGCAGGTTTCGCGCAAGTAGTTAGCCAGCCCCTGGGCGGCACCGTACCAGCACGCGGCGATGCCGGCGCCGCCCTGCCAGAAACCGGGGCGGGCCAGATAACTGGCCGGCTCACCGACGCAGTGGCCAATGGCGTCGTCCAATTGCACGCTGACGCTGGCGGTCGAGCCCATGCCGACGGCTTGCCAGCCACGCACCTGCACTTGCACGCCAGGTTGCTGCAGGGTGATGGCCACCAGTTGCGGCTGGCCCTGTTGGTCCCATGCGGTGAGCAGGGCGTGGTCGATTTGCAGGGCTCCGGAGCACCAGTCCTTGCGCCCGTCGAGCAGTACCTGCGCGCCGTTCGCAGAGGTGATACGCACGCGCGCCGCAGGTGTTTCGGCCGCCCAGACGCCCCAGATTCCCGGCCGGTCAAGTTCCTCGGCACCGAGTTCGCCCAGGATGGCCTTGGCGTCGGTATGGCCCTCATACAGCTTGGCCAGTGCCAGGTCGGCGCCGGCGACCTGGGCCAGGGCACGCCAGCGGGCCAAGGTGTTGCCGGTGCCTGGCAGGGGTAGGTCGGCAAGGTGCGCCTCCAGGCAGGCTTGCAGGGTCTGCTGCAATCGCGTGTCGAGTTCGAGGGCGTTGGGCCGTGCAGCAAAATTGCGCAAAAGGTTATCCAGTGAATCGAAGTTGATGGTTTGCAGATTGCTCATCGCCAGCCCCTGCCCGAACTCGACACGTGGCCCTATTGCCTTGTGCCTGGTACATCGTTCGGCACCGCGCGGTGGTACAGGGTTCAAGAAATTTGCGGAGGGTGGGTAGATATCGCGTAGCGAGCCACTGTTGCACAGGATGAAACGCTGGGTTGCGGCTTGCGGGAATTCCCAAACAGGCTGTCGGGGTCGACCATAGGGCCATGGCCGTGCTGGTTCGGCGGCAATGTGCTGACAATCCCAGACTTTGCCGGCAACCTGCATTTCAACACCTTGGGCAACCTGCTGCTCAACCCGGTGGCTGGGCTGCTGTTTATCGATTTCGCCACGGGCGACGTGCTGTAGGTGGGAGGTCGCACTGAAATCATCCTGCAGGGGCCAAAGGTCCAGGCGTTCCAGGGCGCCGAGCGGTTGTGGAGATTGACTGTGGAGCAAGTGGTGCGGCGATCTGCAGCACTGGCCAACCGCTGGTCGTTCGAAGGCTACTGGCCTCAGTCACTCAAGACCGGCAACTGGCACGGTCGGTAGGTTGCCCGGGCTTTTGGAGCTGGCTTGCCAGCGATGAGGCCCGAGCAGGCGCCATAAAACCCGAGCAACTGTCAAAGACCCCGTACCAAGGCCGCATCCAAACAACCCCCAATTTTTACACGCTGACCAACGCTCGACTAGCTAACTGTTCTGTCAGCTAGCCGCCAGCCTACTCGTAGGGTTCACTGTCACCGTTGCTTGGCATGGCCAAGAATTCCACTCATAAATTTTGGGAGAGCGAAATGAGTGAATATAAGGATTTGCTGTCTGGAAATTCGTTGTTTTCAGATCCCGATGTTGAGCTTGATCAGGACTGTGCGGCGTTCAAGATGGTCAAGGATTTCGATAGTTTTATCGAATACTCTGGGAATACTCTTGCGGAAAGTGATTTGACGACATTCGATAAATTTGATGAGTACATGACTCGCTATGTAGAACAGCTACCAGGGCAACTACAGAGCGGGGAAGCAAAGGCAGACCTCAGCAAATTCAAGGCGAAAGTTCGCGATGATTTTGCGGCTTATGTAATCAATTTTGCCCAAGGGGCGCAGGTTGACTCAGCTAAAGCTTTGCCTGTGCTTGTGCGTTGGACAGACGAAGAAACTGATGCCAAAGCCGAGGTTCGCTTCTTCAAACATGGCGTATTGGTAGTTGAATGAGAATGGGTCAATACACCCTTTGTAATTCGAGGATCTGAAGGGTGTATTGCCGTTCTCTTTTGTGCACCGAAAAGATTCAAGGCCGCCAGGATGGACCTGCTTGTGGCTCCGAATGCTGCACCGCATGCATTCGTAGCAAGGCTTGGGTCAGGGCTAGCCTGGCCTCCCTCACACGTTGAAGTAACACTGCATAGGCATCTCGATACTCTGCAGAGCCAAGCCTCAAATCGCGGATCAACTCCGCGTCAGGCGCCAGGCGGCCGCTGGCAACCAGTACTTGTTGCGCGTGATAACGGCCCTGGGCCGTCAATTCGGATGGCAATTGGTCGTTGCTGGCCAGTGCATCCAGATACTCACCCACTTCATTGCGCCAGCCCAGGATAGCCGAAGTCTGGGCGGGATACGCAGCGTCGAGATAGCGCTCCCAGTAGGGTTGCTCATTGATGTAAGTGGGCAATAGCTGCGCCTGATCATCGAGCACTCGCTCCAACGCCAGCTCAAGCATGGCAGGCGTGACCCATTCGGTGTATTCGGGGAAGGCCTGTTCGCCCGGGGGATTGCGCAAACTCAGGCGCGTGCCCAAGGCTCTGCGAAAATACAGCTCGATTTCCACCTCATCGATAACATGGCCCTGGTGTCGCCATTGCCCGATCTGCGTCGCGACATGTTCCCTGAGCCGTTGCACGCGCCATTGGCTGACGGCCAGGGCAATGAGTTCTGCGGCCGCATTTTCATCGGCGCTGCGCGACAGCGCCCGGCCAGCTTCGGCCAGGTCTTCCAGTTGCGAAAATACCAGGGCATCACGGTCGGCGCAGGTCACCGCTTCATTTGCCTGGTTGAACAGGGCCTGGCGCATGTCGTCTGTGAAGGCAGCACGGATCACCGCCTGGATGCGCGCAAGCAAGCCATAGCCCGGAATTCGTGCTTCGGGGCGTTGGGAAATCCTCACCAGTAAGGCTTGGAACTCCAGGGATTGGTTGCTGGTATCGGCCATCAGCTGCCTGCCGCAGGCTTGTTCGGCCGCAGGCATTCCTTGCAGCAGTGCAGGTGCGCGCAGCCTTTGCTGCGCCCTGGTTTCTTCGTCCGATGATGAAGTTTCGTCATCGCTGTGAGGGTCTCTGCCGGCCAGTGGATTACCAGCAGCGCGCATTTCTTCGTCGAAGCGCTGGCGCGTTGGCTCGTCCATGGCCTGGCGCGACAGCTGCAGCCCAGGCACACGCCCAGCCCCGGCGGGCACTTGGGCAATATGGGTACCGTCGAACAGGGCAAATTCAATGTGCCGCAACCGTTCGAGGCCCTCTGGCCACCGCTCGAAGCGTGCGTATGTCAGGCGCAATTGCCGGAGCTCTTGCATACGACGAAGGTCCGGTGCACGGCCCAAGGGGTTGGTACTGAGGTCCAAATGGCGCAGATGGATGAGCGAGGCCAGTTCACTGCTGTCGGCGGCCGACAATATAATGCGGTTACCCACCAGGCTCAGGTAGTGAAGGCTGGGTAGATTTGCCAACGCAGCGAACGCACCAGGCCCGAAGGAAATGTGCGAGCGATCCATCGACAGGTGTTGCAAGGCCCCAGTTGTGCTGAGCACCACCATCTGCTGCGCGGTCCAGGTTTGTGGGCCTGTGTCCAGGTCATTCAGATCCAGGTGGGTCAAGTGTGGCAGCCTGGAGATCACCGAAAGCGCCTGGGGGGTGATCCTTGTCCCAGTCAAGTCGAGTCGTTGCAGGAGTTGCAGATTGCCCAGTACCTGGGGTAGCTCCGTGATCTCCATATAGGTCAATTCCAGGCGCAGCAGGTTGGGAAAACTCTGGAGAAAATTGCCAGGAATGCTGTTCAGCTGCATCTCTGAAATGAACAAGCCCTGAACGGCAGGCAGGCCCACCGGTAGTGGCGGCAGCGTATTGAGTGCCGCGTGGTTCAGGACCAGGCTCATGGGTTGCTGGAGTATCGAGGCGGACCAGGCATTGAGTACGTGGCGTTGTACGTTCTGCCGCTCGGCCCTGAGATCCGAGTCGGGCTCCTGTGCAACCCATTCGGCCAGGCTCTGTGTGAGTGAGGTGTGTTCTCGTTCCAGGCGGCTGATTTGCGTGCCAACCGCAACGTTCTGGCGGAGCAAAAGGCGTATGAAATTTCCGGCGGCATTCGCGCTATCGGGGTGATTGCCGAGCATTGCCTGCAAACGCAGGGGAGCAGGTTCTCTGTTCAACAGGGCCCAGGAGTTCCTGATCAATTGCCGGGGTTGGCGCTGCGAGGTCAGCCAGGTGCGGTCGATGGGTATGTCCAATAGCAGGCATGACCTCTGGGGGCGAGCCTGGGCCAGGATCATGAGCTGTTGCCTGAGGCGCGCTGGTTCGTTCAGGCCAAACCCAAGCGTAACCCGCCGTGTTTCACCCAGCGCATACAGCACGCTACGGTAGAAACCCAATTCGGTGGTGTCCTGGTTGTGCAGCACCTGGGTTGAACTGACGGCATGCCAGCCCTCATCGTTGAGATAAATACTGGTGGTTTCTATATCCGTATTGCCGAGGCTGGCCAAGGGCAGTCCGAATGTATCCCCCTGGCGTAACAGCAATGCAGTGCCGACTTGCCAGCCTGGCAGGAATTCGAGCAGGCGAAAGGCGAGGATAGCGCTGTCGGTGTTGGCCATGAACGGCTCGGCAATCCCTTCAAGAGCCCGAGCCAGTCGAACCTGTGCCTGGGTGGCGATTGCACGTTCGGCCAATGGCAAGGCGATTACGCCGAGCATCAGGTCGCGTGCGACTTGGGGGCGCAGCTGATCGAGCAGGTCTTGCGCGATTCGCAGCGGCAAGAGGGGATAGCTTATTTGCAGAGCCTGCACGGCGATATCTACAGGCACCTGAGCCAGTTCGTAGCGATGGGCAAATATTGCCAAGGCCAGGCGCTGCCACCAACGCCGGTACAGCTCGGCGGTTGTCGAAGCGCATGTCGATTCAGCCGAGCACTGGCCTGTATCAGGAGAGGGCGTGTTTTGTGGGCTGCGTGAAGTTCTGTTGCGTTTTGGCTTGAGCAGCAGGTAATACTTTTCGAGATCTTCAACGGCATAACCCTCGGGTACAGGTTGACCCTGGGCGACCAACTTCATCACCTTGCCAACTTCGATGCGGATGCGTGCGCGGGTCATCATGTCGTGTAGCAAGGCGGGTACCGGCCGGTCCTCCAGGTAGACCTGACGCAACTGCGTATTGCTGACCCCACTGATACGGCCCAGCTCCAGTAATTGCTCATCCGAGAGACCAAGGCTCAGCGGACCCAGGCGTCGCAGCAATGACAGCCGTCCCCAGTGCTCCGGGCGTTCCAGGCCATGGTGCCAGGCGCCGTGGCCATTGTGGTAGAGGCGCGGGCGGTAGGATCGGTATGCTGAAATGCCGCTGGCGACACCGAGCAGCTCCCAGTTGCCTTCGCTGTCCTGCTGGACCCGATAGAAATGTTCGTTGATCCGGATGGCCTTTTGCTCGCCCTGTAGGTACCGATGGGTAAAGGTATACAGGCCTTGGGCATCGGGTTCGCCGGGTGTGGTGATGAGCTCGTCGGCCTGGTAATCGATGAGGTTGACGCGCCAGCGTTGCTCTTGATTGTTGGGCAGGCGCACCCAGCGCAGGGGTTCGATGCAATCGGAAGGGGAGCGGCCTTCGTCCTCTTCACCAGCCGATATACCCACTCCAGCTCCGATCATCAGGTGCTCTTCGATGGCAGTAGGAAAATCGAATAGCAAGTTCTCAAGATCACGGATTTTTTCGGGGGTCGCAGGCAGCAGATAGCGTGCGTCGGCGAGTAGGCGTTCGACCATTTGCGCATAAACGAAGCTGCCCAACCGCTGGGTCAGGGCGACCGCTTTCATGGGCAGGCCGATCAAGGTGTCATTGTCGCGCAGGGCCGCGAACAAGCTTGGTTGGTCGGGCATGGCCACGAAGCGCTGAACATACTGCTGGAACTCGCGGCGCAGCAGCTCGCGTCTCAGGCTGGCGTAAAAGGCGGCCCTGGAGCGGTGCTGCTTTATGGGGTGCCTGGGATGCCCAGGCACGTAGGCGATACAAGGGGCGTCGTCGAGGTCGGGGCCGATCAGGATGATTTGCGGCAGGTGAATCGTATCGAGGATGAGCAACGACGCACATAAGGTGAAGTTGGCCTCAAGGTAGGTGCCTTTTTCTGCAGCCTCAGAGCTACCCAGTGCGAAGGCATCGATCAGCTGTTGAAGCATTTTTTTGCCATCGTCGCGCAGGTCGCCCTTGAGTTCGGCCATTTTGCTTTCTTCACGCAATGTAGCCAGGTAGGCGGCGATCCTGGCCGATCGAAGGGCCGGCTCCTGGAGTTTTTTGGCCAGGTACTCCGGGTAATCTTCATTGCCGGTGAACTGGGCGGGGCTGAACCCTTTAAGACGGTATTGCGACGGCTTGACGTCGGCGCGTTCAGCCAGGCTGCCGATAAAAGTAAATGGCTCCATGGCAGCGGCGCGCGCCTGGCGCCCGGCTGTTCGAAGCTCTGCCAGCAACTTGCGCTGCAGCGGGTCGGCACGGCGCAGCCAGTCGGGTTCGTCCAGGGCATCCACTGGGGAAACCAGAGGATGGAGATTGCGCGTTGATTGAAAAGTGGCGTTGGAGTGATCCGGCATCGTACTGATCTCGAGTAGAGGATGCGCTATCACACAGGAGGAAGCGGGTGGCGGGTGGGTAACTATGTAGTACTTTTTGTGTGGCGTGCCGGAACGCCGTAGCGCCGCGATGGGCTGCGTAGCGGCCCCGGCGGTATCAAGCCAGACACCGCAAGGGAAGGCTGCGCTTTCCAATCGCAGGCAAGCCAGCGCCTACAAAAACTGGGCGGCACTCGGTCGGTTCAGGTTGCCAGAAGGAGGGTTCTGTATGTATAACCAGTGCTTGTCCCCGCCTGGCCCGTGCACTCCGTGACCGCTCAACCCCTTGATGATCCCTTCTATTACCTGAACAACTTCAGCCGTGTGCTCGACTGGCTGGCGCCGCGCTATGGCGACTTGTTCAATGACGAAGAGCTGCGCTTTCTCGCGGATTTTCGTGGTTTGCCAAAAAACAGCCAGGCCTTGCTGGTGCGCATGGTCATGCGCAAGGGGCCGCTTTACCGGGCAAGCAAGCTCAGGTACGCGGAAATCGGCTCCACAATAGATGCGGCGGCGCCTCTGCTGGCGCTGGGTTGGGTGGACGACCAGCAGCCCTTGGGCCTGGAACAGCTGTTCGAGGTGCTGGTCAAGCCCGAGATTGTCACCTGCTTCGCGCCCTTGCTCGAACAGCCCCGTGCCAGTAAGCCGGATCTGCTGGCCGCCTTATTGCCCCATTGCACCCAAGTGCAGGCGTGGCAGCAGTGGTGCCCGACCCTTGACGACCACTTGTATGTACTCAAGGTGCGCCCGCTATGCGATCGGTTGCGCCTGTTGTTTTTTGGCAACCTCTACCAGGACTGGACCGAGTTCGTCCTCGCCGACCTGGGGCTGCTGCGCTATGAATCAGTGGAACTGGGCGCCGAATCACGGGCCTTGCGTTGCCGAGAAGACTTGGAAACCTACCTGGTGTTGCATGCCAGTAGCGAGGCGTTCGAGGCGGGTGTCGATGTCAATTTGATCCTCGACCAGGTGAACGCCGCACGCAGCGCCAACTCCTGGCTGGAACGTCGCCGGGGCAAGCTTCTGTTCCAACTGGGCCAGTACTGTGAACGCAGCGCCCAATGGGACACTGCCCTTGCGATCTACCAGGATTGCTTGCACCCTGAAGCACGTCTGCGCGCGGTTCGCGTGCTCGAACGCAGTGATCGATTCGAGGCGGCCATGGCCCTGGCCTGCAGCGTCGAACAGGCGCCACACCATGCTGCTGAAGCCCAGCAGCTTCAACGCATCATGCCGCGCCTGCGCCGCAAGCTGGGGCTGGCGGCAGCGGCCCAACCCTGCCAGGCGCCGATCCTGCGCATTGACTTGACCTTGCCGTACCCATTCGAAGGCTGCAGCGTCGAACAGGCTGTACTCATGCACCTGAACGAAGAGCAGGGCACTGTGCACTATGTCGAAAACACGCTGCTCAACTCCCTGTTCGGGCTATTGTGCTGGCCGGCAATTTTTGCACCGGTGCCGGGCGCGTTCTTCCACCCGTTCCAGAGCGGCCCGGCCGACCTGCACGATGCCGAGTTCCGTTTACGCCGCGCCGAGCTGTTCACCACGTGCCTGGCTCAACTGGACGACGGTAGCTACAAGGCAAGCATCCGCGAGCGTTATCAGGACAAGTGGGGTGTGCAGTCGCCCTTCGTCTATTGGGCTGACTTGAGCCCGACCCTGCTCGAAGAAGCGCTGCTGTGCCTGCCGGCCGAGCACTTGAAACACTGCTTCGAGCGCCTGCTGGGGGACATAAAGGCCAACCGGGCCGGCATGCCCGACCTGATCCAGTTCTGGCCGGAGCAAGGGCTCTACCGGATGATCGAGGTCAAGGGGCCGGGCGACCGCTTGCAGGACAACCAGCTGCGCTGGATCGAGTTCTGCAGCCAGCAAGACATGCCGGTCACGGTCTGCTACGTGCAATGGGCAGCGCCGCCGGCATGAGTTACTCGGTTGCGGTACGCGCCCTGTGCGAGTTCACGGCCAAGGTCGGTGACCTGGACCTGCGCTTCACGCCATCGCCCAGTGCCCAGGAGGGCATTGCCGGCCACCGCCGGGTGGCGGCGCGGCGTGGCGCGGGCTACCAAACCGAAGTGCCGTTGGCAGGCAACTACTGCAGCTTGCACGTACGTGGCCGTGCCGACGGTTACGACCCGGCACGCAATCGCCTGGAAGAAATCAAGACCCACCGCGGCGACCTCGCCAACCAACCGGATAATCATCGCCAATTGCATTGGGCCCAGGCCAAGGTGTACGGCTGGCTGCTGTGCCAGCAACTGCAACTTGAACACCTGCAACTGGCCCTGGTTTACCTGGACGTCGACAGCGACCGCGAGACCACCTTCGAGCAAGGCTATCGCGCCGGCGAGCTGCAGGCCTTTTTCGAACGCCAATGCCAATGCTTTCTGGCCTGGGCCGAGCAGGAAATGGCCCGGGCTGCTGCGCGCGATACGGGACTGGCTGCATTGGCCTTTCCCTTCGGCGCGTTTCGCAGTGGCCAGCGCGACCTTGCCGAAACGGTATACAAGGCCGTGAGCACCGGCCGTTGCCTGATGGCCCAGGCCACCACCGGCATCGGCAAAACCCTGGGCACCTTGTTCCCCTTGCTCAAGGCCGTCGTGCCCCAGGGGCTGGACAAGATCCTGTTCCTCAGTGCCAAGACCCCTGGCCGTGCCCTGGCCCTCGAAGCATTGCGCCAGGTTCACAAGGCCAGCCCCGGCCTGGCGTTGCGCAGCCTGGAACTGGTAGCCCGGGACAAAGCGTGCGAGCACCCGGGCAAAGCCTGCCATGGCCAATCCTGCCCGCTGGCCAAGGGCTTTTATGACCGCCTGCCGGCGGCGCGCGAGGTGGCCGTGCAACTGCCATTGCTCGATCAGGCCACCCTGCGCGAGGTGGCGCTGGCCCACCAGGTATGCCCCTACTACCTGAGCCAGGAGCTGGCACGCTGGGCCGATGTGGTGGTGGGCGACTACAACTATTACTTCGACTTGAGCGCACTGCTGTTTGGCCTGGCCCAGGCCAACCAATGGCGCCTGGCGGTGTTGGTGGATGAAGCGCATAACCTGGTGGAGCGCGGGCGCCAGATGTACAGCGCAAGCCTCGACCAGCGCACGCTACAGGCCGTTCGGCGTACACCCCCGGCCAGCCTCAAGAGCTCGCTGCAACGTCTTAACCGCGAGTGGAATGCCGTGCACAAGGAGCAACTGGCTTCGTACCAGGCCCACGGCCGCGTGCCAGAGCGTTTTCTCCAGGCCTTGCTGCGTTGCGTGGGTTTGATCAGTGATGAGATGAACCAACAGCCCGAGGGTATCGACGGCCAGTTGCTGGAGTTCTATTTCCAGGCCTTGCAGTTCACCCGCGTGGCCGAGTTGTTCGACGAGCATTTCCTGTTTGACGTCAGCAAGCGCGAGGGGCCAGGCAAACGCAACCTGTCCACCCTATGCCTGCGCAATGTGGTGCCGGCACCGCTGCTCGGCCCGCGCCTGGCGGCAGCGCGCAGTACGGTGCTGTTTTCCGCCACGTTGAGCCCGCGCCACTACTATGCCGACTTGCTCGGGTTGCCAGCCCAGACCGCCTGGCTGGATGTGCAATCGCCGTTTCGCGCCGAGCAACTGCAGGTGCGCATCGCCAGCGAGATTTCCACGCGTTTCAACCACCGCCAGGCATCGCTGGGGCCGATAGTCGAATTGATCGCGCAGCAGTACAGGGCACAACCCGGCAATTACCTGGCATTCTTCAGCAGTTTCGATTACTTGCAGCAAGTGGCCGAGCTGCTCGGCGAACGTTATCCCGCCATTGTGCAATGGTCGCAGTCGCGCAATATGGACGAAGCACAGCGGACGGCGTTTCTTTCCCGGTTCGCGGCAGACGGGCAGGGCATTGGCTTCGCCGTCCTGGGGGGCGCCTTTGGCGAAGGCATAGATTTGCCCGGCAGCCGATTGATCGGCGCGTTCATTGCGACCCTTGGGCTGGCGCAACTCAACCCGGTCAACGAGCAGCTCAAGCAGCGCATGGGCGCTATTTTCGGGGATGGCTACGACTACACCTACCTGTACCCGGGCGTGCAAAAGGTGGTTCAGGCAGCAGGAAGGGTGATACGCGGTCAGGACGACCGTGGGGTGGTGGTGTTGATCGATGATCGGTTTGGGCAGGCCAAGGTTCAGCAGTTGTTTCCGCGGTGGTGGCGTTGTACATAAGTATTAATTAAAAAGGTCATGGATATAACCCGTCGCCTCAAGGTCAAAGTGCCAGTAAACTGCCGTCCTTTCAGTCTCGAACCATTTTCAGGGGTTTTGCATGAATCTCAGTCCATTGGCGGGTAAACCTGCTCCAGCTTGCGCGCTGGTCGATATCCCGCGACTGCTGACCGCCTATTACACCGGCCAGCCCGATGCCTCGATCGCCACCCAGCGTGTGGCCTTCGGTACGTCCGGGCACCGTGGCAGTGCGTTTGACTTGAGTTTCAACGAAAATCACGTCCTGGCCATCAGCCAGGCCATCTGCCTCTACCGCCAGGCCAAGGGTATCGATGGCCCGCTGTTCGTCGGCATCGACACCCATGCATTGTCCACCCCGGCCGGTGCCAGCGCGCTCCAGGTGCTGGCGGCCAATGGCGTTGAGGTGATGCTGGCCAAGGACGATGAGTACACGCCGACCCCGGCGGTCTCCCATGCCATCCTCTGCTACAACCGTGGCCGCAGCAGTGGCCTGGCCGACGGCATCGTTATCACGCCCTCGCACAACCCGCCGCAAAGCGGTGGTTTCAAATACAACCCGCCCAATGGCGGCCCGGCCGATTCCGATGTCACCAAATGGGTCGAAGCCAAGGCCAACGAGCTCCTGGCCGACGGCCTCAAGGGCGTCAAACGCATGGACTACGAGCAGGCGCTGAAGGCGCCGACGACCCATCGTCATGATTACCTGAACACCTATGTGGCCGACCTTGGCAATGTCATCGACATGGACGCTATCCGCGCGGCCAACCTGCGCCTGGGTGTCGACCCCCTGGGCGGCGCCGGCGTGCGCTACTGGTCGGCGATTGCCGAATACTACAAGCTGAACCTGGAAGTGGTGAACCGCGAGGTCGACCCGACCTTCCGTTTCATGTGCGTGGACTGGGACGGCCAGATCCGCATGGACCCGTCGTCCAACTACGCCATGCAAGGCCTGATCGGCCTGAAGGACCGCTTCGACGTGGCCTTCGCCTGCGACCCTGACCACGACCGGCATGGCATCGTCACGCCATCCGGTGGCTTGTTGCAGCCCAACAACTACCTGGCCGTGGCCATCGACTACCTGTTCAATAACCGGCCGCAATGGCGCAGCGATGCCGCCGTGGGCAAGACCGTGGTCAGCAGCGGCTTGATCGATCGGGTGACCGCACGCCTGGGCCGTCGCCTGCACGAAGTGCCGGTGGGCTTCAAGTTCTTCGCCGATGGTCTTTTCGATGGTTCATTGGGCTTTGGCGGGGAGGAGAGTGCGGGTGCATCTTTCCTGCGCCGCGACGGCAGTGTCTGGTGCACGGACAAGGACGGTCTGATTCCTGCCTTGCTGGCGGCGGAAATCACCGCCAAGACCAAGCTCGACCCGAACCAGTACTACGAAAAGCTTGCCCAGGACCTGGGCCGGCCTTACGCCACTCGTGTGGAAGCCAAGGCCAATCCCCAGCAGAAGGCACTGTTGAGCAAGCTGTCGCCCGAGCAGGTCAAGTCCACCAGCCTGGCCGGCGAGCCAATCGAACAGATCCTCAGCCATGCACCGGGCAACGAACAAGCCATTGGCGGCCTGAAGGTGATGACGGCCAACGGCTGGTTCGCCGCACGGCCTTCAGGCACCGAGGATATCTACAAGATTTACGCCGAGAGCTTCATCGACGAGGCGCATTTGCAGCGTTTGGTGGCTGAGGCGCAGGTGTTGGTGGATGCGGCGATTGCTTAGATTGTTGTTTAAGTTTGTGTTTTAACTTATTGAGTTTTTGATAAGTGTTTGGACCTCATCGCGGGCAAGCCCGCTCCTACAAAAGCACCACATGCCCTTGTAGGAGCGGGCTTGCCCGCGATGAGGCCAGATCAGACAAAAAAAAGGGCCTGACGATCAGGCCCTTTTTGGATCTTCAAGCCACATCCACCAGCACAATCTCGCTGTCTTCAACGGCCGTCACCCGCAAGGTCTGTTCATCCTCGATCGCCACCCCGTCCCGCGCCGCTGCACGCAAGCCATTGATCTCGATCAGCCCCTTGGCCGGCACCAGATATGCCCGGCGCCCAGCATCGAGGGCGTACTCCGCCGTTTCCCCGGCCTTTAGGGTGGCGGCCACCAACCGCGCATCGGCACGGATACGCAAGCTCTGCTCATCACCTGCCTTGCCACTGGCCAGGGTGACGAAGCCTTCGCCACGCTCGCCCTTGGGGAAAGGCCGCGCACCCCAGGAGGGCGCCTGGCCGGTACGGTCGGGGATGATCCAGATCTGGAAGATCCGCGTCTGCACAGCTTCCAGGTTGTACTCGCTGTGGGCGATGCCGGTGCCGGCACTCATCACTTGTACGTCACCGGCTTCGGTGCGGCCCTTGTTGCCCAGGTTGTCCTGGTGGCTGATGGCGCCTTCCCGTACGTAGGTGATGATCTCCATGTCCCGGTGTGGGTGCTGCGGGAACCCGGTGCCGGGGGCGATCACGTCATCGTTCCAGACCCGCAGGTTGCCCCAGTGCATACGTTCGGGGTCGTAATACTCGGCGAAGGAAAAATGGTGATGGGCATCGAGCCAGCCATGGTTGGCACCACCAAGGGACTGGAAGGGTCGCAGTTGCAGCATGGCGCATCTCCTGAGCAGTGAATCGTTTGAATGGCCTCATGATCCATCAAGTTCATATCGAAAATAAGCGGAAAATAACGAAAATGATGATCGTAATTTTAGATGTGTTGTTGCGGTTCAACTTAGCGCTATTTATGCGATTCATCGCCTAATCGGTTGATCTAAGAGCAATTGACTGGCGGTGAACGGCAATTGGAGCGAACATGGGCACCTGTCCTTGCCAACCTCTGGAGTCCGCGTGCCTGAGCTGCCTGCCGAATTGTCGCCCCCCGCCCAATTGCCTCTGCTCAAGCGTCTGGCTGCACGCTTGCTTGGCGGTGGCCTGAGCCGCCTGCGGGCTCAGCATCGCGATTCCTGGTTCCAGGGGCATGTGGTCGGCCAGCGCACCGGCCACGCCGACGGCGTGCGCGAAGGCTATGACGAAGGCCGCATCGATGGCATCGAAGAGGGCCGCCAGGTGCTGATGATCCGCGACACGCGCCCGGCAGAGCATGCCGTGCCGGGTGTCGACGACAACCTGTTCGATGACTGGCGCCTGCCCGTTACCGCCGAGTTGAAGAGACGCGTCAAGGCGGACGTTGCCCAGCGCCTGCCGGCCCATGCCCAACCGAGCGCGGCGCAATGGAAGATGATCTTCAGCGATACGCCGTCGACCTATGTGATTGCCGGTGCGGGCGCAGGCAAGTCGACCTCGCTGGTGTTGCGCATCTTGCTGCTGACCCATTACCTGGGGTTCGAGCTCGATTCCATGACCGTGGTGACCTTTACCCGCGAGTCGCGCAAGGATTTCATCGCCAAGCTGATTGAAGTGCTTGGCCTTTGGGGCCATCGCCTGAGCCCGGTACAGGCCAGGGAGATGGTGCGCACCTTCCATTCGCGCATCCTGCCGCTGGTGCGCAGTTTACCGGGCTTTGGCCAGCTGCGTGCGTTCGAGAACCTGAGCAACAATGCAAAGGCTGTGGGCGAAGGCAGCGAGACAAGCAACCCTTTCGACCTGCGCATCAATGACGCCCAGCGCCAGCAGCTCAACCTCTGCTACCGCGACCTGCACGCCAACCATGAGCGCTTTCGCGAGTTGATGGCGATGTTGCGTCGCCAGGCATTGCAGCTCAAGGAACTGGACCGTGACCACCCTGACGTGCAAAAGCGCGTGGCGGTAACGCAATTGTCCGCCAGCCGCGACGAAGAACTGTGCGACACCCTCGAAGACCTGTGGTTTGGCGCTGGTGCCTGGCCCATCAAGGGCATCGAGCCGAACCGGCAAACCGTGGAGATCAACGGCAGCGCGTTCCATTTCCACGGTTACATCGCGCAGATGGACGCTTGGGTGGTCCTGGGCTTCGACCCGGCTGAAAACCAGCAATACAAGCGCCCCGGGGCCAAGCTTCCCGTCTGGGCGGAGTGGGTAATCAAGCGCACCCTGTTTCAAGCTTTCTGCGATAAGCCTGTGATTTGGTTAGAAAACTACGCGGCGGCCAAGCGGCTTGTGCAGTCGTTGGCGGCCGATGCGGTGGCTGGCCCGGGTTTCGATTACAAGGTCAAGGGCGAGCTCGGTGCAGCCCCTTTGCTCGACAGCTTCGTCGCCTCGGCCAGCTTTATCGAGAACCTTGGGCTGGACGTTTCGGTGGCGGTTGGGCAGATGAATTTTGCCAGCGATGACAGCGACCGCTGGTACTTCGAGGCCTTGAGCCTGTTCTGGAAATCCTTCGAGAACCACTTGCTCGCGCAATCGCCGCCGATCATGACCTACAATCGCATGTTTGCGACGTTTGGCGAAAACACCCCGGAGAACCTCAAGTTGGTGGGTGATGAGCTGTTGCGGCCACTTAGCCACTTGATGATCGATGAGTTCCAGGACGTCTCACCGCAGATCGTCTCCTGGCTGCGGGCCAGCCTGCGGGAAATCCGTCGTCGGGGGCCGCACATGCATGTTGGTCGGGCAGCCCAGCATTCATCCCTGCTGTGTGTGGGCGATGACTGGCAGTCGATCTATGGTTGGCGCGGCAGTTCGCCGAAATTCTTCATGGAGTTTGCCAAGGAGTTTCCCGCTCCGGCCACCACCAAAGTCATGCTCAGCGATAACTACCGCAGCCATCAGCACATCATCGATGCCGCCGAACACATCGTTAAAAGCGCTCCGGCCATTTCCGGAAAGAAGGCCAAGGCCTGCGGCCCGGCAGCCGACGAGCCTGTGCCCGTCACGGTGCTGGATCGCGACGACCAAGCCTTGGCCCAGCGTCTGCTGGAGCACTACAAACGGGGTGATTCAATCTTGCTGTTGTTTCGAAAAAGTAGCGATAAGTTACTGATATCAGAGCATTTGCAGTCGCTGATCAGCCATGAGTCCGGCCTTGAACCGCAGGCGCGTCGCTTCAAGCAGCTGACCTACCACAGCGCCAAGGGGTTGCAGGCCGATGCGGTGTTCCTGCTGGGCGATTGCCAGCATGTGACCAGTTCGCCGTACAAGAACCAGGTGTATCGCATGGCTGGGTTGGGTCGCAGTGGCGATGCGCAACCTTTCGATAATGCCCAGAAGGATGAAATCCTGCGCCTGGCCTATGTAGCCATAACGCGCACGGTCAAACATTGCTACTGGTACGTCGATGCCGCCAATGGCGATACTGCGAACATGCCCCGTGCATCGCAGCAGGTGAACGCCGAGAAACCTTGTTTCGTTGATTTGCGCGGGCAAGAAAAGGCCCGCCAATAGGCGGGCCTGGGAGCGGGGATTGATCAGCCGACGGCTGCGAAAAATTGGGGTGGGGCGAATGCTTCAAGTTCTGCTTCGACCGCTTCGATAATACGCTCGACATCCGGTGCGTTCATCACTGTGGCGCAAGGGATACCGGCAATGGCAATCAGTGTTTCGCCAGTAGCACGGTCAAACAGCCGTGCAACCATACTACCGGGGGCATCCATGCTGCCTTCAAAGCCCAGCGGGTGAAAATGCCAACGCATGACCTGGCAGGCGTTGGGAAACGTCAGTTTATTCATGGGGGTCCCACCTTGTGATTCGACCGGCATGAGTGATCAGGCCTGCACCTGATCCAGACAGACTTTAAAAATAGCACCGAGACATCATCCGTATGGGTTTTTTTCTGCCCGTTTGTCTGGTCTGCACCAATGTTTCCGAGCATTTCAAGGCGCAAACGTTTTACTGGTCAATACTGGCCAGTTGTACATAAAACGTTATAAGTTTTTCGGCAGACGACATATTCTTTTGCATATTCGACTGCACGCATGACCGACAAGGAGACTCGCATGCGTTTTTCCGCGCTGACCCGCCGAATCAGAGGGGCGGGTGCCGATGCCTGGGACATTCACCACCGTGCACTGCAACTGCGCCAACAAGGCCGCGATATTTTGTTGTTGTCGGTTGGCGACCCCGATTTTGATACCCCACCGCCCATCGTCAATGCTGCAATTGATAGCATGCTGGCCGGCCACACCCATTATTCTGACGTGCGAGGCAGCCTTGGCTTGCGCCAGGCCGTTGCCACCAGGCAAATGCGCCGGAGTGGCCAGCCGCTTGGCGCCGACAACGTAATCATTACGCCTGGCGCCCAGTGTGCCGTGTACTCGGTGGCGCAATGCCTGCTCGACCCGGGCGATGAGGTGATTGTCGCCGAACCCATGTATGTCACCTACGAAGCGGTGTTCGGTGCCTGCGGGGCGAAAGTGGTGCCGGTGTCGGTCAAACCGCAGAACGGCTTTCGCGTGCAACCTGCCGAGGTCGCGGCCTTGATTACGCCGCGCACTCGAGCCTTGTTGCTCAACAGCCCGCACAACCCCACCGGCACCAGCCTGTCGCGTGGCACCTGGGAGCAGTTGGCGCGGTTATGTATTGCCCATGACCTGTGGCTGATTTCGGATGAGGTCTATAGCGACCTGCTTTATGAGGGAGAACACATCAGCCCCGCGAGCCTGCCGGGGATGGCCGGGCGTACCGCGACCATCAACAGCCTGTCCAAGTCCCATGCCATGTCCGGCTGGCGTATTGGCTGGGTGGTCGCCCCGCCGTCACTGTGTGACCACTTGGCGAATCTGTCGCTGTGCATGGTGTACGGCCTGCCGGATTTCATCCAGAACGCTGCACAAGTGGCCATCGAGAGCGATCTACCTGCTGTGATGCTGATGCGCCACACCTACCGCGAACGCCGGGACCGGGTTTGCGCGGCGCTTGCGGGGTGTCCGGGCATCGGCGTGCATTCGCCTGATGGCGGTATGTTTGTAATGGTCGATATCCGTGCAACCGGCCTCAGTGCCCACGACTTTGCCCATCGCCTGCTCGAAGAGCATGGGGTGTCTGTGCTGGCCGGAGAGGCATTCGGCCCCAGCGCTGCCGGGCACCTGCGCCTGGGGCTGGTACTGGACGCCGACCAGCTCCAGGAGGCGTGCCGGCGCATTGCGCTGTGTGCCCTTGAGGTACTTGAGGAGCGGCCGGCGCTCACCGGAACAGGGCATTGCTGATTCACACCCGGCAAACCGCTCTTCGTAGCAGCAACTGTCTTATCCGGCTTATTGCGCCCGCATCGCGCGCGTGACGCAGCCTACGGCAGCTACGCAATTGTGCGAAGTCACGCACCCGTAGCAGCTGCCGCCAGGCTGCGTCCAAAGCCCGTAAAGCTTTCATGCGTCCGCTGTGCGAGCGAACGGAGCCTGTCGGCAGCTGCTACCGCGTTTCACTAATCAGAAAATGTAATCGGTGGTCAGGAAACTCGACTCGCGCCGCCGAATGATTTCGCTGATCAGCTCTTTGTTGCTCTCCTGGAACTTGGTCGCCACCAACGTACGGATCGAGAAAGTACGTAGCGCGTCGTGCACCGACAAGGTGCCCTCGGCCGAATTCTTGCGCCCGTTGAACGGGTAAGTGTCGGGCCCGCGCTGGCACTGGGCATTGATGTTGATGCGGCCGACCTGGTTGGCGAAGGTGTCGACCAGACGCCCTACCTGGGCCGGGTCGGTGCCGAAGATACTCAGCTGCTGACCGAAGTCCGACTCCAGGACGTAATCGATGACCGTAGTCAGGTCGCGGTAAGGCACCACCGGGACGACAGGCCCGAACTGCTCTTCATGGTACACGCGCATGGCCGGGGTGACCGGGTAGAGCACGGCGGGGTAGAAGAACGAACCGCGGGCCTGGCCGCCAGACGGGTTGACCACCTTGGCGCCCTTGTCGATGGCATCGCTGACCAGGGTGCTCAGGTAGTCGAGCTTGCCCGGCTCGGGCAGTGGCGTCAGGGCTACGTCAGGCTCCCATGGCATGCCCGGTTTGAGGCTGGCGAGCTTACGGTTGAACTTGTCGATGAAACTGTCGACCACCCGCTCGTGAACGAACAGGATCTTCAACGCCGTGCAACGCTGGCCGTTGAACGACAAGGCGCCGGTAACTGCCTCGTTGACGGCGTTGTCCAGGTCGACCTCGGGCAGCACGATACCCGGGTTCTTCGCATCCAGGCCCAGCGCTGCGCGCAGGCGATGG
Organism: uncultured Pseudomonas sp.; assembly: GCA_964453495.1. Lineage (GTDB taxonomy): Bacteria > Pseudomonadota > Gammaproteobacteria > Pseudomonadales > Pseudomonadaceae > Aquipseudomonas. Next base: position 19,687 of record CAYVPI010000012.1, on the reverse strand, counting down.
GGGCGTGGGTGCAGTTTTTTCAGGTCGCTGGCCGCCTTGTTGGTGCCGATGAAGGCGAAGATATCGACATTGCCGCTGGCCATCAGCGCACTGACGGTTTCCCGGCCACGGCCATAGATCACATTGATGACACCGGCCGGGAAGCTGTCGCGGAAAGCTTCCAGCAACGGACGGATGAGCAGCACGCCGAATTTTGCCGGCTTGAACACCACGGTGTTGCCCATGATCAGTGCCGGAATCAGAGTGGTGAAGGTTTCGTTGAGCGGATAGTTGTAGGGGCCCATGCACAAGGCGACGCCCAGCGGCACACGACGGATCTGGCCCAAGGTGTCCTGTTCCAGCTCGAAACGGCTGGAGCGCCGGTCGAGCTCCTTGAGCGCGTTGATGGTGTCGACGATGTAATCGCAGGTGCGGTCGAATTCCTTTTCCGAATCCTTGAGGTTTTTGCCGATCTCCCACATCAGTAGTTTCACCACGGCGCCACGCTGTTCGCGCATGCGTGCAAGGAACGCCTCGACGTGCTGGATACGCTCGGCCACGCGCATCGTCGGCCATGCACCCTGGCCCCGGTCATAAGCGCGCACGGCGGCCTCCAGGGCGGTGAGGGCGGTGTCGGCGTCCAGCAACGGGGTGCTGCCGAGGATGACCTGTTCATCACCCTGTTCGCCACGGATGTAGACCGGGCTGCGCACCGGGGCCAATGGCCCCTGCCACTGGCGCAGGGCACCATCGACCAGGTATTCACGCTGTTCGATGGGCTGGCCCAGGCGATACGTTTCTGGAATCTCTGCAAGCGTTGGGTAAAGCCCGGCAAGAATGTTTTCCACAGCACGTCCCTCGGATTGTTGTAGGTGAAACGTTTCAGCGAGCATAACGCCAATTTCAAGGAAAAAACCAGAGCCACTCAATTACAGCGACGAGCTGCCGATACAACACAAAGTCGATAGCCCAGTTCGCAAGGCGCACATGACAAAAACACCTCAGCCGTTGTTGCGCCGTTGGCGTGCCCTGGGTCGCTCGCTGGCTACCCACGTGCTGCCATTTACGTTTTTGTTGTTGGGTACGACCCTGTCAGTGATCGTCGGGCAACTGGAGATCGAGCGGCAGGAAAATGAACACCGGGCCAATACCGGCGCGCAAGTGTCGGGCCTGCGCGCCGAACTGGAGGCGCAGATCCGCTCGGCCTTCAGCGAGACCGAGGGTATAGCCCAACTACTGAGCGTAGATCAGCGCATTTCCCCCGAGCATTTTCGTGGTATGGCGCGCCAGGCCATCGCTTCGGTGCCTTACATCCGCCATATCGCCATCGCCCCGGATGATGTACTGAGCGATGTCTACCCGCTCAAGGGCAACGAACGCATCCTGGGTGTCGATTACCGGCAATTGCCCGATCAGTACCCGTTGTTGCAACGCGCCCGGCAAACCCGCAGCCCGATCCTCGCGGGGCCGGTCGCGTTGTACCAGGGTGGCCGCGCGTTGATTTACCGGCGACCGGTTTTCGTTGGCGGGCCAGACGAAGCGAAACGCTATTGGGGCAACGTCTCGATTGTTGCCGATGTCGATCAGTTGCTCGCCGCCGCAGGGCTGGGCCACGACCGGCGCTTCGACCTGGCGGTGCGCGGGCGCGATGGCCAGGGTGGCGACGGCGAATTGATCTGGGGCGATCCGGGGTTGTTTGCGCGCCAGCCTCTGACTCAGGAAGTCGACGTGCCCGGCGGCCACTGGCAGCTTGCGGCACTACCAAAGGGAGGCTGGCCAAAACGTTCGTTGTTGTCGTCGGCGCTGTTTCTGTTCGCCTTGGCCAGTACCGTGCTGTTGAGCCTGTTCGTGCTGCAATTGAGCCAAGGCAATCGCCTGGTCAGGGCGCGCAATGCGGCGCTGCAGAGCCAGAAAGCCCTGTTGCAGGGGATCGTCGACAACGCGCCCTCGCTGGTCTACATGTTCGACATCAATGGCCATCTGCGCTTGTGCAATCGCACCTTCGAAACTGCGGTGGGGCGAACCCGCGAGCAATTGCTTGGCTTGCGCCGCGAGCAGTTTCTCGTGCCCGAGCGCGCGCGCAAGCATCAGGCCGATGACGACCATGTGATTGCGAGCGGCCGGGAGCTGCGTCTGGAAGATTGGCACCAGAGTGAGCAGGGTAACCACATCTACCTCACGACCAAGTGCCCGTTGCACTCACTGGACGGAGAGTTGCTGGGGGTGTTGGGCGTATCCACCGATATTACCGAAATCCGCCAGACCAGCGAAAAACTGCGCCTGGCGGGTGTCGAGCTGGAACGCCTGGCCCATTACGACGCCGTCACCGGTTTGCCCAATCGCGTGCTGTTCAACGACCGCCTGCAACTGGGCATCGAACAGGCTTGCATCAGTGGTAGCCCAATGGCGGTGCTGGTGCTGGACATCGATGGCTTCAAGATGGTCAACGACAGCCTGGGTCACCCCATGGGCGACTTGCTGCTGCAACAGGCCACCGAACGCTTCCTGGAATGCCTCAAGGAGGGCGACACGGTCTGCCGCCTGGGGGGAGACGAGTTCGCGTTTATCCTCAACGACCTGTGCCATGAGCACGGCGCGACCGTGATAGTCCGCCAGTTACTGCTGGCGCTGCAGCATCCCTTCATGCTCAACGGTACGGCAGCAATGGTCACGGCCAGTATCGGCATTGCCTTGTGCCCCGAACATGGCGACAGCACCGAGCAACTGTTGCGCCATGCCGATACCGCCATGTATTGCGCCAAGGAAAACGGTCGCAATGACTATCGCTATTACCGAGGGGAGATGACCGAGCGCGTGCATCAGCGCCTGGCCCAGGAGCATGCCTTGCGCCTGGCCCTGGAAAACAATGAATTCGAAGTCTGGTACCAGCCCAAGATAGACCTGTTCAGTGGTCGCCTGCAGGGCGCCGAAGCACTGTTGCGCTGGCGCGACCCACGCCGTGGGTTGATTTCACCGGCTGAGTTCATTCCCTTGGCCGAGCGCACCGGCCTGATCATTCCCCTGGGCGAACGCGTACTGGAACTGGTGTGTGCTCAATTGCGCCAATGGCGCGACCGCGATCTGCAGGGCGGCCGCATCGCCATCAACGTCGCGGCCTTGCAGATCGAGCGCAGTGATTTCGTCGAATACCTGGGTGACGTCCTGGCACGGCATGAATTATCGGCCGACCTGCTCGAAGTCGAAGTCACCGAAAGCGTGATCATGGAAAGCCCCCGGCATGCCCGCGAAGTGCTGGCCGCGATCCAGCAGATGGGCGTGACCACTGCCATCGACGATTTTGGCACCGGCTATTCATCGCTGGCTTACCTGAAGATGCTGCCGATCGATCACCTGAAGATCGACCGGGCTTTCATCAGCGATTTGCCTCAGGATGAGAACGATGTGGCCATTACCCGGGCGATCATCGACATGGGACATGCCCTGGGCTTCAAGATTACCGCCGAGGGCATCGAGACCCCCGAGCAATATCAGTTCTTGCGCAATGCCGGCTGCGACCAGGGGCAGGGATACCTGATTGCCCGGCCGATGCCGGCGGCGCAGTTCGAGGTTTGGGTGAATGAGCTGAGCTGCAAGTGACTAGCTGCAAGCCAAAAGCTACGAGCTTGCAGCTTAAAGCTTAAAGCTGAACTGCTCCCTGCAATATTCGATGAACAACTGCGCCGGCTTGGTCAGCTGCGCCCGCTTCAGCCAGGCTGCGACCAACGCCGAGCCGGTTACGTCTTCGGCCAAATCCACGCACACCACTTGCTTGCCGTCATAGGTACAAGTGGAATGCGGCCGGGTCACCAGCACCGAGAAACCGAAGCCCTGGCCGACCATGCCGCGCACCATCTCGATGGAAGGCGAGCTGAACACGATGTTCGGCGTCAGGCCCAGTTCTTCGAAGATACTCACGAAATAGGTCCGGCTCGGTTGCACGTCGAGCAGGATCATCGGCTCCAGCGCCAGGTCGCGCAGGGATACCTGGGGCTGCTGGGCGAAACGGTGCCCCTCGGGTAGAAGCGCATAGGGTCGTTGCGGCGCCATCAGTGGTTCGGTCTCGATGGTTGCGTCCAGGTCGTGTTCATAGAAAATCGCCAGGTCGAAGCGCCCGCCGGTCAGGCCTTGCACCAGCTCCTGCTGCTCGCCGTCCTGCAGACGGATCTCGACGCCGGGGTAGCGTTCGCGAAAACCTGCGATCAGGCGGGGCAGGTAGAGTGGAGCGACTGTCTCGAAACAACCGATATCGATCTGCCCGCTGACCACGTCGTTATCGGCCAGGGCGTTCTGTTCGAACTCCTTGGACATGCGCAGCAGCTCCCGGGCCTTGCGGTAAAAGCGTGCACCGCCAGGGGTGAGAGACACGCCCTGGGCATGGTGACGGATGAACAGCTGTACGCCGAAGCTCTCTTCCAGCCCCTTGATCGCCGTGGAAATCGACGGCTGGGCGATGTACAGCTTGCGCGAAGCCTCCGCCACGCTGCCGCATTCCACGGTGGTGACGAAGTACTTCAATTGGCGCAGGGTGTAGGAAGCCACGGCAAACCTCGAAATCAGTCCATTCAGGCCTCTACCTTACCGCGTCCCGGAGTTCAGCGGTGCGCTGCCTGCTTCAGATTTTGCGTGGCAGTGAGCATATTTTCCATGGGCTCACAGGTGGGTCAGAAGCGGTAGTTGACTCCCAGGGTCAAGGTACGACCCGGCGCTGGCTGGCGGCCCCAAGGGCTGGTATCGATACCGCGGAAGTAATACTGGCGGTCGAACAGGTTGCTGACCCCGGCCGAAGCGGTCAGCACGCTATCGTGCGCAAGCTTGAATTCACGCTCAAGCGAGGTGTTCCAGACCCAGTACGCCGGCAGTTCGCCCACCGAGGCGCTGGCATTCTCTTCGCTGCTGTTGGCAGCGTCGGTGTAGGCCTCGCTTACATAAAGGCCATCGATGCCGTAGGTCCAATGCTCGGCGAAGCGGAAGCGGCCGTCGAGAATCAGCTGGTGCTTGGAGGCGAAGGGCACTTCGTTGTCCTTGAACTGGCCGCTGCGCTGCTTGGCATCGAGATAGGCGTAACCGGCATGCAGGTCGAGGTTGGCGATGGCCGATGGCGTCCAGAACACCTCGGTCTCGATGCCCTGGTGGCGCGTGCTGCCCAGGTTGACGAAGCGGTCGATGGTGGCGTTGTATTCGATCTGGTCGTCGAAGTCGATACGGTACAAGCCGGCATCCACGCGCAGGCCGTCCCAGGGGGTGTAGCGCACGCCGGTCTCGTAGTTCCAGGCGATTTCAGCGCCTACCGAGCCTTCCTTGACGATTTGCGTGACCTGCGGCGGGCGCAACGAACGCTGGGCGTTGGCATAGACGAACCAGGCATCGGTGGCCTGCAAGCCAATGGTCAGGCCTGGCAGCCATTCTTCGGAGCGGTTGTCGTTCTTGAAGCCGGTGACGCCGTCGCGGTAGTCCATCGTGGCGTTTTCGTAGCGCACGCCGGGGGTGATGACCAGGCGGCCATCCATCAAGCTGACGGCGTTGCTCAGGTAGGCGGCGGTGGCTTCGTCGTCGAAGGTCCAGTCGCGGAACACACTCGCGTTGCCAGTGGCCAGGCTCTGGCGGTCGACACGGTAGTCGATGTCTTCCTTGACGTAGCGGGCACCCAGCAGCCAGGTCTGGCCTACCTGGTCGCCGTCGATGCTCATGCTCAGGCGTGGCTCGCTGCCCCAGACCTTGAAGTCGCGGGGGCCGTCCTGCTTGGTCACCGCCGTGCCATCGGGGGTAAAGGGCAGGCCGACCACGAAGTTGCGGTAGCTGTCATGGGCAAAGTTGGTCCAGCTGAACTCCACCTCATCGAACGGGCCGAAGGCACCCAGGCGTTGGGTGTAGGTACCCCAGACGCGGTTGGTATCGCCCTCGAAATGGTCCAGCGGCCGGGTCGATTGCCGCGGGTCATCCTTGTAGTCCTGCACGCTGAGGGCGCCAGCCAGGTCCATATCGGCCTTGTAGCGCTGCACGCCGAAGCTCAGGTCGCGGTCATCGTCGATGTTCCACTGGCCACGCAGGCGATAGTTCTGGATGTCGGTGCTCGAATGCTCGCGGCCGTACTCACCGGTAATCGTGTTGAGGTCCAGTTGCAAGCCGAAGTTGTCGGTCAGGTAACCGCCGGTGCCCAGGTAGGTATCGAACAGCTGGCGCCCGGCGGGGGCGAAGGTGGTGCGTTCCTGCAGGGTGGTCTGCCAGTGGGTCGGGATGGGCGGGCTGATGAAATTGATCACACCGCCAACGTTGTTTGGCCCGTACTGCACGGCGGCGCCACCGCGCACGATGTCGATGCGGTCCAGGGTCGCCAGGGTGACCGGGAACAGCGACAGGCCGGTCTGGCCGTAGGGCGCCAGTGCCAACGGGACGCCATCGGCCAGGGCCTGGATTCGCCCACTGCGGCTTTCGTACAAGCCGCGCACGGAAATCTGCGGCAGGGCGCCTGTGCCGGTTTCGTCGAAGATCTTTACCCCCGGCACACGCTGCAAGGCATCGTCCACGCCCCGTACGCTGGGCGTTTTCAGCTCGGCGGAGTCAACCACGCTGCGGCTGCCGGCGTAGGTGCGCACCTCTTGGTCGCTGGCGCTGCCCAGGACATCGCCCTTGATCACCATGGGGGCGATGAAGGCCGCTTCGGCCGGCGCCGGCACGGCCGCTGCCGGTTGTGACGTTGCCGGGACCACGATAAAGGTGTGGTCGTCACGCGCCTGGGTTTGCAGGCCGCTGTGGTCAAGCAGCCGGTTCAGCGCTTCTTGCGGGGTGTAGCTGCCCTTGAGGGCAGGTGCGGTTTTGCCGGTGGTGATGTCGCTGGCGAAAATAATTTGCACCGATGACTGCCGGGCCAGGGCATTGAGGGCCTTGTCCAGGCGGCTGCTGGGCAGGTCAAGCTCGATTTTCGGCTGGGCCTGGGCCGACAGGGCAAACAACAGGCTGCTGGCGACGACGCTCAGGTGCAACCGCGCAGGGCGCCGGGAGTGCTGGGTCACGAAGGGTTTCTCCTGGAAAATGGGGTGTTTCCTGAAGTAGCCGTCGTGAGCCAGGCAAAACCCTACCTCATCATTGAATTATTTTTTCGACGATTTGCGCCTTACGTGCACGGTGCCGTCAGCCTCGGTCGACAGGCTCAAGGGCAGGATGTTCGGCAGCAGGGTGAGCAGGCCAGCGGCGTCGGCGCTGTCGAACACCCCGGAGATCGACAGACTGGCCAGGGTCGGGTCATCCAGGCGGATCGGCGCCTTGTGGTAGCGCTGGATGATTTCGAGCGCCTCGGCCAGTGTCGTCTGCTCGAAGACCAGGCGGTTGTCCTTCCAGGCAATCGCCGCCTCGACATCCACCGCCACCGGTGGCAGGGCGTGGCCCCGGCGGGCGTCGACCTGTTGGCCGGAGGCCAGCTCGACGTGGCGTTGGCCGTCGGCCGCACCCTGCACGCTGACACGGCCGTGTACCAAGGTGACCCGTACGGAGTCCTTGAAGCTGCTGACGCTGAACAAGGTGCCCAGCACGCGCACCTCGGTGGCGTCGGCGGTGACCAGGAACGGCCGTATACGGGTCGGCGAAACATCGAACAGTGCCTGGCCGGCTTGCAGCTCGACACGCCTGGACAGTAGGTGCCAGCTGACATTGAGGCGGGTATTGCTGTCCAGGGTCAGTCGGCTGCCGTCGCTGAGGGCAACGCTGCGTTTTTCGCCTACGGCGCTGCTGTAGGTCTCCTGGCGATAGGCCGGGTCGGTCCAGGCCAGGCCTCCCGCCAACCCCACCAGCAGCAGGGCTGCGCCAAGGGCCTTGGGTGTGCGCCGGGGTTTGGGCTCGGGCATGGGAAAACGCTCGCGCAACGCCTCGCGGTGACGGGCCAGGGCATCGTCTTCGCGGGCGTAGGGGGAATCCTTTGGAGGCTGTTTCATCGCGCGTTCTCCATTTCCAGGGGCAGCTCAAGGTGCGCCCGGCATGCAGCCATGCCCAGGCGCAGGTGCTTCTCCACGGTCTTGAGCGATATGCCCATCCGCGCGGCCACCTCGGCCTGAGGCAGCTCGTGGATCTTGTGCATGACGAAGACCATCTGGCAACGCTCTGGCAACCGGGCAATGGCTTGGGCCAGGCTTTCGAGCTCACGCCCGGCCTCGTACTGGCGAGCGGGCAGGGGGGCCGTACAGGCAACTTCCGGCAGATCGGGCAGTGCCACCACCCAGTTGCGGCGACGATGTTCGCGGCGGTAAAGGCTCAGCGCCTGGTCGTTGGAGATCTTGCGCAGCAACGCCAGGGGGGTACGGATGCCGTCCTTGTCGGGTTTCTCGAGCAATTGCACGCAGACATCGTGCACCACTTCGCGGGCAAAACCCCGGTCGCCGAAACGATGACGAATGTGGTCGACCAGTTCGTCGTAGTGGCGTACGAGGGTGTGCAACAACGATGGCTTGGCGGGATCGAACGGCATGACGTGCCTTGCTGGGGATGAAAAACGGGGCTGAATATAAATGAGAATGCTTGTTATTAATAGTTTTTTACACTGCTTTGCGCACTTTTGACGGCTCTGCTTCACTGTTGACGAAGCCGATAATGGGCCGCGCTGAAGTTGACCACCGGTCGAGGGAGTGGGCAGAGGACTGAACGCTGGCTACAACCTGCTTTTCTTATCTATGAGGGGCGCGCGAAATGGCGCTCTAGAGCCGTTTTCGTGTGCTGCCTTTTTCAGTAGAGTTGTGCCCCGAATCTGCAGACGCTTTACGTCTTGCCCATAAAAGTCGTCGGGAACGCTTAATGACAACAGATCAGAAGCCTGCCAAGCCAGCAGCACCCGCTACAAACCGCCCGGACCTGCGTTTTACCGTGGTGGGCATCGGTGCCTCGGCCGGTGGCCTGCAAGCGCTTAAAGTATTTTTTGCGCAGATGCCGGCTGATTGCGACATGGCATTTGTGGTCATCATGCACCTCAGCGCCCAGCACAAGAGCGCCCTGGATCAGATCCTCCAGGCCGTTACCCCGCTGCCGGTCATCCAGGTCAGCGAGAAGGTGCGCATCGAGCGCAACCACGTCTACCTGATTTCCCCCGGCAGTGACTTGTGCATGCTCGACGGCGAGCTGCGCCTGGTGGCGCCCAGCCGCACCCTGGGGCCCCATGTGGCCATCGATCAGTTTTTTCGCACCTTGGCCAAGGCCCATGAGACACATGCCATCGGTGTGCTGCTTTCCGGCGCCGGTTCCGATGGTTCGGTGGGCATTGCCAGTATCAAGGAGGCGGGCGGCGTAACCCTGGCCCAGTTGCCCGAAGATGCCGAATACGACTCCATGCCCCGGCACGCCATTGAAACCGGCATGGTCGACATCGTGTTGCCGGTAGGGCAGATGCCCGACAAGCTCATGGCCCTGACCAGTAACATCGCAAAATTGCAGGCGATGCAGCCTGCCGGTGCCGAAGCACCGGTGCTGGCGCCCGAGGGCATGGACGAACGTCGAGCCCTGCACGAGATACTCGCCTTGTTGCGCTCGCGCAGTGGGCATGACTTCCACCAGTACAAGGGCGCCACCGTGCGTCGCCGTATCGAGCGACGCTTGCAGGTCAATGCCATCTCCAATCTGGACAGCTACCTGGCCTACCTGCGGGCCACCCCCGAGGAAACCAAACTGCTGCTCAAGGATATGCTGATCAGCGTGACCAACTTCTTTCGCGACCGCGAAGCGTTCGAGAAGCTGGCCCAGGAAGTCTTCCCGGTATTTTTCGACAAGGAGCGGCTCAACCACAACGAGCGTGAGCTGCGAGTGTGGTCTGCGGCCTGCGCAACCGGTGAAGAGGTCTACTCCCTGGCGATGTTGCTGCTAGAGCGTATGGAGCAGGAAAAAAACCAGATCGACCTGCAGCTGTTTGCCACCGATATCGATGAGCATGCCCTGAATATCGGGCGCCGGGGTATCTACCCGGTCGGTATCATTACCGATGTCAGCGACGAGCGTGTCAAGCAGCACTTCATCCCGGGTGATGGTGTGTACCAGGTGCGCAAGGAGGTACGAGAACGTGTGTTGTTCGCCAAGCACAACCTGCTGACCGACCCGCCGTTTTCCAAGCTGGACCTGATCAGCTGCCGCAACCTGCTCATCTATCTCGACCGCGAAGCCCAGTCGGCGCTGCTGCAGACTTTCCATTTTGCCCTCAAACCCGATGGCTACCTGTTTCTGGGTAACTCGGAATCGGCCGATGTGTGCGCGTCGTTGTTTATACCGGTCGACAAGAAGAACCGTATCTATCGCCGCAAGAATGTGTCGCGCACCTTGCGCTCGCCCATGCAGCTTGTGGAAACACCAATGCCTGTGCTGACCGCGCCCCTTGCGTTGCCCCAGAACAGCAAGAAAATTTCCTATGCCGACATCCACCAGCGTGTGCTCGAACAATATGCGCCGCCGAGCGTCATTCTCGACCCGGGCGGCAACATCGTGCACAGCTCCGAACGCGCTGGCAGGTTCCTGCGCCATGTGGCTGGCGAGCCTACCCAGGACATACTGATGCTTATCCAGCCCGACCTGCGCCTGGCCCTACGCACGGCGATCTTCCAGGCCAACCAGTCGGGCAAGAGCGTCGAGGCGCGCCGGGTGCGCCTGCGCCGCGATGGGCGCGACTTCTTTATCAACATGATCGTGCGCCCCTTCAGTGAGGGCGCGGCCAACGTCGATTACCTGCTGGTGCTGTTCGATGAGGTCGAAGCGGTGATGAGCATCCCGGAAGGTGCCGGTGACGAGGTCAAGGACAGTGTGCTGACCCAACTTGAAGCCGAGTTGCAACGCACCAAGGACCAGCTGCAATTCACCGTGGAGCACTACGACACCTCCACTGAAGAGCTCAAGGCGTCCAGCGAAGAGCTGCAGGCGATCAACGAAGAACTGCGCTCGGCCACTGAAGAGCTGGAAACCAGCAAGGAAGAGTTGCAATCGATCAATGAGGAACTGATCACGGTCAACGCCGAACTCAAGGCCAAGATCGAGGAAACCGGCAAGATCAACGATGACTTGCAGAACCTGATCGTCTCCACCGATATCGCCACCTTGTTTGTCGACCGCAATATGCGCATCAAGTGGTTCACACCCCAGGCGACACGGGTATTCAATATCATCGCCAACGATGCCGGCCGCTCCTTGCTGGACATCACCCACAAGCTCGAGTATCCGGAGCTGACCACCGATACGCGGCGGGTGTTCGAATCCCTGCGCCAGATCGAGCGTGAGGTTTTCAGCCAGGACAAGCACTGGTATCTGGTCAGGCTGCTGCCGTACCGTACCGGCGATGATCGCATTGAAGGCGCGGTGATGACCTTCATCGATATTACCGGGCGCATGCAGGCCGAAGAGCAACTGCGCGCCGGCGAAGCGCACATGGCTCTGGTAGCCCAGAGCACCCGTGACTATGCCATCGTTACTACCGATACCGAAGGCATGGTCACTACCTGGAGCCGTGGCGCCGAAACGATTTTCGGCCACAGCGAGAAAGAAGCGCTTGGCCAGCCCTTGGCATTCATCTACACCGAGGCCGACCGCCAGAGCCAACAACTGGCCGCACAGCTGGACCTGGCAAAAAAACGTGGCTATGCCATCGACCAGCGCTGGCATGAACGCAAGGGCGGCAAGTTGATTTTTTGCAGTGGCGTGATCAACCCGCTCAGCGACCCGCAGTTGCGTGGCTTCGCCTACATAGCCCGCGACACCACCCGCGACCAGGAGCGCTTCGAGAAACAGCGCGCGCGCCTCAAGCATACCCAGGCCAGCAATCAGCTCAAGGATGAGTTCTTCGCGGTGATGTCCCACGAGCTCAAGCACCCATTGAACCTTATCCAGCTCAATGCCGAATTGCTGTCGCGGATTCCCGAGACGCGCAGCTCCAACCCCGCCGAACGGGCAACCCAGGCGATCTTGCGAGCGGTCCGCAGCCAGGCGCAGATTATCGACGACCTGCTGGATATCTCGCGCATTACCACCGGCAAGCTCAAGCTCGACACAACGCGCGTGGAGTTCAAACACCTGCTGCTGGAGATCATTGAGGTGCTCAAACCCATGGCCGTTGCCGCCGGGGTCGGCATCGAGATCAAGGAGCTGCCTGAGACCGATGTATGGCTGCAGGCCGACCCTATCCGCCTTGAACAGATTGTCTGGAACCTGCTCAACAATGCCTTGAAGTTCACCCCCGAGGGCAAGGGCGTGCAGGTGCATATGACGGCCGAAGGCGAGCTGATTCGCCTGGACATCATCGACCAGGGGCAGGGCATCGACCCAGCTGCCATAGCGCGGATTTTCGACATGTTCGGCCAGGCGGCCATGCACCATGCAACCCGCTCGCGTCACGGCCTGGGTATCGGCCTGGCGCTGGTCAAGCAATTGGTCCAGGCGCACCACGGCAGGATCGAGGCGGCATCGGACGGGCTCGGCAAGGGCGCGCAGTTCAGTGTCTGGTTGCCCCACGGTGGCAATGCTGGAGCCAGCAGTGTTCCGGCCCGCCCAACCCAGGAAGGCCTGCTCGATTCGGTCAAGGTATTGTTGGTCGATGATTCGCACGATGTCCTGGAAATGATGCAATTGTTGCTCGAAGCCGAAGATGCAATCGTCACCAGCACTTCGGTCAGCAGCGACGGCCTGGCACTGGCGCGCAGCGAAGTGTTCGACCTGATGCTGCTGGACATCGGCATGCCGGACATGGACGGCCACCAACTGATGCGCGAAATCCGCAAGGACAGCCTCAACCAGAAAACCCCAGCCATCGCCCTGACCGGTTACGGCCGGGTAGAAGATGTAACGCGTGCGGCCGAGTCAGGTTTCGATCGGCACCTGAGCAAGCCCATCAGCCTGGATGCATTGATCGATACCTCGTTGAAGCTGATACAGGAAAAAAAGGCCTGAGGTTCTTGCCGTTTGTAGGAGCGGGTCTTGCCCGCGATGAAGGCGCTGTGGTGTATCGGGTCAATCGCGGTGAGGCCATCGCGGGCAAGCCCGCTCCTACATGGATTACACACAACCTGTAGGAGCGGGGCTTGCCCGCGATGAAGGCGCTGTGGTGTATCTGGTCAATCGCGGTGAGGCCATCGCGGGCAAGACCCGCTCCTACATGGATTACGCACAACCTGTAGGAGCGGGTCTTGCCCGCGATGAAGGCGCTGTGGTGTATCTGGTCAATCGCGGTGAGGCCATCG
>CAYVPI010000012.1:0-6424 GCA_964453495.1 uncultured Pseudomonas sp. | reverse complement strand
CGATGAAGGCGCTGTGGTGTATCTGGTCAATCGCGGTGAGGCCATCGCGGGCAAGCCCGCTCCTACATGGATTACACACAACCTGTAGGAGCGGGGCTTGCCCGCGATGAAGGCGCTGTGGTGTATCTGGTCAATCGCGGTGAGGCCATCGCGGGCAAGACCCGCTCCTACATGGATTACGCACAACCTGTAGGAGCGGGTCTTGCCCGCGATGAAGGCGCTGTGGTGTATCGGGTCAATCGCGGTGCGGCCTTTGCGGGCAAGCCCGCTCCTACAACGCTCTGCAGCTTGCTGGCCATTTCCCGGTTGTGCTTGAGATCCCCTAGAACTTGGAGAAGTTGATGGCGTCGGCAATGATCGAGCCGCCGATGCCGGTCAGGGACAACAGTAAAGCCCGCACCAGCGGTTCTTCGGAGTAGCGCGAGAATGCGCCGGTATTGAGCGTTGCGATGCGGGTGCGGATCAGCTCGAACTTGTTACGGTTCGGATCACTTGCCGGGTTGCGCAACAAGTAATCGTCGATGCGCTGCAAGGCGGTACGGCGAGCCTTTTCGGCCGCGCGGCGCAGGGATACCGCCGAGCTGAGCAGGATTACGGCCGTGAGTAGGAAGGAAATGACGATACTGGGCGGCGTCGGCCAGTTATCGAAGTAACTGCTGCGCGACGCCAGCATGATCAACAGCACCACCGTCGGCGCATAGATCAGGCGATTGACCGCAGCCGTGCGCTTGGCAATCAGGACCATGTCCATCCAGTCGTCGATGCACGGGTGGATGCGCATGCCGAAGATCTGCTCGTGCTCGCGTTGCAAAGGTTCCGGCCAGATCCCGTGATAGCAGCTCAATTGACGGATAAAGCGGGTCAGCAGGCGATTGGCATCCACCACCCAGAACACCAGCAATTGGAACAGCAGGAAAGGAATCAACCAGCTCCAGCGCCAGATTGGCGAGATTCCCCGAACGGGTATGCCCTCCATCGGCCACACTACCAACAGCACGCTGGTGACCACGACAAAAAACCAGGTGGCCAGGACTGCCCGCAGCAGCCGGGCCGAGAAAGTGCCGCATTCGCAATGCTCGCGCCAGAAGCGCGAAATGGAAATGACCGGGCGCGCGTCCTTGTCGTCGGGCAGCTTCAGGGTGGCCAGGGTGCGTTGGCTGATCTGGGCAATATCGCTGGACGACAGTGGGAAAATGACCTTGAACAGCCAATGCCCCACATGATTGAGCCAACTGCGATACGTCAATTTTTTGCGCCGTTGATTGAATAGCGGGAAATTGCGACACAGCCGAATCCGGTAAATGGGGCGCAGGCGGCTCAGGTGGTAGGCGGCGATGATCTCGCTGCGGTTGGTGCGCAGGTTGCGCCAGCCCCAGAACAGCGCCGAAATCGAGATCAGCGCAGCCAGCAGGCGCAACGCCACGGTGGGCCAGGCGCTGATGCCCTGGAACAGGAACATGGGTTCACCCAGGCCATCGGCGGTCAAGCTGCGGCGAATTTGATAGGCCCACAGCAGGGCCAGGACAAAGATCACCAACGGCACCACGATATACCACGCTGAGGAGTCGAACAGGCCACTGAGCCCGGCGCCTGCGCGGCCGTTCACGGAAGCCGTCTGCGGTGTGCGGCGAATCATCTGCGCACAAATGACCCCCAACAGAATCAGGACGAAGGTGATCCACATGAATTCCACGCGCCAGTACAGTATGCCGACCAGGGCGGACAAAGCGGACGCTGCAGAGAGTGCCAGCGGCATGTGATTGACCCAGGCAGGCAACCTGTAGGCATTGTGCAACTGTGCAGCATCGGGCATTGAGGCTGCCGGTGCGCGATTGCCCGGACCCTTGTTGGTCCACCACCAGCCAAGGAACAACGCGAGCGATATCAGGATCAACGACAATGGCCCGGCCCAGAAAAAGGCCAACTTGTCCTTGAAGTCGTCGCGCATGGCGGGAGACGCTTCGGGGTAGGGTGAGTCCGATCGGTCCTGCAGGCAACGCAGGGCCATGATGTCCTGCGGCCGAACACGGCTGATCCGGCCCGCACCCGCGGAGTAAGGCGCAGCGCAATCCTCCGGTCGCGATTCGGTCAGTTGGCTGGCCAGGGGGATGAAGCCCTTGATGCCTACCTCATAAATACCCGGCGAGAGTAACCCCGACTTGCTGTAGTCGAATTTTGCCCGTTTGGCTTCAAAGCGTTGAGGCGCTTGTGCGGCCAGGACTGCGATGAACACGGCACTTTGCAAACTGTCGCGAAATGGTGGCACGTCCTGCTGCAAGGCTCGGGTCAGGGTCAGGCCGTAGGGCGCTGCCAGTACCAGGTTGCGCGTGGTCTCGGCCTGGCCGCGCTGGAGCATGCGGGCATCGAGGTCGGTGGAGAAGAACACCTTGTTCGGCATGCGCGCCTTTAGCGCTTGCAAGGCCAGCAATTTGTCATAGGTGTCGAGCCCCAGTACACCAATGGCGCCGATGCCGCTTTCACCATTGCGGCGGTAGAGGTCATCTTCATGCACGATGTGGTCGGCCAAGCGGCGCAGGTAATCGAGCTGAGCATTGCCGTCGGATTTCTCCAATGGGCTGGTATCGAGATCGACAGCGTCTTTTTTGCCGTCCTTGCCGCTGGCCTTGTTGGTGCCGGCGGCTTCCTCCGGCAGGCGGCCATCCAGGCCGCGCAGGTAGCTGAAGCGCAGGACCCACTCATCCACTGCGGCCTTGCCTTCGTCACGCACCTGGGCATTTTCCAGCACCTGGGCCTTGAAGCTTTCGATCAAGGCGCGGCTGTAGAAGCTGTCCCATTCGGAGATCAGGGCGATGCGGTTGTTGCGCTGTGGGCCGCCTCGCTTGCAATCCCGGCCGATGCGCATTGCCGCCCCCTTGGAGCACTGCAGACCGGCAACGGGGTCGACGCGACGAAGCTTCAACTCTTCGAGCAGCAATTTGGTCAGTGTGCGGTCATCGCTGATGGTGCGCAGCAGTTTGAGCGTCTGTTTCGGTTTGGGCTTCTCGTCAGGCTTTTCGATACCGCGCATCAGCATGTTGCGTTCGGCAGTGGCCAATGGCGAGTAGATCTCGATGTGAGGGACCCAGGCTTTTTTGTACTCCTCGCGGTACATGTCACGCAGGACCTGCGAGTTGGCAGGCCCGATGACTTTCAGCACGGTGTTGTCTTCCTGAGGGCACTGCGCTTGCATTTCCTCAGGCTGGCTTACTTTGCATGACAGGGTCCGGCGCAAGTGCTCCAGCTGTTTGAGGGGGGTGTTGCCCAGGTAGTCCTGTTTGACCCAGAACAAAAGGGTGCGGGCCGTCGGTTGCGGGTTTTCGTCAAGATCGGTTGGGGGGTCGAAGGGGTTGGCGACAAAGGCTTCGTAGAGGATTTCCGTGCTCCCATGGTCGTCTGCCAGGGCCAGGCAACGGATGTGCTGTTCGTCTTCGGGCACCATGCGCGCGGTTTTTAAGCCAGCGAGAATGGCGTAGCGCATACGTCGGCGCAGCTCCACTTCGTCTGCATAGGGGCCACCCTCGACCAAGGCGACTAAGATGTTCGTGGGGGCGCGCTTGTCGACCGGGGCGTCTGGCTCGGAGTCGGCCAAGCGGGCTTCAACGCGATAGGCTGTTGCTTCCAGGTGGGCAGGTTGGACGGTGTCCGGAGTGATCGGAATCGGTGAGTTGCCGGCCAGCTTGGACGAACACTCAGAGCCCAGCGCCTTGTTGTTGCTCTCCTTGAGTCGCTTACGGTAACGCTCCAGTGCATCGAACGGGTCCTGCCACAGGCGTGCCTCTATAGGCAGCTGGGTCTGGAACTGTGCACCGAAGGGCCTTTGCTCGAGGAAAGGCTCGCGGGTGAGGGCGAAAGTGGAGACGATCAGGCTCAAAACAATTGCACTGCCGGGCAGCCAGAAGCCGAGGTTGCTCCCTGAGTCATTGCCGTTCATTTGTCTGGCCCTCCAGTGTCGAACCGACCACCAGGAACAAGGTAAAGAACCCAATCGAGGAGCGTGCTTCGTACTAAAGGGCCTTGGCCATCGCTATCACTCGCCTGCGCCGGCGAGTCCGGTCCCATTCGCTCTTGGCTTGCCAGGGTGCCGTAGCTCTTCTTAATTGTAGTGCAGATGGGCCGTTGTCCAATTGGCGCCAGGGCAATGCCAGGTTACGCATGGTCATGGGAGCTGGAGAGAGCGCCAACTCTGAGCAGGCCTCGTTGTTCGAGTCGCAGTGTTTAATTGCCAGGTACATTGTTTATGCAGTTGTGGTGGAGGGGAGTAAAACTAAGGACGAGAGTTTCAAAGAAAATTGAGTGGCGATTGATTTGTTGCTACTTGAGAAGTGGTAGTTGGATCCAATGCAATAAAGCTGTCACTCAGTGAAGAAGGCGGAATTAACTGAAAAGTGCCTTATTGGATCCATGTTTGCAGCCTTTCAATGAACAACGAAAGAGCCGTCAATGTGCCAGTCTATCTCGGGCTTCTCCCCGATTTCAAAGGGGTTTGGGGCGATGGCACTTTGTTCCGTTCGTCGGTCGCGGGGCTCGGATTCTGAACTCTTTGGCAACTAGCCGTTCTCATTTTGCGTGCCAGTCAAGGTGGTGCATTTACACACCATAAAATAAACAATGTTGCGGTAGTGCGGGTTCCAGAACCTGTGCGGGAGCCTGTGCCTATGCCTTGAAATTTATCCAAGCGTTGAACGAGTTATTCAAATCTATATATCGCTCCAGTTTCATACTGGTAGGGTGGTTAAGTAGCACGCGCACGCCAAGTGTGCATGGAAATACAACAAACAATGAGGTCGCCATGGAATTTTCAATCATTCCCGCGTTGTTGGCAGATAAGCAGTTCGTGGAGTTTCTTCGCCTGGGTGTTGTGTATACCCACCTCATCGCCTGTTGCGTTGCCATAGGCTCGGTGCTAACCAGTGACGTCGCAATGGTTCGCCAGTTGTTAAGGGCCGAGCGCTGCTCCGAAAAAGACGCCCACGACCTTGTCGGTTTGCAGAAAACCGTTTCCTGGTCACTGTGGCTGCTCTGGATCACGGGGGCTGCCATTATCGGTACCGATCTCATCGACAAGGGTTTGGTGTATTTCGAGAATCCCAAACTCCAGGCGAAAATCGCCGTGGTCGTACTCCTCACACTTAATGGCTTCGTGCTGCATTCGGCTGTGCTTCCAGCTGTGCAACGAGTCGGCTCATTGCTCGACCTCAGCGTCGGCATGCGCACCCTGGCAGTCTTTAGTGGCGCCTTTTCCGGTGTTTCCTGGTTTTATGCGGTGATGCTCGGCGTGGGTCGTCCACTGGCATGGAAATACTCGCTTATCGAGTTGATGGCGGTCTATCCGCTGCTGATCGTTGCCGGTTTCACCAGCATGATGCTGCTCACACAATGGTCGAAGAAGACCCTTCTGGCCCGTGAGAATGGCTGGGCTGATGCACCTGCCCACGCCACCCGCTGACGTCACCCGCTGACGATGCCCCGGTTCGCTCAAGTGCACCGGGGCTTTTTACGTTTGTGCAGCAGTATCGCAGTGAACCTCGACTAGGCTGAAAGTCTCAGCCACATTCGACTTGAGTGTTCAGGAGGACTGCACATGCGCAAGACGATGTTTACCTCAACCTTGGCCATGCTCGCTGTGACCTGCAGTTTGACCAGCCATGCCGACCCGGCCGGCATGACCTTTTTCGTTACCAGCCAAGGCACGGGAAAAGGCGCGGACCTGGGGGGGCTGGCCGGTGCCGACAAGCATTGCCAGGCGCTGGCCACCGCCGCCGGTGCCGGCAAACACACCTGGCACGCATACCTGAGTGTCGCAGCAGCGGGTGGTCAACCGGCTGTCAATGCGCGTGATCGCATCGGCAAGGGGCCCTGGCAGAACGCCAAGGGGGTGGTCATCGCTCAGGATCTTGCGCAATTGCACGGCGACAACAAGTTGAACAAGGAAACCGCACTCGATGAGCACGGCAACGTGGTCAAAGGGCGTGGCGATACGCCCAACACCCACGACATACTCACCGGCTCGCAAGCCGACGGCACGGCATTCGCTGGCAGTGACGACCACACCTGCAGCAACTGGACAAGTAGCGACAAAGGCTCGGGCCAGGTCGGCCACCATGATCGAATCGGCAAGGACGACTCCCCGCCGATGCATTCCTGGAACTCTTCGCACCCTTCACGCGGGTGCAGTGTTGCAGGGTTGGCGGATTCCGGGGGGGCGGGGTTGTTGTATTGTTTTGCGACGGATTGAGTTGATTCTGTGGTGCCTGGACTGACGTTATCGCTGCGGTCCGGCGACCCGGCAAGCCCGCTCCCACATGGACCGCGTTCATTTGTAGGAGCGGGCTTGCCCGCGATTAGGCCCCGCAAGGGGCCTCGCTTTTTTTAATGCTTGAACATCACATGCCGTACAACGGTGTAATCCTCCAGCCCATACATC
>CAYVPI010000011.1:0-63414 GCA_964453495.1 uncultured Pseudomonas sp. | reverse complement strand
GCACCGAAAGTGCAGACAAGCGCATGCTGGGAACGCCGAACAACAACGACGGCGATTACAACTTTCGCAAGTCGGGCACCAACATCACCAACCGGATCGACCTGTTGACCGAGATGGATGTGGTCTACAAGGAGAAGATGGGTTTTCGTGTCAGCGCCGCCACCTGGTACGACAAGGCCTATGCGAACACCGGCTCCAATTCCAACCCGTTCGTCAACGGCAACGGTGAAACGTCTGGCCTGGTGGCCAACGACCCGCGCCTGGCTGGCGTGGTCAACGACAATGTCGGCAACGGCAGCCCGCACCTGAGCAACTATGCCCAGCGTTACTACAGCGGGCCATCGGGCGAGATTCTCGACGCCTTCGTGTTCTACAGCACCGAAGTGGGCGAAGAGTCGCTGTTCAGTGCCAAGGCCGGCCAGCACAACGTGTTCTGGGGCGAGACATTGCTCAACCCGGTGCACTCGGTCAGCTACGGCCAGTCGGGCCTGGACCTGGCCAAGCTGGCAGCGTCGCCAGGCACCGAAGCCAAGGAGCTGTTCGTGCCGCGTAACCAGGTGTCGATGTCGTTCACCGTCAACCCTGAATTGACCGTGGGTGCGCAGTACTTCCTGGATTGGAACGCGGCTCGCCTGCCTGAGGCGGGCACTTACTACGGCGGTTCGGACCTTGTGGGCTTCGGCGCACAGTCGTTCCTGCTCGGCAACACCAATGGCGTGGTACCCGGCAGCCCACTGGGCTGTGGCCTGGCACCGTGCAACGGCTTGACCAACGTACGCCGCGGCAATGACCTGGAACCGGACCACCACGGCGACTGGGGCGTAATGGCCAAGTGGTCGCCGGCCTGGCTCGATGGCACCCTCGGTGTCTACTACCGCCAGACTTCGGACATCTTGCCCCAGGCCTGGCTGGATGCCAGGGGCCTGAGCTCGGCCAACGCCAACGGCACACCGCCAGCGGGCCAGGTCCCGGCCGTGATCAACACCTTGAACTCGCTGAACACCGCCACCTACCAGATGGCCTACAGCGACGACATCGATATCTTCGGTATCAGCCTGTCCAAGGATTTTGGTGGCATCAGTGTCGGCAGTGACCTGAACATCCGCCACAACATGCCGTTGGCCAGTATTCCGGCCGTGGTCAGCACCACCAGCCCCCTGGGGCTGGGTAACGGCCTTGGCCTGTTGCCGCCCCGTACGGCGGCCACCGGTATCGTCTACGACACCCCGGCCGATGGCGACAGCATGAGCGCCACTGGCGAAACCTTGCACTGGACGCTCAATGGCCTGATGACCATGCCGGCGACGCCGCTGTTCGACCAGGCCGTGCTGCTCGCCGAACTGTATTACAGCAACCTGCTCAAGCTCGATAGCAAGAACGAAGCGCTTTACAAGGGCAAGGACAGTTACCGCGGCGTCGATAAAGCGACCCGTGACAACTGGGGCCTGGCGGTCAACTTCACCCCGACCTGGTATCAGGTATTCCCGGGCGTGGACTTGAACATGCCGTTGTCCGTCAACGTCGGCCTGGACGGTGTTTCACCGGTCTCCGGCGGTGGTGCCAAAGACACCGGCAACTACGCCGCAGGCTTCGGTGCCGTGGTTTACAACAAGTACTTTATCGACCTCAAGTACGTGGATTCCTTCGGCAAGGCCGACAAGTGCAACGTCAGTGGACTGAGCACCGGTGCGGCCAATGCCGGGAGTGGTGATGGTTCTACGCCGAACGCCTTCAGCGGCAACGAGAACTACGCCTGTTACGCCGGTGGTTATTCGGCCTTTTCGGGTGGCGGCGCAACCACGCAAGACCGTGGTGCCGTTTACCTGACGCTGAAAACCACCTTCTGATACACCCAATGCTCAGCGACTGAGCAGGAGAACAACAAGATGAAATTCGTGAAGACGCTGCTGGCCACCTCCATGGCCATGATGCTTGCCGCCCAGGCACAGGCCGCCGTATCCGAGCAGGAGGCTGCCAAGCTGGGCAGCAGCCTGACCCAGGTCGGCGCAGAGAAGGCTGCCAATGCCGACGGTTCGATTCCAGCCTACAACGGTGGCCTGACCACCGCGCCAGCCAGCTTCAAGGCGGGCGACAGCATGCGCCCCGATCCATTTGCCAGCGAAAAGCCGGTGCTGGTGATCGATGGCAAGAACGTCGACCAGTACAAGGGCATGCTCACTGCCACTACGGTGGAGTTGGCCAAGCGCTTTCCCACCTACCGCGTCGATGTCTACCCGACCCACCGCACCGTCGTGCTGCCGCAGACCGTGCTGGAAAACAGCCGCAAGAACGCCACCGGCGCCAAGTCGCTGGAAGGCGGCCTGGCCATCGATAACGTACTGCCAGGTGTGCCGTTCCCGATCCCGCAGTCCGGCGCCGAAGCCATGTGGAACTTCCTGCTGCGCTACCAGGGCGTCAACATCAACTCCAAGTACGACTCCTGGAACGTCGACTCGGCTGGCGTGCCGAGCCTGGCTACCACCGGGCAGGCATTCATCACCTACCCGATCTACGAAAATCTGTCGCAGCCGATCACCAGCTCCGACGTGTACTACCAGATGAAGCTGTACTACACCGGCCCCGCACGCCGTGCCGGTGAAGCGCTGATGCTCAAGGATGCGGCCAACCCGCTGGAGCAACCACGCCGCGCCTGGCAATACTTGCCTGGCCAGCGTCGAGTCAAGCTGGCGCCGAACCTGGCGTATGACACGCCGAACCCGGGTACCGCCGGTGCCGGTACCTTTGACGACGTGTTCGTCTTCAACGGCGCGCTGGACCGCTACGACTGGAAGCTGGTGGGCAAGCAGGAGCTGATCGTCCCCTACAACACCTACAAGCTGACCTACGCCAAGGACCCCAAGAGCCTGACCACGCCAAATCACCTGGCGCCGGATTTCGTGCGCTGGGAGAAACACCGCGTGTGGGTAGTGGAAGGCAACCTCAAGTCCGGTGCCCGTCACATCTACCAGAAGCGTCGCTTCTACCTGGATGAAGACAGCTGGGCAGCTTTGGCTTCCGACCAATACGACGCCCGTGGTCAGCTCTACCGTGGTTCCTTTGCCTTCCTCAGCCAGGGTTACGACAAGCAGGTGCCGGACTCCACGCCGTTCATGATCTACGACCTGGTCGGCGGTTCCTACAACATCAACGGTGTAGTAGGCCCTTACGGCGGTATCCGCTACATCGACTCGCTGTCCAAGGCACAGTGGGCACCCGAGTCCCTGGCAGGCGCCGGCATCCGCTAAGGATGCTGTGACGAAGCGCTCGCACGCCCCCTGCGCAAGTGGGGGGCGCCTGATACCGACGCCGGGTCGCCCCGCGGGGCGCGCCCGGCGCAGTTTCCTTGAGAGGACGCCGTATGTATTCGTACAAGAAGTGCGTGTTGCTGATGCTGGGTGCCACCTTGGCGCTGATGCAGGGAGCCAGCCAGGCCGCCAGCTTCGTTGATGTGCTCGACCAACCGGCCATGCCCAGCGCCTTGGCCGTGACCAGCCCCTTGCTGGCTACCGCCCGCGCCGCAGAGCGCCTGGTCGCTGTCGGGCAACGGGGCCACATTCTTTTTTCCGATGATGATGGCAAGACCTGGCTGCAAGCCAGCGTGCCGGTCAGCGCCGACCTCAATGCGGTGACCTTTGCGTCAGCGCAACAGGGCTGGGCCGTCGGCAGCGACGGTGTCGTGCTGCACAGCAGCGATGCCGGAGCGACCTGGAACAAACAACTGGACGGTCGCCAGATCGGCGACCTGCTGGTCAAACATTACAGCGCGCTGGCCCTGGCTGAACCGGCCAACGAGCAATGGCCACTGCGTGTCGAAGAAGGCCAGCGGATGGTCAGCGACGGTGCGGACAAACCGCTGCTCGACGTTTGGTTCGCCAATGACAAGGTCGGTTACGTGGTCGGTGTGTTCAACCTGATCCTGCGTACCGAAGATGGCGGCCAGCACTGGACCCCATTCCAGGACCGCACCGATAACCCGCAAGGCTTTCACCTCAATGCCATCGCGTCGACCGGCGACGGCCTGTACATCGCCGGCGAGCAAGGCCTGTTGCTGAAGTGGGATGACGCCCAGCAACGCTTCCTGGCCCTGCAAACGCCGTATCAGGGCAGCTTTTTCGGTGTGGTCGGCAAGCCCGGCGAAGTGCTGGTCTACGGCCTGCGCGGGCATGTGTTTCGCAGTACCGACGGCGGCGCCAACTGGAGCCCGCTTAACACCGGCCTGCAAGTCAACATCACTGCCGCAACCCTGGGTGCCGATGGCCAATTCCAACTGTTTACCCAGGCCGGTCACAGGCTGGTCAGCCAGCAAGGCCAGGACGGTCTGAAGTTGATGGCGCAGCAGAACCAATCACCGGTCGCTGGCGCCATTGTGGCACCCGATCGCTCGCTGGTGCTGGTTGGCAGCCGTGGCGCCCGTGTGCTTCCACAAGAATAAGAACTGAATCAATTAGAGCGAGTACCCTGACATGGGCAATATCAAGCAAGACACCATGCCGGTGATCTGCGACTTGCACGACTTCGACCGAAGCTCCGGCAACCTGCTGGAGCGTTGGGTATTCAACCATCGCCCGCTGTTCATGTTGCTGATGACCCTGATCACCCTGGTGCTGGGTTACATGATGGCAACCCGTCTGGAGCTGCGCCCAAGCTTCGAGAAGATGATTCCGCAGAGCCAGCCCTACATCCAGAACTTCCTGGAGAACCGCAAGTCGTTGCGCGGGCTGGGCAGTTCCGTGCGGGTGGTCATCGAAAACACCGAGGGCGATATCTTCGACCCCGAGTACCTGAGCCTGCTCAAGCAGGTCAACGACGAACTGTTCCTGACCGAAGGCGTGGACCGCGCCTGGATGAAGTCGTTATGGAGCCCGGCAGTGCGCTGGACCGAAGTCACCGAGGAAGGCTTCCAGGGTGGCCCGGTGATGCCCGATACCTACCAGGGCTCGCCCAAGGATATCGAGCAGCTGCGCCAGAACATCAACCGCGCCGGCATCGTCGGCAGCCTGGTGGCCAGCGACTTCAAATCGACCATGCTGATCGTGCCGCTGCTGGACAAGGCCACGGCCACCGGGCAAGGCATCGACTACCATGCCTTCGCCACGCAACTTGAACAGCAGTTGCGCGACAAGATCGAGTTCGGCGGCGACAGCGCCGCGCGCAAGGCCGGGGAGGAGGGCACGGGCAAGTACAAGGTGCGGGTGATCGGTTTCGCCAAATTGATGGGCGACCTGATCGACGGCCTGATCCAGGTGATGATGTTCTTCGGCCTGGCCGTGGTCACCTCGCTGGTGATCATCTACCTCTACACCCGTTGTGTGCGCAGCACCCTGCTGGTGGTGGGCTGCTCGCTGATCGCGGTGGTGTGGCAATTGGGTATCGTCGCCTGGTTGGGCTATGCCCTGGACCCGTACTCGATCCTGGTGCCGTTCCTGATCTTCGCCATCGGCGTGTCCCATGCCGCGCAGAAGATGAACGGCATCATGCAGGATATCGCCCGTGGCACCCATAAGCTGATCGCTGCGCGTTATACCTTCCGGCGCCTGTTCATCGCCGGGGTCACTGCGCTGTTGGCCGACGCCGTCGGTTTCGCCGTACTGATGCTGATCGATATTCCGGTGATCCAGGACCTGGCCATTACCGCCAGCATCGGCGTGGCCGTGCTGATCTTTACCTCGCTGTTGCTGATGCCGGTGGCGCTGTCGTATATCGGCGTCGGCAAAAAGGCCGCCGAGCGTGCCCTGAAGATCGACAGCCGTGCCGCCGCGCACCGTGGTTTCGGCAAGCTGTGGGATTTCCTCGACCGCTTTACCACGCGCAAGTGGGCTGCCGGGATCGTGCTGGGTGCGCTGGTACTGGGTATCGCCGGCTTCATGGTCAGCCTGCAGCTGAAAATCGGCGACCTCGACAGTGGCGCTCCGGAGTTGCGTGCCGACTCGCGCTACAACCGCGACAACGCCTACATCACCAGCCACTACGCGCTGTCCAGTGACCTGTTCGCGGTGATGATCAAGACCCCGGCCGAAGGCTGCCTGAACTACCAGACGCTGATCCTGGCCGACCGCCTGGCCTGGGAGCTGCAGCAATACCCGGGCGTGCAGGCCACCTCATCGCTGGTCAATGCGGTGCGCCAGATCACCGCCGGCACATTTGAAGGCAACCCTAAGCTCAACAACATCCAGCGCAACCAGGACGTATTGAACTACGCCGCGCAACAGGCTTCGGTCAATGCGCCGGAGTTGTTCAACAACGACTGCTCGGTGATGCCGGTGATCGCTTTCCTCAAGGACCACAAGGCCGAGACCCTGGACGCAGTGGTGGCCATCGCCGACAAGTTCGCCAAGGAAAACAGCAGCCCCGACCGCCAGTTCCTGCTGGCTGCTGGTACCGCAGGCATCGAGGCGGCGACCAACATTGTGGTGCGCGAAGCCAACCGCACCATGCTGCTGTACGTGTACCTGGCGGTGACGCTGTTCTGCCTGATCACCTTCCGCAGCTGGCGCGCCACGCTGGTGGCCTTGCTGCCGCTGGTGCTGACCTCGATCCTCTGCGAGGCGTTGATGGTGGTCATGGGCATCGGCGTAAAAGTCGCCACCTTGCCGGTGATCGCCCTGGGGGTGGGTATCGGTGTGGACTACGCCTTGTACCTGCTCAGCGTGCAGCTGCACTACCAGCGCAGCGGCATGCCGTTGGCCGAAGCCTATCGCAACGCCGTGGCCTTTACCGGCCGAGTAGTTGGCCTGGTCGGCATCACCCTGGCCGCCGGTGTGGTGTGCTGGGCCTGGTCGCCGATCAAGTTCCAGGCCGACATGGGCATCCTGCTGACCTTCATGTTCCTGTGGAACATGCTCGGTGCCTTGATCCTGATTCCGGCGCTGTCGCATTTCCTGTTGCGCAATGTCGGTACTGCGGCGGTTGTTGCCAAGCGTGCGTGAAAATTTTTACCCATCAGGGCAGCTTTTTTGCCCTGACATTGCCTGAGTGTTCGAGATATGTCTGATTACAAAGCTCCCCTGCGCGACATGCGCTTCGTTCTCAATGAAGTCTTCGAAGTCTCCCGTCTGTGGGCGGCCATGCCAGCCCTGGCGGAAGTGGTGGATGAAGACACTGCCAATGCTGTGCTCGAAGAAGCCGGCAAGGTTGCTGCGGGCCTGATTGCCCCGCTCAATCGCAGTGGCGACGAGCAGGGCTGTACCTGGAGCGATGGCGCAGTGACTACGCCGGACGGTTTCCCGTCTGCCTACCGCGCCTTTGCCGAAGGCGGCTGGGTGGGCGTGGGCGGTGACCCGGCCTACGGTGGCATGGGCATGCCCAAGGTAATCGGTGCCCAGGTCGAGGAAATGGTCAATGGTGCCAACCTGTCGTTCGGCCTCTACCCAATGTTGACCGCCGGTGCCTGCCTGTCGCTCAAGGCCCATGCCAGCGAAGAACTGAAGGCTGCTTACCTGCCCAACATGTATGCCGGCGTCTGGACCGGTTCCATGTGCTTGACCGAACCCCATGCCGGCACCGACCTGGGCATCATTCGCACCCGTGCCGAACCCCAGGCTGATGGTTCCTATAAGGTCAGCGGGACCAAGATCTTCATCACCGGTGGTGAGCAGGACCTGAGCGAAAACATCATCCACCTGGTGCTGGCCAAGCTGCCGGACGCACCGGCCGGGGCCAAGGGTATCTCGCTGTTTCTGGTGCCGAAGGTGCTGGTCAACGCCGATGGCAGCCTGGGCGCACGTAACCCGGTCAATTGCGGCTCCATCGAGCACAAGATGGGCATCAAGGGTTCGTCCACCTGCGTGATGAACTTCGACGAAGCGGTCGGTTACCTCGTCGGCGAGCCGAACAAAGGCCTGGCGGCCATGTTCACCATGATGAACTACGAACGCCTGGGCGTGGGTATCCAGGGCCTGGCAACTGCCGAGCGTTCGTACCAGAACGCCGTGGCCTATGCCCGCGACCGCCTGCAGAGCCGCGCCCCAACCGGCCCGCAAGCCAAGGACAAAGCAGCCGACCCGATCATCGGGCACCCGGACGTGCGCCGCATGTTGCTGACCATGAAAGCTTGCAACGAAGGCGGTCGCGCGTTTTCCACCTACGTGGCCATGCAACTCGATACCGCCAAGTACAGCGAAGACCCGATCGCGCGCAAACGCGCCGAGGAGCTGGTGGCGCTGCTGACGCCAGTGGCCAAGGCCTTCCTGACCGACATGGGCCTTGAGTCCACTGTCCACGGCCAGCAGGTATTCGGCGGCCATGGCTACATCCGTGAATGGGGCCAGGAGCAATTGGTGCGCGATGTGCGCATCACCCAGATCTACGAGGGCACCAATGGCATCCAGGCACTGGACCTGGTAGGGCGCAAGGTGGTGGGCACCGGTGGTGCGTACTACAAGCTGTTTGCCGACGAAGTCCGTCACTTCACCATGACGGCCGACGCGTCACTGGGCGAGTTCGTCAAGCCGCTCAATGCAGCCATGAACAACCTCGACGAGTTGACCGCCTGGGTGTTGGACAAGGCCAAGGGCAACCCGAATGAAATCGGCGCAGCCTCGGTGGAATACCTGCAGGCCTTCGGTTACACCGCCTACGCCTACATGTGGGCCTTGATGGCCAAGGCCGCCCAGGGCAAGGAAGCACAGGACGATTTCTACGCCAGCAAGCTGGGCACGGCACGCTTCTACTTCGCTCGCCTGCTGCCGCGTGTGCAGTCGCTGGCAGCATCGGTCAAGGCCGGCAGTGAGTCGCTGTTTCTGCTCGATGCCGAGCAGTTCTGAGCACGACCACTGGAGACGAACTCCCAATAACAGAATCAGGAAGACCCACTGTGTTGAATACAAAAATAATCGCGCCGGCAGAAGGCGCCTACAACTACCCATTGCTGATCAAAAGCCTGTTGCTCTCTGGCGCGCGCTATTCGCCCGACCAGGAGATCGTCTACGCGGACAAGCTGCGCTACAATTACCGCACGCTCAATGAGCGCATCCGCCAGCTGGCCAACGCGCTGGTCAACGCCGGGGTCAAGGCCGGGGACACCGTGGCCTTGCTCGATTGGGACAGCCACCGCTACCTGGAGTGCTTCTTTGCCGTGCCGATGATCGGTGCGGTGCTGCACACGGTCAATGTGCGCCTGTCTCCAGAGCAAGTGTTGTACACCATGAACCACGCCGAAGATGACCTGGTGCTGGTGCATGACGACTTCGTGCCCTTGATGGAGCAGGTGCATGGCGAACTGACGACAGTCAAAGGCTACATCCAGCTCAGCGACGTTGATGCCTGCGAAACCGATCTGCCGGTGCTGGGTGAGTACGAGGCGCTGCTGGACCGCAGTGAGCGCCATTTCGACTTCCCGGATTTCGATGAGAATTCGGTGGCCACCCTGTTTTACACCACCGGCACCACCGGCAACCCCAAGGGCGTTTATTTCAGCCACCGCCAACTGGTGCTGCACACCCTGAAT
Organism: uncultured Pseudomonas sp.; assembly: GCA_964453495.1. Taxonomy (GTDB): domain Bacteria; phylum Pseudomonadota; class Gammaproteobacteria; order Pseudomonadales; family Pseudomonadaceae; genus Aquipseudomonas. The sequence continues at coordinate 53,969 of CAYVPI010000011.1, read as the reverse complement.
TCGGTAGGCACCCTGGGTGCCTACCAGGGGTTGCCGTTGCTGCGCTCCGACGATGTGTACATGCCCATCACCCCGATGTTCCACGTACACGCCTGGGGCGTGCCTTACGTGGCCACGGTGATGGGCATCAAGCAGGTGTACCCGGGCCGTTACGAGCCCAACAGCCTGGTCAGGTTGTACCGTGACGAGAAGGTCACCTTCTCCCACTGCGTGCCAACGATTCTGCAGATGCTCCTGGACTGCAAGGAAGCGCAGACCGTGGACTTCAGCGGTTGGAAAATGCTTCTGGGCGGCAGCGCCCTGACCCAGGGCATGGCAGCCGAAGCGACGGAGCGCGGCATGCTGATCCACTGCGGCTACGGTATGTCCGAAACCTGCCCGATCCTCTGCCTGACTCACCTGCGTGACGCCGATTACCAACAGGGCGCACAAGCTCAGGTGCCGGCCCGGATCAAAACCGGTGTGCCGGTGCCCATGGTCGACCTGCGCATCATCGATGCCTTCGGCAACGAGGCTCCGCATGATGGCCACGCTCAGGGTGAGATCGTGGTGCGTGCGCCCTGGCTGACCCAGGGTTACCTGAAAGAGCCGGAGCAGGGCGCACAGCTCTGGGAGAACGGCTGGATGCACACAGGCGACATCGCCTCCATCGACCCGATGGGCGTGGTGGAGATCAAGGACCGCCTCAAGGATGTGATCAAGACGGGCGGGGAGTGGATCAGCTCGCTGGAGCTCGAGAGCCTGATCAGTGAGCACCCGGCCGTTGCTTCGGTTGCGGTGGTGGGCATTCCTGACCCTCAGTGGGGTGAGCGGCCGATAGCCCTGGTGGTGTGCGTGCCCGGCGAAAGCCTTGATGCCAAGCAGGTGGAGGCCCATCTGCTGCAATACGTTGAAACCGGGCGTATCAACAAGTGGGCGATACCACGGCAGATCCGCTTCGTCGACGACATCCCCAAGACCAGTGTCGGCAAGATGAACAAGCGCCTCATCCGCCAGGAAGAGTTGGCTCGCCAGGAAGCTTGACGTCTGCAGTGCCTGAGCCGTGGCGTTTGTGTGCAAGGCACAAGCGCCGCGGGTCAGGCGGCGCTGATTTTACTGACGCTGGTGATCTGCCCGTTCCAGACCATCTCGTAATGGGCTGTCTGCAGGATCGATGAAACGGGGCGCGGGGTCATCAGGGCCCAGCAGTGGTGCCCCTGGACGCGCACCGAACAGTAGCGCAACCCCGGGTTTCCCGCCTCCTTGATTGAACGACCCAGGCGTCGGGCATGGGTGTAATCGTCGCAGTCGTAGATGGGATTGGTGATCGCAATGCGGGTGGCATCAAGCATCCCGGTGTCCACAAAGTTGCAGGACAACCCACGAAAAATAAAGCGCTCGTAGTTCAGACCCTGAACGTTCGACCAGTACAGGTTCTGGTGGTGCTGCACCTCTGCCAGTGCGGTTTCCAGGGTGTCGGCCAGGTACAACACGCCAAAGCTGCCATCACTGAAACGTGAACCGGCCGGGTTCACGTGGGTAAAGGGTGCCGTCGCATACGAGCAGCCAACAATCCCGAAGGGAATTTCCCCACGCGGTATCAACTCCAGACGTCCCGCCTCGTTCTGCAGCCGTGGATTCGTCAGCGCTTGAATCTGGTACAGCGCTTCGAACTCATCGGCGTCGGCAACGTCATCGAACAATGCGATGGGTGGGAACTTGGAATTGACCAGGCGGTAGGCCTGCAAGTGTTCGCCAGGCAGCGTTTCCAGCTGGCTCAACATCACCATTGGCCGCCCCGCAGCGCGTCAATGCGCCGAAAGGTCTCGTACAGGGAGATCATGTCGCCCTGGGCCATGATTTGAAGCGGTGTGCGCCCATTGAAAAACTCATTGTGGTTGGCCATACCGGCGAACCCATAGACGTTTTCCGGGTTGTCGAACACCAACCGCAACGCGGCATGCATGTTCAGTACAAAGCTGACGCGCTGCATCTGGTCGTAATCCAGGTTCACCGACCAGGCCGGGTCGCGTTGCCTGGCCCGGGCGTGGGTGCTGCGCGAAATACGCAGGATACGGCAGGCCTGTTCGCCGGACGCTTGCCATTTATCGAGCACAGCAACCGCGGCGCGCAGGCCGGCGGCGCATTGATCCTTGGTGAGCAGCGCTTGTTGCAGAGCAGTTGTCATGTTCATTTACCTCGCGGCCTTCCAGTGGTGCATGTATCTGCAGACACATAAGCGTCTAAAATGTCTCCATGGATGGAAGTATGGTCCAGACAGGGGCAATTGCGCAAGGTCAGGGGGGCCGGGACTGGATAAAAACCTTTGCAAGCGCCATCCTCTCCGGTTTTCAGGCCACGTCGATACGTGGCAGCGTCATTCCCACAAAGGTAACTCCCCCATGGAAAATAAACCGCTCGATCGCACCGAGTCTGAAAAGATCGAAGATGTGCTGCAGAAATACGGCGACGACCACTCGGTGCTTAATTTTTCGGAACTTGACGGCTATTTCACTGCCCTGGTATCCGGCCCCGCGCAGGTGGACATCGCCGAGTGGTTCCCGGGCATCTGGGGTGGGCAGAACCCGGATTGGGATAGCCCCGAGGAGGCCAGGCAGTTTATCGAACTGAGTGTGCGCCACGTGAATGCACTGGCAACCCAGCTGGCCGACGATGCACAAACCTTCAGGGCACACTTCGAACAGACCGAACACCTGGGTCAGGTCCTCACCCTGGCTGAAGAGTGGTGCTTCGGTTACCTGCGGGGTATCGCCGTGGCTGCCTGGCCCGAGCTGCCAGCGCCCCAGGCAGCGAAGCTGCAGGTGATCGCCGAGTGCGCCGAACAAGACAACTTCGAGCTCCCGGCGGATCTGGATGTGACGCAACACCTTCAGCGCGTAGCGGCGATTGAACCGGCTGCCCGTGCGTTGCATGACTACTGGGCCGCTCAGCGCCAGGGCTGATCGAACATCATCATCGCTGACGCAACCTGGAATGTATCAATCCGTGCGCACATTCTGATAAAGCATCAACCGTGAAGTTTCATGCAGGCCACGGGTCAAGTCGCGCAGGCGGACAAACTCTTCGGGATGTTGCGCGGCAACGTTGTCCAACGGTGTCATGGAAGACAGGTCGTGCATCGTTGGGTTGCTGCCGTCATGTTCCATCTGCAGCAGGTAGTCCTTGGTAATCCCGCCGATCAACGGGAAGGTACCTTCGCGCAGGACCAGTGGCACTACGCGTTCGCCCTCCGGTGCCGGCTGTTGAATGTCGCGCCCCATGGCCCGGGTGCGGAACTCCATGCCCACCATGCCCAACACTGTGGGTAGCAGGTCGGTCAGGCCAACGGCCTCATCGATCTCACGGGTACCCAGTAATTTCGGTGCATGAATCAGCAAGGGCACATTGTTGCTTTCGATACCCAGTTTTTCGTAGGCCGGCAGCATATGCGGGATCTGGCTGATGCGGGTGTTGTGGTCGCCGAACATGACAAAAATGGTGTTGTCGTACCAACCGCCTTTCTTGGCGATCTCCATCAGGCGGCCGATGTTGAAGTCCAGCAGGCGCACGGCATTGTATTGCGCCACGGTGCGCGAACCGGCGTTTTGTACGGTTTCCAGCGGCAGGTCGCGAACTTCGAAGCCATCGTTGTTCTTGGGGATGGTGAAGGGACGATGGTTGCCTGCGGTCTGGATGTAGGCGAAGAACGGTTTGTCCTGTTTGCTGAGGATCCGATCGCTTTCCTTGAACAGGTCCAGGTCCGAAACACCCCAGACGTCGACCATAGGCGAAGTCCAGTGCTGCTCCTCGAGCAAGTGGATGTCGTCGATGCTCTGGCGGATCAGGGCATTCATATTGGCCCAACCCGAATTACCGCCGATCATGTAGTACTTCTCATAACCTTGCAGCGAATTGATCAGGCTGTTCTGCTTGGTGATCAACGGGTTACGCGTGGCGGTTTCCTTGCGTGAAACGTCAGGCACGCCGGAGATGCTCGCCCATACGGTTTTCGCCGTACCGGTGACTGGCACATAGAAGTTCTTGAAAAACCAGCTCTGCTTGGCCAGGCGGTCGATGTTCGGCGTCGGGTTGAGTGGGTTGCCGTATGCGCCAACCGCCGTGGTGCCCAGTGATTCGAGCATGATGAAAACGACATTGGGTCGGCGCTCGCCCTGGATGGCGTAGGGTTGCGGGCCCTGGGTGCGGCTGAAGTTCAGGTTGGCGGCATCCGGCTGGTCGACACCCAGGTAGCGGCTGACCACGTCGTAATGGCTGCTGACCTGCTCCAGGTCATAGGGCTTCTGCGGCACCTTGAGGGTGTCGTAGAGGAAGATCACAGGGTTCAATCCTAGCGCGGCGACCTGGTTGTCACCAGAGTAGAACGCATCGCTCCAGCGCAAAGGCACCGGGTTTTCCAGGTTGATGTTTTCCACGCGGCCCAGCAACCCGAGGAACACTGCGATCACCATCACAGCGCTACCCCAGGCCAGCTGCCAACGGCTGATGCGCTTGGCCGGGCGATCAAGGGTGATGCGCTCAAGACGCAGCAGTAGCCAGCAGATCAGTGCGGTTGCCGCCAGCCAGCCGAGGCTGATCCAGATCACGGGGTAAGTCTGCCAGACCATGCCGGCGGAGATCTGCGCATCTTCGAGGAAACGCAGTACCGTGGCGTTGATACGCAAGCCCAGGTAGGCGTAATGACCAAAGTCGATGATGTAAATCAGCAGGACCGCTGCCACCGCTGCGGCCAGGTAGATGCGCGCAAGCCAACGCAGCAGCCGTGAGCGGGTCAGGTTCCAGGCCGGCAGCCAGGCCAGTAGTGCCACCGGCAGCATCAGCAAGAGCGCCAGGCGCAAGTCAAAGCGCAAGCCTATCCCCAGGGTCTGCGGAACGGCCTCGACCGTGTGCAGGGCGCTGACATCGAAGCCGGAGAAGCCGATAAAGAACAAACCGCGCAACACAGCGAGCGCCAGGAACAGGATCGCAACAGCGCCGAACCAGTAGTGCAAGCGTCGAGAGTAAAGCCAATCCATTGTTGCAACCTCAATCAATCGAACAGTCGGTTAGTCGTGCATGCAGGTCAAGACGCAGTGGGGCGCTTTGACCCCAGGCGTACCGTGGCGCTACACCAGGCCTTCTTCAGGCCCGTGAAAATCAGCCCCCCCCAGCAGTACACCGCGATGAAGGGGTCCAGCAGATAGTCCCAATAGTTGGGCGAGGGCTTGAGCTGCAGGCTGAACGCCAGCGTAGCCAGCGCGAGCATGCAGACCACCAGGCCGTTGCGCATCAGGACGAATGCAAGCGTCAGCAGCCCGACGACAAGGAGCATCGGGCGCGGGTTGTAGCCGAATCGATAAGGGTCGAAGTAAGTCAGGCCCAGGGTCGACGGGTAGAGCACCAACGCCAGCCCGGAAAACAGCAGTAGCATTTGATCCCGTGTAACAGGCTTGAGGCCGCCGGCCACTCCCATGCGCACCAGCACGGCATAGAACAGTCCCACCAATGTCGTGATTGCCAGATCATCGGTGATACCGCGCAAGTAGACTGCCAGCGGCAAACCATCGATAGGTAAAAAGCTGAGCGCCAGCAACCCCGCCGCCAGCGCGACTTTCAAACCGGTGCGGCCGTTGAAAAAAGCCAACAGGACAAACGCCAGCAGGGTGAATGTCAGGTGTGCTTGCCAATATTCGAGCATTAGGGTTGCTCCCTGAGCCAGGCGTCATTGAAGCTGACATGCTTGATGAAGGTGTTGTTCCAGGAATAAACCAGGTGGTAGAGCCCATCGACACTCTTGATGAAGTACGGATACTCGTACTCGAAATCGCAGCCGTGGTTCTTGCACATCCGCCCATCGAGTTTTGCCAGAAAACTTTCAACCAAGGGTTGTCGGCGTGGGCCGGAGGACAGCAAGAAATTTGCGCCGATGATTTTTCGATAGGCCTCGGGCGTGAAGGGGTCACCTTCAGGGTCAGGCGACACATCCAGATCGACGACTTGTGACCAGATTCCCAACGTCGAGTCCGCTTCCATCAGTCGCAGACGAAAGCGCCCTTCCTCCAGATCATTGAGCGCTACCAGCACGCCATGGTCCGGGGTCGCAATGGCCGCCAATGCGGAGTTGGGATTGGCCAGGCCCAGCGGATACGGGGCACTCCAGGTCTGCCCGGCATCTTCTGTGCGACTGGCCAGCACCTTGTGGTGCGTATCACCGGCGTATCGCAAAAGTGCCAATGCGCTGCGTTCGCCCGTGGGTACGATGGTGGGCTGCAGCGAATACTGGCCACGGCTGATACGGAATTTATCCAGCACCTCACCGTTGTGGCTGATGTAGAGATATTCGGCAAACTTGCCGAGAAACTCGTGATAAACCGGCAATCCTATGGCTCCGTCAGCGTGAAACACCGGAGAGTTGCGCACCAGGGTGCTGATATTGAGGAATGGCGTGGTCACCAGTTGCTTAGGTCGCGACCAGTTGGCGCCGAAATCGTCCGAGTAGGTGGCATTGATGGCGCTGCCGGCCCAACCGCCGAGCGATACCGAAACGTAGAACAGCCATAGGCGATTGTCCGGGGCCAGGGCAATGACCGGGTTACCCAGCTTGCGAATATGTTTGCCGGTTGCCGCCTGCGTCGATTGGCGGGTCGCCAGAATCAACTCCTCACCCCATTCGCCAGTGCTTGCGTTAAAACGTGCGCCGCGTATCTGCACATCGGCAGCACCTTCGCGCGAGCCTGCGAACCACACGGACATCAAATCGCCGTTGGGTAGGGCGGTGACGGAGGATGCGTGCACGAACTCGTCCAGATCGCTGGAAACGAAGCGGCTGGCGTAATAAGGCGCGGCTACGGCATCGAGTTCAGGTGCGGGCTCGACGCTTGTGTGAAAGCTTGCGACCTGCTGGTCGGGGTTAAGCCACCATGCACAGGCAAATATCGCGCATACCGTGGCGATAGCGAGGCCCTTGGTGAGCTCTTCTAATTTAAGAGACTGCATTTTCAAAGTGATTCTCACGCGAATACTACGCAACCCCACGTGAAGCGGCGTTTTGTACAAACGGTGGGTGGCAAACCGCTTGTATTGGAGTTGAAACAACGCCGTAACTATTTGTTCTTATTCTGATTTATGCAAATGCAGATCAACCAGTGTGAACGAGTTTACAGTGTTCGGTCAAAAAAATAGCAAACCGGCGTGTGTGTATCCCAGTGTATCCAGGCTTGGTAGTTGGGGAACTGTCATACAAATACGCTTTGCGGTGATACATGCAGGATACAGGACGCAGGCCAAATAGCGTGGCCCGAGCGACAAGCGCAACTGAGCTTGGTTCGAGGGCAGTTTCGCCCTAGTGGCACAACCCGAGCGGCCTGGCCGCGTAGTGTATCCGGAGAAGCACCATGTCCCGTAACTCGACCAAAACCCGTATCGGCCTGCTCGCCGTCGCCCTGGCCGGTAGCATGAACCTGGCCCAGGCCGCCTTTGCCGTTGAGGCACTGCCCCAGGGTTACCAACTCGCTTCGGCGGAAAAATCCGGGGAGGGCAAGTGTGGCGAAGGCAAGTGCGGTGCCAGCGAAGCTGGCAGCAAGGCTACCCAGGCCGAGGGCAAATGCGGTGAAGGCAAATGTGGTGATGCCTCCTTCGCCCGCACCGACACAGACGATGATGGCCGCGTATCACTCAAGGAGCTTCTGAGCGTGGCGCCTAAAGGTTCTGAAGAATTCCAGGCGATGGATACCGACAAGGATGGTTACCTCTCCGAGGCCGAGGTCTACACGTTCCGCAGCAACCAGTACACCTCAAACGGCAAAAAAGTGCCCACCGAGCTGTTCACGCGCATGAGCCAGGCCAAGAATTGATGCGCCCTTGAGCCATTCCCTCCCTGAGCGCGTCGGCGGGGAGGGTATTACGACGCTTGGAGAAAGATCATGACTCCTGCTTCTTCTTTGAATGGCGCAGGGCTCGGCCTGCGCCGGGCGTTGGTGCCTGAGCTGCTGGCAATGGATGCTGACGCCGTGGATTTTCTCGAATGCGCCCCGGACAACTGGATCGGTGTCGGCGGCTCCTTTGGCGCGGCTCTGGCAAGTCTCGCCGAGCGCTTCGCGTTGTCCTGCCATGGCCTGTCGCTGTCTCTCGGAGGCCCAGCGCCGTTGGACCTCGAATTGTTGCGTCGTACCCGGCATTTTCTGGAACGCCATCGGGTGCCCCTGTTCAGCGAACACCTGAGTTACAGCGCCGATGACGGCCAACTCTACGACCTGCTGCCACTGCCTTTTACTGAAGAGGCAGTGCACCATGTCGCCTCTCGCATTCGCATTGCCCAGGATGTACTGGGCCGGCGCATTGCGGTGGAAAACGTTTCCTATTACGCCGCTCCCTACCAGGCATTAAACGAGATCGACTTCCTTCGCGCGGTGTTGGAAGAAGCCGATTGCGACCTGCTGCTCGACGTCAACAACCTTTATGTCAACGCCATCAACCACCGGTACGACACGCAGGCCTACCTGGCGGCGATTCCTGCCGAACGAGTGGTCTGCCTGCATATAGCAGGGCACTACGATGAAGCGCCGGACCTGAAGATCGACACCCACGGCGCCCCAGTCAAAGGTAGCGTCTGGGAGTTGTTGCAACAGGCCTACCAGCGCTTCGGTGCGCGGCCGACCTTGCTTGAACGGGATTTCAACTTTCCGCCCCTGGGCGAGTTGCTGGTCGAGGTCGAGCAGATTCGCACGTACCAGCAGGCTGCCCGCTCATATTCGCAGGTGCGCCATGGCTGACTTACTCCATGATCAACTGATGCAAATGGCCCGGCATGTACGCGACCCACAACACCATGAGCCGCCACCCGGTATCGAGGCCCGGCGCCTGGCGGTGTACCGACAGCTGTTTTTCGGTAATGTCCAATTCCTGCTGGCTGGAAGCTTCCCGGTCATATGCGCCAGCCTTGGAGCACAACGCTGGCAGGCGTTGATTCAAGCCTTCTACGCCGATTATCGCTGCCGCACGCCGCTGTTTACCGAATTGGCCGGGGAGTTCGTCGATTATCTCGAAGGGACGATGGCCGACAACCCGGACCTGCCACCGTGGCTCACGGAACTGGCACACTATGAATGGGTGGAGAGTGCACTGTTGCTGCGTGACAGCAGCGACCCGGCCCATGATCCGAACGCTGACCTGCTCGATGGCGTTACGCTGCTCTCACAGCTGGCCTGGCCGCTGGCCTATCAGTGGCCGGTCAGCGAGATTGGCCCCGAGTATTTGCCTACGCAGGCGCCTGAACAGCCAACGCTGCTGCTGGCCCAACGCGGCGCAGACCTCAAAGTGTATTTCTCCCGCCTGGCGCCGCTGGCCCATGCCTTGCTCGTTTCTTTGCAGCAACAGCGCTGCACCGGCCGTGAGCATCTTCAGTTATTGGCCGATGCCCTCGATGTCGACCAAACCGCCATCCTGCCGCAAGGGTTGGCCTTGCTGGAAAAACTTCGTGCGCAGGGTGTGGTGCTTATCTTGTAGGAGCTGGCTTGCCTGCGATCGGGCGCGCAGCGGCCGTAAATACTGCATCCCCGGTGTTATTGGCTGTATAGCGTAAACCGGCTTGAATAATGGCATTACCCGGTTTACGGCCGCTACGCGCCCGATCGCAGGCAAGCCAGCTCCTACAAGTGTCTGGCGCGAATTGATGTGTTTACTGCATGAAATGTCAAATGTTCACATCCCTCCTGGTGCAGCATGTGGCGCTGATCCGTTCGTGATCCGAAGCCAATAACCAGGAGAACAATTAAATGGCAATAGCGACTTCACCAGCGATGCCTATCGGCACCGACGGCCAAACCCCCGAGGTGCCGCGCTCGGTGTTTATCACGGGGGCCAACGGCTTCATTGGCCGTGCCTTGGCCGCACGCTATAAGGCGTTGGGTGCCCAGGTACGGGGAATGGATCTGGTTGCCGACCCGGCCAATAACATCGTCGCAGGCAATCTGGCCGAACCGCAGGTATGGGCCGCTCATGCCAAGGGCTGTGAGCTGTTTATCAATACCGCTGCCGTGGTGTCGCTGGCCGCCAGTTGGAAACTCTATCGCCAGGTGTCGGTGCAGGGCGTACGCAAATGCCTGGACGCCGCCATAGCCGGTGGTGCCAAGCGCTTCGTGCAGTTCTCCTCGATTGCCGCCCTGGGTTGGAATTATCAAGGTGTGGCCGATGAACAGAGCGATGTGGTTATCGGCAACCACTATCGCTATGGCGTGGCCAAGGGCGCCAGCGAACACGCGGTACTGGCCGCCCATGCGGCGGGCGAAATCGATTGCACCATCGTGCGGCCTGGCGATGTGTATGGCCCAGGCTCCAGGGCCTGGTTGAGCGAGCCGATGAAGATGGCCAAGGCCGGTGCACTGTTGCTGCCAAATGGCGGCAAGGGCATATTCACACCGGTTTACATCGACGATCTGCTCGATGGCGTCATGTTGGCCGCCGGTTTGCCCGAGGCCCGTGGCCACATTTTCCATATCAGTAGCGCCAGCCCCACTACCTGCAAAACATTCTTCTCCAACCATTGGCGTTGGTCAGGGCGTAGCGGCGCACCCCGCGCCTTGCCATTGTGCATTGCCGTCGCGCTAACCCGCGTGCTCTGGGCGGCCAATCGGTTGTTCAAGATCAAAGGTGAAGTCACACCGGACACGATGTACATGTTTGCCCGCACAGGTGACGTATCCATCGTCAAGGCCCAGCGCCTGCTTGGCTATCAACCCAAGGTGGGTCTTGAGGAGGGGATGCGTCGGTCCGAAGCCTGGTTGCGTGAAGTCAACCAGATCGCTTGAGCCGCACAACCAGGCGAGGGCCTTGCTTGCGGGCCGCAGCCATTGCTTTCGTAGACCAACAAAAATCAAGCGCAGGCACCACTTTTCGGTAGTGCCTGCACCATCGCAGACGCAGTCTGGCGGCAGCTGCTACGGGTACGTGACTTCGCACAATTGCGTAGTAACTAATCAGCGCGTGTGCTTGTTGAACATCAAGATCGACGCCAGTGCAGGCATCAACAGCAACGCCCCCACCATGTTCCAGAGGAACAGCAGCACCAGCAGCAAGCCCATGTCGGCCTGAAACTTGAGGACCGAGAACGACCAGGTTGCCACACCCAGGGCCAGGGTGATGCCAGTAAAGGCGACCGAGGTGCCCGTGGTTTTCAAGGCCTCGAAGAAGGCGGCCTGGAATTTAAACCCCTGCTGCAGGAAGCCTTCGATGCGGCTGTACAAGTAAATGCCATAGTCCACGCCAATCCCCACGCCCAACGCAATCACCGGCAGCGTGGCAACTTTCACGCCCAGCCCCATTTGCGCCATGACCGCTTCGCACAGCACAGTCGACAGATACAGCGGGGCCATCAACGCAAAGGTGACTTTCAGCGAGCGGAATTCCCACAGCACCACCAGGCTGATAATCACGAATACCAGGATGAGCATGGTTTTTTCCGATTGCGCGATGGTGCTATTGGTCGCCGCTTCAATGCCCGCGTTGCCGGCCGCTTGCAGGATCTCAAACTCGCCGGTGTCATACCGTTGGGTGAAGGCGTTGACGGCATCGACCACGTGGCCCAGGGTCTCGGCCTTATGGTCGGCCAGGTACAAGCTGATCGGCGCCACGCTACAGTTGGGGTCGACGTACTCGGCCGCGACGCTTGCGCGGGCGTTGTTCATCACAAACGGGTCCCGGGAAAACTCGGCCCATTTCGGGTTGCCCTCGTTGCGCGCCAGGATGTTGAAACGCATCACGTTGTACAGCGACTGCACCGATTCCACCCCTGGTACTTCGCGCAATTGCTGTTCGAGCTGGTTGGCCAGGTCGGCAGCGGCATAGCGTGAACATTGCTCCGGTGGGGTCTTGAACATCACCACGAAGACATCGGTGCTGGTGGTGTAATGCTGGAGCAGGTAAGCGTTGTCCTGGTTATAGCGCGATTCAGGGCGAAATTCCGGGGCGCCTTTATCAAGGTCGCCGATTTTCAAGTCCTGGCGTGCGTAATAGCCGACGCCCAGCAACATCAGGCTGACCACGATCAGTGTCGTGGCCAGGCGCGGCTGTACCACGCGCGCCAACCGGCGAAACACCGGCCACGAGGACTGGCTGCGTTTTCGTTGCTGGCGCAAGCCCTGCGCACTGACGCCGACATAGGACATCAACACCGGCAGCAGGAACATCTTGGTGAAGATAGCCACGAACACGCCAATGCTGGCGGTGATGGCCAACTGTTGAATCACACCGATATCGATCACCAGCAAGGTGATGAAGCCAACGGCGTCCGCCAACAGGGCCGTGGTGCCGGGAATGAACAAGGCGCGGAAAGTCCGTCGTGAGGCTTCGACAGGTGCCACGCCCTGGCTCATCTCGCTCATCATCAGGTTGATGTTCTGCACCGCATGGCTGATGCCGATGGCAAAGATCAGGAAGGGCACCAGGATCGAGTACGGGTCCAGACCAAAGCCCAGGAGGCTGAGCAACCCCAGCTGACAGACGACCGTCAGCAAACAGGTCAGCACAGTCACGGCAGTGCTGCGCCAGCAACGGCAATACCAGAACAGCAGCGCACTGATCAAACCGACAGTCAGCGCAAAGAACAGGGCGATATCCGTCGCGGCGGCGAGCAGATCGCCGATGATCTGCGCAAACCCGATAACCCGAATCGTCACACCTTCAGAGGCGAAATGTTCGCGTACCTGGGTTTCCAACGCCTGGGTGAGGGCACCATAGTCCAGCGGCTTACCGGTCTCTGGATCGCGTTCGAGCAACGGCACACGGATGATTGCCGACTGGAAGTCATTGGCAACGAAACTGCCGATCATGTTCGCCCGCTGGATATTGCGACGTACCTGTTCCAGAGACGCTTCGCTGCCGTCATAGGTATCGGGGATCACCCGACCGGCACGTAAACCTTCGCTGGTCACTTCCGACCACAAGGCATTGGGTGTCCACAGTGACTTGAGATTGCTGCGGTCCACGCCCGGTATGTAGAAAACCTGATCGTTCACTTTGCGCAGGGTTTCGAGAAATTCCTGGGTGACGATGTCGCCGTTTGGGTTCTGTACCAGTATTCGCAGCACATTACTCTGGGGGCGCAGGACATCTTCGAACTTCAGGTAGTTGGCAATGAAAGGATGGGCAGTGGGGATCATCCGGCTGAAGCTGGCGTCTGGTCGCAACGCCAGCGCGGCGATGCCCAGCACCACCGAGGCCAGCATGAATAGCGCAAGTACTGGCAGGCGATGGCTGAACAGCAGGCGTTCGGTGAAGCCTACGGCGCGCTGCATGGCACTGAGTTCAAGCGCGGCGCAAGGTTCGCCCGCAGGTAAAGGGGCGTTCATTTGGCGTGTTCCCTGAAGGGGTTGGAGGGCAGGGCTTGCAGGCCGGCAGCACCGACCAACAGCAATTGCCCTGTGCGGGTTTCACTGATATTGAGCAACGCTGCCTTGCTCGGCGCGCGCCATTGCTCGAAGGTTTGGCCATCGGCGCTGTACAGCAGCAGGCCACCTTGGCCTGCGACCAGCGCGCCGCCCCGGGCCAGGGGTTTGATGCCATACAGGCTGACGTTCACTGGCAGTGCACGGTGTGTCCAGCTGACGCCCTGGTCGTCGCTGACCAAAAGCGTGCCCCCAAAACCGCCAGCCAGTACCTGGCCGTTGGCCAGTTGCGCCAGGGTGTACAGCGACGCATCGGTCAGCTGTTGCGTCGGCTCCCACTGTTCGCCGCCATCGGCAGAGCGATACAGACGACCACCTTCGCCCGCCACCAGCAGGCTGCCATCGGCCAGGCCCCGGATGCTGTTCAGGTGCAGCCGGTCAGGATTATCCAGGCCCTTTACCACCTGCCAGGACTCCCCGCCGTCGCGGGTTATGAGGAACATGCCATAGGCGCCGACCACCCATCCTTCGTTGGCATTGCGAAACCACAAGCCCAGCAACGGCCGAGAGGGGCCCGATGCACTGGCCGCCTGGGCGTCATCCAGGGCGAAACGGGCATTGTCCAGCGCAGTAGCGAGGGATTGGTCGTCCGGTGCTGTGCTGGCAACCTGTTCCAGGCGGACGACTTCATCTTCGGCAGCCTTGAGCAAAAGCGGGTTGATGGCGCGCCCATCGAGCTGCTTGCTCCAGGAGCTACCGCCATCATGGCTGTGCAGGACCACACCATCGTGACCGACGGCCCAGCCGTTTTGCCGGTCAACGAACTGCACGGCAGTCAACAGCAGGTCCACCGGCACTTTGGCCTGATGCACCAGGCCATCGCTGTCGCGCAGCAGAATATGGCCCGCCGCACCGACCATCACCAGGTGTTCGCCCACCGGCTGGATATCGGTCAGCAAGCTGTGCTCGGCAAGCCTCGTTGACTGCGACGGGCGCTCCAGCCGGTCGTTCAACGCCGAGGCCTGAGCGGCAACTGTGCTGCCTAGATAAAGCAGCAGGACAAAAGCGGGGCAAAGGCGGAACTTGAGTGTCATGGCGCACCCTGTTGTTTTAATGGGAGTATGTGGAAGGGGCGGCCAATCTGTGCCAACCGCCCTGCAACCATTCACGCGTAAGGTCAGCGCCCGCTGCGACGCAAGGCGGCGGTGCTGAAGTCCTTGAGGTCAGCATGGATGCCGAACTGGGCGCGCTTTTCTTCGTTCTCCAGGCCCGAAACGATGTAACGGCGAGCTTGCAGGTCGTAGGCGACGTCACTGGTGTGGATGGCCGAGAGCACGTCATAACGCTGCAGGCTGTGAGCCTCCTGCACACGCCACAGCTCGCCGCGGCCGTCGTAGAGATCGGCCGCCAGGATGGCCCAGGTGTCTTCGTCGATGTAGAACACCCGCTTGCCGTAGATGTGACGCTGGCCGGGCTTGAGCGTGGCTTCTACCACCCAGACACGGTGCGGTTCATAGCGGATCAGGTCCTGGTTGAGGTGGTCGGGTTGGATAATGTCGCTGTATTTCAAGCTGTGCGAGGCCAGTTTGTAGGTGTTGTAGGCCACCAGCATTTCTTGCTTGCCCACAAGCTTCCAGTCGTAGCGATCGGGTGCACCGTTGAACATGTCGATCATGTCATTGGTGCGCAGGCCTTCGGACGTCGCCACGGGCGAGTCGTAGGAGATCTCCGGCGCACGCAGCACCCGGCGCTGGCCGGGGTTGTAAGTCCAGGCAAGACGGGTTTCGGTGGTCTGGTCGATGGGCTCGTGCACCAGGTTCTGGTTGCCCGCCACGCTCTCCGGCGAGGTGACCTTGCCCAGGTAGTAATAGAGGCGGTTCGGTTCGGGATTGCCCAGTGCCGAGGCCATGACCACTGAGACGTCACGTCGCACCGGGGTGAACTTGCCGTTGGCCTGTACCACCATCTCGGTCGGGTAGTAACGATAGCCGCCGGCACGGTAGCGCACCATGTGGTTGAACATGGCTTCCAGGCCGGTTTTCGGGATCGGGAACGGCACCGAGGTGCTCTGGTAATTCACCATGCCGTTGCCGTTTCCGGCGAGTGAAACCGTGGCCGCTTCCTTGCGGATCTCTTCGTACTCGCTTTGCGGCAGCGCCGCAGTGCGATGGCTTGGAAACACCTGCATCTTGAAGCTCGGGTATTTCTGCAGCATGGCCTGGTAGCCGGGAGTCAACTCGGCCTTGTATTGCGCCATATTGGCGGCTGTTACGGTGTACAGCGGTTTTTCCCCGGCATACGGGTCGACATAGTCCTGGGCAGGTTTGTAGCCGGATGGCGGCGTGTTCAAGCCGCCGTTCCAGGCTGGGATAGTGCCGCTGGCATTGCCGGCCTTTTCGGCGCCTACCGGCGTCAGGTCAGTGCCCAGGCGGGCGATTTCCTTGGCATCCAGGGCAGCCAGTGCATGGCCGCTGCTGATAGCGATCAGCGTGCTCAAAAGCGTGAGGCGCAACAGTTTTTGCTTGTTCATGGTCATGTCTCGGGTGTTAGAAGCCCATACGCAGGCTGAGTGAGATGAAGTCCTTGTCGGTGGCGGCGAAAGGGGTGTTGCCGGTGCCCGACCAGGACACCTCCGCGGAATAGTCCTGCAGGTAGTCGGCGCGCAGGCCGACCGAACCCAACAGGCGGTCTTCAACGAAGTTGCCGTCATAGGACCAGCCCTTGACGTCCTGGCCGAACGCCATGAACGGCGAGAGGTTGACCCCGGCCAGAACCCCCGGATAGTTCAGCTGCGCACGCAGGCGATAACCCCAGGAGAAATCACTGGTGAAGCCATCGGTGCCGCAGCCGTACTTTTTGTAGCGCTGCACCGTGACACCGATCGCACAACCGGCCGCGCTGCCTGACGCCAGGTCGCTGCCATAGATTTCCGATTTGTTGTAGCGGCGCTCGGACTGGTCGGGCAGGTCGTGCATGTACTTCATGGCGGCTTCGCCCATCAGGTTCAGGCTGTCAGCTCCCAGCACCTGGGGAATGGACTTGATGAAACCCAGGGAAAACTGGGAGATCTTCAAGCGGTCATAGCCGTTGTAGACCGAGCCCGGTGGCGCGTTCAGGGCATCATTGCCCAGGGTCAATGGCTGCCCGATTGCCCCAGCGCTCGCCGCCGGGTTGCCGGCAAAGGCTGGAATCAGGTCGCCAGTGGCCAGTTGCACTGGCTGGTTGGGGCGAAAGCTGTACTCGCCGAACACCGAGGTGCCCCACAGGTTGGTGGAGAAACTCAATCCGAAAATCCGGATGTCCTCGGGGAAGTCGGCAAAGTAGGTCGCGTTCTTTGCCGCGTTGCCCGGAGCCAGGTTAGGGTCGCGCCAACCGGCACCCGCCGGGCCGTAGAGGTCTGTGGTGATGCTGGCGTAGGGCAGACGCGAATGAAGGTTCATGGCATAGGCACCGAACTCGGTATCGATGGCGTCGGCGAAATAGCGCAACGACAGGCCGAACTGGCCGCTGTCATCGGGTTCGTTGTCCGGGCCGCGGGCGATGTATTGGCCGGCGGCATAGGACGCCGGGTCATTGGCGCCTGCACGCGGCACGCCGAAGCAACCGTCGCTGATGTAGTCGAGGTTGGAGAAGTAGGTGCCGCAGCCTTCCAGGGTCGATGCCTTCCACTGCAGTTGATAGAAGGTCTCCAGGCTCAGGTTGTCGCTCAGGCCCAGGTTGGCGTACAGCATGGGCACCGGCACCAGCGCTTCCTTGAGTTGCGAGCCGGGGCGACGCAGGGCGGCGGTATCGACCGGGTTGATGGCGTTGATGCCGTTCTGGAAGAACAGCCCTTCACCCCAGTTGACCACCTGGTTACCCGCACGGGCATTGAGCGGGTGCCCGGCAAGGTCGAAGTCGCCGAACACATAGGCATCGAGTAACTCCACCCCCTGGAACTGGGCAAGGTCGTCGAAGTGGCTGTCATTGAGGGTGCTGTTGGCCTCGTAACCGTTGGCGGAGTGACCAAAGTCGACGTTGTGGTTGTTGAGGGTGTAGTCGTACCAGGTCTTGCCCCGCAGAAATACGCCGTAGTTGCGCCAGTTCAGCTCAACTTCACCCAGCACGGTAACGGGTGAAGACACCAGGTCGCCCTTGTCAAAGTTCAGCCGGCTGTCATCGACGTTACGCGCACTGTTGGGGTTGAACTCGCCCGCATGGCCATAGCCGATACTGTCGGCGTTGCCCTGGAAGATGTAATTGCTGTTGGGGTTTTCAGCGCTCCAGATAGCGCCAACGCTGATACTGCCGTTGGCTCGGCCGCTTACTTCACCCCATTGGAACTCCCCGGCGTACACCGACTGCATGACAGCCAATGACAAGGGGGTGAGGGCTAGGGCGGTGCGGGCCAGCAGAGTGCGGCCACGGGCTGGGGTCATAAAACTCCCTCCTGAATTATTGTTGTTGGAGGCTTGAAACAGGCGCGGTTTACCTGGGGCCTGATGCCGCTGCATTACGCAGCGGCATCCAGGGGAACAAGCTGGGTTCGATGATGGCCGGTGAGGAGGGGGGCGTTCAGCGCTTTTCGCGCCAGGGATTTACCAAATGCTGCCAGGGGCTGATAAGAAAGGTTCAGATGGTATTTATGAAGTACACAAGAAAAAGCCCAATCGTCGGGCTCGGACTTCGGTTTGAGTAGTGCTGCTGGATTTGTATGGAGCAGATGTACGCGTCAGTATTGTTAAGTGAGTTTCATGAGATGATTGATTCTGCCAGACGCACAATATCGTCCCAGAGTGCGGACGTGCTTGATGTTCAGAGTGTTGCCAATCATGGGGTGTAATGTGGCGTAAACCTGGACGCTCAATCGAATTTTGCTTCCCGCAGAAAGGACCGGCGATGCTCGTTCTGCTCGGCCTTCAGCATCAACTCCGCACCCACGAGTTTGCCAGGATGACTCCGCCCCAATACCGTCATCGGATCCTCGAACCCGTGGACGTAGCCCAGAGCGAACGCTCCACACTGATAGCCCATCAGACGCAGCAATTCGTCCGGCAGCGTACGGGCAATTTCCGGCGGACAGGATAGGAACTGGTTCTCCTCTTGCCGAAGCCAGCCGAGCGCATAAGTCAGGTTGATGGCCGACCGGACTCGGTCGGAGCGATTGGCTCCGCCTCCGTGGTACACCTTTCCGTCGTAGACGAGCACTGATCCCTTTTCCATCTCCGCAGGAAAGCTTGCCGCAATCTCAAACTCGACGCTGCGCCCCGCCCGGTGACTACCGGGTACGATGCGCGTGGCACTCATCCTCTCGGAGTAGTCGGTCATGGCCCATAGCGTGTTGCATTGCACGTGATAGTCGTTGGGAAAGGGAAACATGTCCCAAGCCACCTCGTCTTGATGCAGCGTCTGTGCTCTGGCACCAGGATGAATCGACACGATCTGCGTGCAATGGATCTGAAACGTCGTAGCATGAGAGAGAAAGCTACGTGTTGTCTCGAGAATAGTAGGATTGAGGATCAACTCACGCGCCCCTGGAGACCGTGCAATTAGGCCACCAGTGCGCTTGGTCCGTCTGCCGAGGATGCCGTCGGGTCCGAAGGGCGCCATTGCCGTGTAGGGTTCGAGTTCTTCGGCGATGCGATCCATAGCGGTGCCGGGCACGAGTTTGTCAATGATGGCGTAGCCGTGCTCGCGCAGGCACTGCACCACTTCCGATGTTGAAACGGTGTTGGGAAGGTGAATCAGCGACATCGAGAATCCTCCATGGTGGGGCGTTTTCCGTTTGGTAAGCCGTTGCCGACTCCGTGCAGCGCTGCGAGGGGGCGCTCACGGTCTGACGGATTTCGTAGAGTTGATTAGCGCCAACCGGTATAAATTCAGGATTTTGGCACCCATTGCGGATGGCGAGTAACGTTGCTCAACGTAGGAACGGAGCCGAGCCGGATCAACACTCTGCCAATGGTGCCCGGCGAGCACCGCCTGGACTCGTGCAATCAGGGCGGGCGTATCCCCCGGCGAGATCAGCAGGTCGGGGGTAATACCGCGCAGAATTTCCGGAAGGCCTCCAACGGCAAAAGCCACTACCGGGACTCCAGTGGCTAGCGCTTCAATACTGGCTCCCCCGAACTCTTCATATGCTGACTGCATCACGACCAAACGGCAGGCCGCCATAGCCAAGGGCACTTCATGATTCGGTATGAAGCCGGTTACCGTCACCCAGTCCTGCAGTCCGGCCTGATCAATGGCGTGCCGCAGTCGATCCCTTTGTGTCCCGTCGCCGACGATCAGTAACTCGCATCCTTGCTTCCTAAGCGCCTCAGCGAGCGGGATGAGATGCTGCCAACCCTTTTCTCTTGCGATGCGGCCGACAAAACCGACCGTTTGCCGCCGGAGGTTATGACGTTTGCGGAACGCAGTGACGCCTTCTTGAGGGGGCGGCGCGAATTGCATCGTGTCGACCACATCGGGAACGATCTCGACATGACGAGCATCGAGTGTGAGCTGGGAGGCGGTTCGTTGGGTCAGGGCGACTACGGCGAAGGCCGTGCCCACGGCTTTGCGCTCCAGCCACCGGGCCAGACGGTGTTGAAGCAGGTCCAGCCAGGAATGCGGCGTGTAGACCGCGAGGCGAGAACAATGCACAGTCAGGATCAACGGGCATCGTAGTAATCGAGGCGCTAAATAAGCGACCAGCAGCGCCGGAATTTGTCCGTCGAGGTGTGTATGAATGACGTCGAAATCATGCTTCAACCCTTTTTTTAGCAGCGCAGACAATGTTGCTACGGCCCACGACTGCGTCAGCCCTATCAAACCGCTGAATTCGGACTGGATCTTCGGCATGGGTAATAGCATTCGCTCTACCCATAGAAACGGATGCAACTGCCGCAGCCTGGGCAGTCCGGGAAAGCCGATGGTCATTACATGTTGACGGATTCCTTCCTGAGCGAGCCAAACTGCTTGTCGCCAGGTCTGAACCTGCATGCCGCCTACCGAGTCGTATGCCGCTGGCCACGAGTCAGCATCGGGATGATGGAAAAAGGGGGTCAGCTTCAAGACTTTCATACCAATCAGACCTTTGGTAACTACATTTGGGCCGAGGGCAGTTCGAGATTGCAGAGGCCAACGAGCGTAACGCTGCCGCATCAGTGCACGCCAGGTTGACTTACGCAAGGTGAGGTG
Organism: uncultured Pseudomonas sp.; assembly: GCA_964453495.1. Taxonomy (GTDB): domain Bacteria; phylum Pseudomonadota; class Gammaproteobacteria; order Pseudomonadales; family Pseudomonadaceae; genus Aquipseudomonas. The sequence continues at coordinate 33,453 of CAYVPI010000011.1, read as the reverse complement.
AGTTGAGTTGACACACCCACTGCGACTAGCCGGTCAGGCGTTTGATCAACACCTCATACGCCTTCCGTAGCCATCTGAACGGGTAGGGTCACGCCGCGTCAGGACTCACATTCCGTTTACGTACCGATCAGGTGACGATGTCGTCTGTTAGCTTGGCGTGCAACACACGCGTCAACGCGTCGATGGAGACCGATCGCACGGCAGCAGTCAACAGACCGGTCTGGATATCGAGCGTCGATTCCAGCCGGCTGAAGACCTGTTCCCAGTCGCGTGTATTCAATTCAACTCTGTCTAGGGCTGTAATATCTTTAGGGTGCTCACCGGTCACATTGCTGATCGTGTGAATGATGAGCTGGCGAATGAAGTAGGGTGTCATGAGTTTGGCCACCTTTTGATTGATCTTCAGTTATCGAAGGGCTGCAGCGCTCGCTTGCCCATTGCGTCATGGGCGATCTTACGAGCAATTCTCAGGGCATTGGCCTGGATCGTCAGAGTGGGATTCACTCCACCTGGGTAGCGCATGTAGCTACCGTCCGCAACATAGACGTTATCCAGCGAGTGGAGCTTGCCATCCCGATCCACCACGGATGTCCGCGGATCGTCACCCGCGCGGCAGGTGCCATGCAGGTGCGTGCTACCCATTGTGTAGTTCGAGGCTTCATGTTGGATACCCTGCGCGCCGGCAGCCCTGAGCCAGTCGGCTGAGCGCTCCACCATATAAGCCAGGCGGACCAGATCCAGTGGATTCGTCGTGTAGTCGATCATCACACGTGGTAGGCCCCATGAATCCGTGCTACTGGACAGGCGGATCCGGTTCCCGAGAGACGGATGGTCAGCAAGAACGGTTTCCACCCGTAATACCAGACCATCGCCTTGCAGAAGACTCCAGTCGTCATGTTTGGTTTCGTAGATCAGTCCGCCGACACCGGTCGGACAGCGCTCATCCAGATAATGGTCAAGCGCGCAGACCGTCGAAAACGGCCCCCTATAACCTATTGGATGATCGTCGACTCGTTGTCGGTCTGTATGGATCACACCCTGGGAATACTCGCTTAGTTTCATACAAAGCCCCCGACCGACTAAATCGTGCTCATTGCCAAGCCCCATACGTGGTTGCGCGCAGGTGTGCAATGAAGATGTCTCGCTTTCCTATCGAGTGAGTAATCCGCGCTTTACAACAAATCACCCGTAAGCACGCAATTGTCCACCTATGGGGGTAGCACTGTCCGGGCGCACCTTGCACGGGGTTGCCTCCGAAGAACAGTTAAATACCATTGCTAAAAGCATGCTGTTTCGTCCGAGCAAAATCACCTTAGCAGAAGTATTGAGTGAGGAAGATTGCAATTTGCAAAATTTATTAAATATAAGTAAAGGATGCAGTACCGCTCCTAGGACTTCGTAGTAATTTTCAGATATCACCTTTCGCATCGAAAAGTTGTTGACAGTAGGGCGATCATAACTGAATTTGTATTCACGGTGTTCACGCTTTGTTCGTTTCAGTAACCGTGAATGAAGGATCTTGTTCGTTGAGCTTGGTTTTTATTACCGGTGATGCGTTTTTCGCAGCGCGAGTCCGCGCTGAATGATGTCATGTATTTTTTACTGGAAAAAGCCGTAGCCTATAGCTGTGTTGACTGGCGTAGTAGCGATGAGCGCCATCTTGCTAACAATGCCCGCTTAACTGAGGGAGTCTTATGCGTAACATCGGTCTGAATGCTGGGCGGTCTCGCGTGCTCATGCCATTTCGTTTGCGCCGTTTTGATATTCGATGTGATTGTAAGGATCTGGTCATGCTAATAAAAGCACTGCGTGATGATTATGGCGTTGTCATTGAGGCTCGCGCGCATTCTGATCGGTTAGTTGATCTTGATGCTGCCGAGGTAAAGCAAGCGCTACGGGAAAGTGGCGTTGTCTTGATTCGCGGCTTTGATGCCTCTATCGCCGACTTTGAGCAGTTCACGCTCGAGTTTTCCGCGCGGATGGTGCCCAACCGAGAGACCTACGCCACTCGGTTGAATTCCAAATTCAGAGACAGGGAGGATGTGAGTGGGGATAGTTTGACTGCGACAGTCAATCTCCACAAAGGCCCCATTGGTTGGCACAGTGAAGATTGTCATTTGCCCACCAGCCCTCATATTTTATTTCTTTACTGTGAGCGTCCGCCACTGCGTGGTGGCGCGACACTACTGACAGACGGTATTGAAATTTTTGACAGTAGCGGGGCATTTATTCAAGACTATCTGACCCGTCATGAATTTAGCCACACCTGGACATTTCCGATAGAAATGGGGGCGTTACTTTTAGGTGTACCTCCGGACCAGGTAGAAGCCACCGCCAATGACTTGAAAAATACGTTGGCCGAGGGGCAAAAGCTGGAGATCGATATAAACGAGGGGATGATAACGGTCATCTTCACTGAGCCAATGGCGCGGACACCACGGTGGTCGAGTAAAAAGGCATTTTGTACCCGTGTTCTTTTATACCGGGTGCTGCTTGAGACCCGCCTTCGCGAGGGCGCCGCGCTCAGTGTCGTCAAGCCTGAGCCGGGTGATGAACTCGAAGACATACTCCGTGTTCTCGATGCGTTAGCTTATCTTCACGCTTATCACCACCACTGGCAGGCGCGGGACCTGCTGATTTTCGACAACACGCGATTCATGCACGCACGCGCGCCCATACAGGATGATAATCGCAGAATTCTTTGCCGCATGTGTATCGGCAATTTTTAATTACTGGCCCAACTGAGAGCGTCCAGTGTGAGAACAGATCGCTTGTCGTTTGGGTACATCAATCGAGGTGGTGGGGGGCACTTGTTGGGCGCCCGCCGTCCTGCAGCCGTAAAAGGAACCAGAAATCATGATCGTTCGTGAGGCCAATACACAGGACTGGGCCTGTTTGAAATCTGTCCGGCTTGAAGCGCTGCTTGATGCGCCGACAGCATTTGGAGTCAGTTACGAAACCGCTGCATCTTACACGGATGAGCGATGGAAGGCATTGGCGTCAGTGGACAGTGACCCTCGATTCTGGATGGCATTGGATGGAAATCACCCTGTAGGAATGATCGGCGCCAGTGTGGATAAAACTGGCTGCTTCAACCTGATCGGCATGTGGATCAGATCACCATATCGAGGCTCGGGAGTTGCACAGCGACTGGTTGACCGCGTGAAAGAACATGCACTTGAGCGCGGTCATAATTGCATAGTGCTAGACGTTTCTCCAGAAAATAAGCGCGCCGCTCAATTTTATGTGAGGCAGGGGTTTGTCTTCATCGAACAGTTTGAGCCGCTGGCAAGCCATCCGCACATTCAGGTGCAGACCATGGTGTGGCTGGTCAACCCTGAGCAGAAAGTTTGCAAATAGTCAGTGCGTACCTTCCCATCACCCTAAGCGATCGCGGGGCGCTGTTTTTTGTCGCGGTAGCGGCAAGTGCATGGGCGACGAAGTTTTCGCAGGGCGGCCGCAAAAACTGAGTGCAACACCTCACCCTCCGGCAAGGCGTAATAGCGAGCTCGTCAATGCTATCGGGAATATCGGGGATGATCGTGCGGCATGCCCCCGAAGTAGCTGTGACGCGCCGCGGCGCCTCGCCCTTGGCTGCGCAACTGATCGGTACCGGAGTTCGATTTCGCCGAGCGAAACATTTTTTAGTCGCTCGATTCGGCGATCACCTTGATCTGGACATCCTGGCGGGTCTACTGCAGGACTTGGATGCGGTTCCTTGGGGACATACCGCCGAAGCTGAGCAGGCCATCCAGACTCAGATATTGATGCGCGGGCCTGTTTGTCGATTTGAGCTTGAAAAGGGCATAGATTGGACGACATTGGATTCCTGGGCGACGCTTGTGCAGACGCGTCCCGCTTCTTTGTGGCGGGCCGAGTGATCTATCCAGTATCAACCTTTTACTGCACTGGAGCACGCAGGCTCTGTTGTTTAAGCCATTGCCGCGGGCTGATGCCAAACCAGCGCTGGAAGGCCCGGCTGAAGGCACTCTGGTTGGCATAGCCGAGCACTTCAGTGAGCTGCATCAGGCTCATGTCCGACTCTTCGAGGTAACGCAGGGTCATGGACTGGCGGGTATCGTCGAGCAGTGTCTGGAAGCTTGTGCCTTGTTCGGCCAGCTGGCGCTGCAGGGAGCGTGGGCTCAGGCGCATGAAATCGGCGATGCTTTCAATGGTCACGCGTCCGCTGGGCAGGAAGCTGCGTAACAGCCGCTGGATATGCTTGGGCAGTTGGTTGCTGTGCAGGCGGCTGACGTTATCCAGGTTCTGTTGCATGAGGCGATGCAATGCGGGGTCGGCATCGCTCAACGGTACGTTGAGCAGATGGGTGTCAAACATCCAGGCATCGAAGGCACTGTTGAACCTGGGTGCCACCCCGAGCAATCGGCAGTACCTGGCAGGCGTGGCTGCGGGTGCATGTTGGAACATCGCGGCCGAGGGCTGCCAGCGGTTGCCCAGCAAGGTCCGCATCAATTGGTGCCCGACCCCGACCACCAGCTCGCTGACATGCCGACTGCCAGGCAGGTTCTGTGCTTCGCTGGCGTAGTGGAGCAGGGCATGTTGATCGGCCCGGTGCACCACGACATCGCCATAATTGTCGTGCACGTGGAAGTAGTGCCCAAGATCATCCAGTGCATCGCCGACGCTGTTGGCGTTGCGCACCAGATAAAGCAGCGAACCGAAGATCCCGACACCCTGGTGCAGGCCGAACTGGAGACCGAAAAGCGGATTGTGGCTCGCCTTGCTGGCCAGTTCCAGCACCAGGGCGAAACGGTGAAAGGAAATCAGGGCGTCCGGGTTTTCCAGTACATCCCTGGGCAGGCCGGCTTCTCGCAACAGCTCGGCCGCATTGATGTGCTGGCTGCGGGCGAATTCGTTGAAACCATGAAGTGATGACGCACGGGTGAGGTAAGTCATGTCGCGTGTACCGCCTGTGTTGCGAGCTGCCCGGGCGACGGCAAATGCCCGGACGGGCCCTTTCGAGGGTGAATCAGCGTTTGCCTGGCACTACGGGTGGGGGTGTCCAGTCACCCTTTATCAATGCATCCGAAGGGCCGTAAGCGCGCAGGGTCAAGGCAAACTCCTTTTCTGGCGCGGGCAACCAGTTGCCGACTTTGTCCGCCGACGGGCGCTGGTGCTGGATATAAAGCGTCAGTGAACCGTCCGGGTTGTACTTCAGGTCCTGGTTCTTGGTGCCGGTCGAGTAGCGCTTGATCTCGTTGGGCGCAAAGAAGTGGTGCTGGTCATACAGGGTCAGTGACCAGAAACCCGATACTGGCGGCGTTTGCCCGGCAGGAAAGGTCAGGGTGTAGCTGCGCTGACCGGTGAAGCGCTGGCCGTCGCCATCTTCTTCGCGGAACAGGTAGGTGGTTTCCTTGGCGCCGTTTTCGAAGATGTTGGATTTGGCGATGGCCAGGCGTGTCAGGTAATCGGTGCCGAAGGCTGCATTGTTGAACGGGCGGTTCCAGCCATTGGCGATGCGTACACCGTTGCTGCTCAGGTAGAACAACGGGTCGACCAGTTCCTTTTCACTGCGTTGTGCGGTGGCCTGCAGCACCTTGGTGATGGCCGGGTTGGCTTCGCCAGCAGCGATCAGCGCACGGAACTGGGCATACAAGGCTTCTTCCCCCGGCAGCGGCGGCACCTCGGCGAGCACGCGCTTGAGTTGCGCGAAAAAGTGCTCGGGGGCTACCCAGCGAGTTTCCCCGGCCGGCTTGTCGGCGGCGGCCTTGGGCAGCGGCAGCTTGGGCAGGTTTTTCCAGTCGATGGTCTGCAGCTGGCCGTTGAACGCTGACAACGGGTACATGGCGATCCGGTTGAGAACTGGTTGGATCGCTTCGCGGTCCTGCGCCGTGTCGGCCATGAACACCCGCGGGATGACCACCCCGGTATGGGTTGGCGAGCGCAATACCGCTTCGACCCCAGCCGGCTTCTCACCTTTCCAATCAGGGCCGACGATCAGGTAAAAGCCCGGTTTGCTGCCGTAAATCTTCGCCACCTGGGCGAAGCTGTCGGTGCGTTGGTCGGCCAGCTCATACATCCAGAAGCGCTCACCGAAGTCCGGCACCTGCAAGATCACCGGTTCCTTGTCCAGGGCCAGTGCGCCAAAGCCATAGACCACATCCTGATTGGGGTGGGCGACAACACGGATGGCGGGATCGATGTAATCAGACAGCATCGCCAAGTGGTTGACCGGTGCTACTGGCATTGGCCCGAGCAGGCCGATGGTCGGCACCTGCTCGTACATCATGCGCCGGCTTTGCAAGTTCACCAGCGGCCAGCCCCAGGCATAGGCAAATTGCGCCACGGCCTGGGCATACCCGGGTGTCATCACCGTGTTTGCCACGGGGCCGGTGGGCATTGCCGTTTCATTGGCCTTGGCGGGTAGAGCCAGCAGCAGCCCGCTGATGGCCATGGCGGCCAGGGAAGAACCGAGGCCTTTGGGAAGGGTGTTCTTATTCAACGGGTTGCACCTCGGGTAGCTCATAGTTGCCCTGAAGCACTTCGTCCTTGGGCTGGTAGAGCCGCAGGATCATGTAAAACGGCCCTTTGGGAGCTGGCAGCCAGTTGGCGGCGAATTCACCCTCGGGTTTATCGGCTTGCAACGGCACCTCGAATGAACCATCGGTACGGACCTTCAAGCCACGGGTGTCGGAGCCGAGCTTGTAGCGGGCGATGGGGTTGTCCACCAACATCTTGTCCCCGGCGTTATAAACCGTCAGCGACCAGAACGCATTCACTGGCGGTGCACTCTTGAACCGCAGCACGTAGCGCTTGGCGCCGGTGAGCTGTTGGCCCTTGGCATCAAGGGAGCGCAGCGGGTACATGGCTTCCTTCTCACCCTGGCCGCCCAGGTAAGGGCCGCTGACCAAGGCGCGCAACGGGTAGTTGGTGCCAAAATGATCGAGGCCCGTGGCCCAGGCCCAGCCATTGCGCTGAACCGCTGCCGTGGCCAAGGCCGACACCGCGACCTTGGGGCCGTCGGCCAGGGCGCGCAGCAATCCGGCCTTTTGTGGCGGGGTGAGCCGCGCAGGGTCGAAGCCCTCGGCGGTCAGGCCAAAACGGCTGAATTGGGCGAACAAGGCCTCATCGCGAGAAGCAACCGGATTGTCCTTGAGGGCTGCAGCCAGTTCACGGAAGAAATCCAGGCCATCGTCACTCGCGGCAGGTAGCGGCGGCAGTGATTGGGACTTTGGCTGGTAGTCACGGTTATCGCGTTGAGACAGCGGGCGCAAGGTGAATTGCTGCTGCAAGGCATGCAGTGGCGCCAGGTCTTCACCGTCGTTGACTCGCAAGCGCCCCCACAGCCAGGCCTTGTGGGTAGTGACATCCAGGCGTTTGAGCCCTTCGGGCAGGGTGCCTTGCCAGCCCGGTGGAACCAGGACGTAGTTCCCTGCGGCAGTGCCGGTGGTGCGACGGCCGATGTAGTGTTCCAGTTCCTGCCACATGTTGAACACGTCGACCACGTAGTAACGGTCGGCGGTGTCGGGCACGTGTAATACATAAGGTTCGTCCAGTTGCACCACGGCGCTCAGGTACAACGTATCGTTGTTGGCGGTGGGCATGTCCTTGGCCGCCGGGGTGGCCAGTGCCTGGGCCCAGCCAAGCTGATTGAGCGGCGCGCGGTAGCTGGTGGCTGGGCGTGGGCTCGGCGCTGTGGTGTAGTCATGCATCACCCGTTCCATGCGCACCAGCGGGTAGCCCCAGAGGTAGGCGTTGATGCCATTGGCATAAGCGTCGGCTTCGAGACCTGCCACAATGTTTTCCTGGCTGGTGGGCATGTTCAGCAGTGCATCGGGACGGCCTTGGGCCAATACCCCAGTACTCGACAGCCCAGCGCTCAGCAGTGCGCTGGCGATGGTACAGCGCAGCCATAGTGATTTCATTGGCATGAAGCTCTCCCATGCGCTCGGCGGACGCCCGGGTGGGGCGTCCGTTTTCGCATGTGCATATGAGGTGTTAGACAAAGAACGCTAGTTCGCCATCGAGGCCATGCCGATGCCGCCCGCGCCTTGCTGCGACGGCGGGAAGTCTTTCATGCTCTTGGCAAAGGCCTGCATGTAAGGGGCGAGGATCGGAATGATCCAGCTGCGCTGTTGCTGCCAGCGGAAATGATCGCCCGCTTGCGGGGAGCGCTCGTAAGGGTCGACCTTGATGTCGATGACCAGGCCACCCGGAATCTTTCTGGCATCGTCCATCCACTTGTCCTTGATGGCGGTGTGCACTTTCCATTCATTGACCCGCACGGCGTTCATGCTGGTTTCGGCGAAGAAAAAGAATTCGTGGCGATTGGACTTGCCGTCGGGCTTGGTCAGCATGTCCAACTGGTTGTAACCGTCCAGATGGTTCTTGAACGTCTTGCCGTCGAGCGCAAGGCCTGTGAGCAGTTGTTCTTTGACATCTGCCTTGCCTGCGGCGGCCATCAGGGTTGGCACCCAGTCTTCGGAGGTCATGAGTTCACCGGTCCAGGTGTTCGGCTGGATCTTGCCGGGCCAGCGCACCAGCATGGGTACGCGGAAACCACCGTCCCAGGTCAGGCCTTTTTCACCGCGAAACGACGCCGCACCCGAGTCCGGCCAGTGGGACAGGTTCACCCCGTTGTCGGAGGTAAACAGCACGATGGTGTTCTCGGCCAGGCCCTGTTCATCCAGGGTTTTCAGCAGTTTGCCCACCAGCGCGTCGAGCTGCAGGATAGCGTCGGTGTATTCGGTATGGCCGCTCTTGCCCAGCCATTGATCACTGACGTGGATTTTCTGGTGCATGCGCGAGGGGTTGTACCAAAGGAAGAAAGGCTTGTCGGCGGCTTTCTGCTGCTTGATCCAGTCAATCGACAGGTCGGTGAACTGGTCATCGACGCTCTTCATGCGCTCGATGGTCAGAGGCCCTTCATCGGTGATTTTCTGCTTGCCGACTCGACCCCAGCGCGGGTCGACGGTGGCGTCGTCGGTGGTCGTGGCCACCGCGTGGATCATATTGCGCGGGATGCCGGGGAAATTCGGGTCCTGGGGGAAGTTGGTCATCTCGGCGATCTCCATCACGTTCAAGTGATAGAGAAAACCGAAGAACTCGTCGAAACCGTGGACGGTGGGCAGGTATTCGTTGCGATCGCCAATGTGCGACTTGCCGAACATGCCCGTGGCGTAGCCCTGGGCCTTGAGCAATTGCGCCAGGGTCACGTCGCTGTCCTGGATACCGACTTTCGCGCCCGGCTGGCCGACGGCGGTCAAGCCGGTACGGATCGGATACTGGCCGGTAATGAAGGCAGCACGCCCGGCGGTGCAGCTCGGTTGTGCATAGTAGTCGGACACCATCATGCCTTCCTGGGCAATGCGGTCGATGTTGGGGGTTTTGACGGCGCCGAGCCCGCGGTTGTAGGCCGAGACATCCATGGGGGCCATGTCGTCGACCATGATCACCACAATGTTGGGCTTTTCAGCAGCCTGGACGACGCTCAGCGCCACAAGACTCAGGCCAATGCCCACAAGAGCATTTCGAAGCATGTGCATATTGGATTCCTTTGCATGAGGGGGCTGAAAGCCAGATGCAGTGTGGTTCAGCATTTTCGGTTGTGCAAAGAGGCCGGGGGCTCAGCGACGGTGCAGGTTTCCGTGTTTGGCGTGGCCGACATAGAACGCCGGCCGGGTGCCCGGAAAGAGCCAGAACGGTGTCATTTCGGAGGACGGAAACACGTTTGGAAAGCGCGGGTCGCGGGCCGAAGGGCCGGCGACGGTGGCTTCTTGCACCATGGAGATGTATTGGTCGACGGCATTTTCCAGGGTGTTGCCGTTGATGATCACTTCCGTGCCGATCATCCGGGCGTAGTCGGCCACGCCGGTGGCGCTGGACAGCAGCGGTGCGTAGGCATCGACGCTGACCCCGTTTTCGCTGGTCACCCACACGCCTTCGTCGGTGTGCACGACAATCGAATGGTTGCCTTCGGTGTGCCCCGGGGTGTGCATCAAGGCTACGCCGTCACCGAGCATGATCGAGCCGTCGAAACAGATCACCTTGTCTTCGGATACGCCAGCGATGCCGTTGGGGCAGTACCAGTCGGCCTGGTAGGGGTTGAGGTCTTTGGTCGACTCCCATTCACGCCAGTGCACCAGCAATTTCGCATTGGGCAACAACGCCGGTTCCTGGTCGGTGCCCAGCCAGCGGCGGATGTCCTGGGTGTGCAGATGATCGTAAGTGATGTAATCGATGTCTTCAGGGCGCAGGCCGATGCGGGCAAGGATTTGGGCAACTGTGTTCTGGCGATTGATGATCAGTTTGCTGATCCAGCTTGCCGTACGGTCCTGCAGGCGGCGGAAGAAGGGCGTTTCACCGTTGCGCTCGTGGTCCGAAGGCGAGGCCAGCAGGGTCTTGATGCCCGCAGGTGTATCGAACTGAATGACGAACAGCCGGTTCTGGATGTGCATGTACTCCACAAGGCGTTCGCGCGAGAACGCATTGCGCAGGCCGTAGCGGACCGGGTAGGGCACCTTGACCAGGTTGAATGATTCAAAGTAACGCGCCTTGGGACCCTTCAACATGTCTTCGCGAAATTGCCGGGCGGCAATACGGGTGTCTTCGACCCGAGCCTGCTGACCGGCAGCAGCACGCGAGTCTTCGAAATGACGGATTTGTTGAAACGCACTCATGTCGCAGCTTCCTGTGGGTGATGTGGGCAGCCGTTAGTAGGTCGGCGTTGTAAAGACACTCAATGCAATCGATGCGAGGCCGTATTGCCGCCGAAACTCTTGGCCAGGTTGCGGTCGACGATCCAGCGTTGCAACGACGTGCATTTGCGCCCCAGCGCGCGGATCAGCCTGGCCTTGAACCCCGGGGTGATCATGAATTGCCGGCGCGCGATGCCACGCAGTATCCCGGCCACGGCCTGGTCGACCGTCAGCACGCCGGCCACGGCGTTGAGCGAGCGGGTGACCGGGCTGCCGTGTTGGCGCTCGTAGTCGAGCAGCGGCGTCTGGACTTCGCCCGGGCAGACCACCGACACATCGATGCCATAAAGTTTCTGTTCGGCGCGCAGCACCTCCGCAAGGCCGACAACGCCGAACTTGGAAGCGGCGTAGGCCGACTGGGTATAGCTGCCGACGATTCCGGCCAAAGATGCCATGAATACCAGGTGCCCTTGGGGCGACAGGTGCTTGAGCGCGCTGGCAGCGAAATTGCGGCTGCCGATCAGGTTGACGTTGATGACCTGCTGGAAGGTTTCAAACGACAATTGGGTAAACACCCCGTTGCGCATCAGCCCGGCGCAATTGAATGCCAGGTCTGCCGCGCCTTGCTGGGCATGGGCATGGGCATGGACCATGGCGGCGTCCACTGCGGCCGGATTGGTAATGTCGGCCAGGTAAAAGATCACCGACTGCCCTTGTGCCGTACACGCGGCCCGCAAGCTTGCCTGCGCGTTCTCAGGCATTTGTAGATCGAAGATCGCTACGCTGACACCTTGCGCGACCAATGCCTGGGCGATGCCCAGCCCGATACCGCTGCCACCTCCGGAAAGATAGGCAACCTGGGGACGGCGGTATTTCCATTTCGTCATGACTTGGCCTGCAACGTTAATCCAGATGCCCCCAAGTTATCTTTTCACGTCGCCAACAACTTGATGATTCACGAACGAAAGTTGATATATTACGAACAGTCCATGGCGAGGAAAGGCACAATGTTCCTGTTACGCAGCGGTGCAATCGAGGGTTATGGCACCCTCGTGTCGCAACTTGGGCAAAACCCGGTGAACCTTTTGCGTGACGCCGCAATGGTCGTGGCCCAGCTGCGGCAACCCAACAGCTACCTCTCCTACGAAAAGACCGCAGACCTGCTCGATGAAACCGCGCGCTGCTGCCAGGAGCCCCTGTTCGGGCTGCGCCTGGCGTCACGCCAGGATCTGTTGGCCATCGGCGATGTTGCGCTTTCGGGCAGCAGACAACCGACGGTGGGCGACGCATTGAGCTTTGCCCGGCAATACCTGTACTTGCATGCCAGCGGCCTGCACCTGACGCAAGGCAAGCGGGGAGAGCGCGCCGAAGTCAGGTTGAGTTTTGACTTCAGCAACGACAGTGGCTTGCTGCAATTGAGCCAGCTCAGCGCGGGGCAATTGTTCAATGCAGTGAGCATCCTTACCGGCGCCCAAAGCCCGCAGATTCGCCTGCACTTGCAACAAGGCACGGCGAAAAGCCCCGGCTGGCAAGCGGCGGGTATCTACGGCAAAGTGCGTTTCGACAGCGCATTCGACGGCATCAGCTTCCCTTTCGACTACCTCAAGCGTTCGCCATTGGCCAATGAAGACCTGCTGCGCGAACACCTGTTGCATCGCATGCAACTGCTCAAGACCCAATACCCGGACAACCTCAAGGCGCAGGTCTGCCATCTGATCGGCAGCCTCCTGCACACCGGCGAATGCAGTATCGAGGCGGTCGGTAACTCACTTGGCCTGCAACCGAGGGTTTTGCAGAAGCGCCTGCAAGCCGAAGGCAGCAGCTTCAGCCAATTACTGCAGGAGACCCGGCTGGAGATTGCCAAGCAGAACCTGTTGCGGGACAAGACCAGCATCACCGACCTGGCGTTGAACCTGGGTTATGCCGACGTTTCAGTGTTCAGCCGGCATTTCAAACTGTGGACTGGGCTTTCGCCACGCAACTGGCGGGCGCAGCAAAGTGAGTCCGGGGCGGCCTGACAGCTTCTCAATGACCCCACACCCACACCAAGGGGGTGGTGTCTGTAGCCCATGGTGATGCGTTAGCCTGCTGCTGGATGGCCTGCGAGCAAACCCTCATCATTGCGGAGATTTGATCGACCTGTGAATACGACTGCTGATCTGCGCGCGCATGTAAAAGCACGTCTGCTGCCGCGCCGCAGGCTTATCGATCAGTTGGAGAACCGGGGCTTGGCCAGGCTGGTGCTGATCTGTGCCATTGCCGGTTCCGGCAAGACCACTTTGTTGCGTCAGTACCGTGAACATTGCATAGCAGCACGCCAGCAGGTGCTCTGGTTAAGCCTTGAGAAGAAAGATAATCACCTCGACCACTTCCTTGCCCGGCTAAGGGAAAAGCTAGCCGATCGTAATCACCCCTTGGTGCTTATGCTGGACCGGTTCGAGGTGGTTCAGAATGCGCAAGTACTGGAAATTATCCAGCAATTGCTCGCCTTGCCAGCCCCTGGTATTTGCGTGGTGATCGCCTCGCGCACCACACCGAATATGGAGCTTGGACGCATTCGTGCCCGCGGCCAGGTGCTGGAAATCAGTCCAACGGCATTGCATTTCACTGTGCGAGAGGCCGGCGAGTTTTTGCGCGATCATTATCGGCTGTCTTTGAGCGATGCCGAAATCAGCGCGCTGCACCGTGCAACCGAGGGCTGGGCCATTGCGCTAGACCGCGAGGCAGCGAACCTGGCTGGGTACGAAAGGGGCGCGGCATCTACTACCCGCTTCATTAGTGGCGAAATCTTTTCGCGACAGAGCCCGCAATGCCGGCTTTTCCTGCAACAAACCAGTGTTCTGGAACACTTGTGCGCACCGCTGTGCGATGCATTGACCGGACGGCGGGACAGCGGGGAAATGATCGAACACCTCTTGCGTGCCAACCTGCTGCTGTGCACCGGTGACAAAAAACATCACTGGTACCGCTACCACCGCCAGCTGCGCAGCTTTTTGCACGAAAGTGTTGAGCGACAGAGCACTGCTTCGGTGAGCGACCTGCACCGAGTTGCCGCACGCTGGTACCTGGCACAGCAACAACCGATACCCGCAATCGATCACCTGCTCGATGCTGGCGATACCCGCGATGCAATCGGTGTATTGTCGGCCAACCTTGACCCTGTACTGCGATACGGTCGCACACGCCAATTGCTGCGATGGCAGGTGCGCATCCCCATGGAAGTGCTCGTGCAGTTTCCCGATGTGTGTCTGGTGATCGCCTGGGCCTTGATTCTCAGTCGCCAAGTCGATGCGGTACAGCCCCTGCTGGAAAACGCCCAGGCAAGCCTTGAGGCCGATATTATCCAGTTGATGCAACTGATGACCACGGACCAGGTCGAGGCGGGCTATTCGCTGGGGCTTGGGCTGCTTGAGCGTCTGAGTGTCGACGACAGCTTTCGTTATGGCCTGGCGGCGCACACAATGGCCTTCTGCATGCTTGCCACCGGCCGCCATGACGATGCGCGTCGCCTGTTGTTGCAGGCAACCAGCCGCGCCTCTGAATCCGGTGCCTGCTTTCTCGCAGATGTGTCGATCTGTGCCGAAAGCCTGCTGGATCTGATCCAGGGGCGCCTCAACAGTGCCTATGTACGATTGCGAGCGTACACGCGCCACCACTGGCAGAGTGCAAAGGGGCAAATTTTCGGCGGATCGGTGATTCTCGATACGGTCCGTTGCACTGTGTTGTACGAGGCCGACGAGTTGGAACAGGCCGAGCCGATACTTGCCAAATGTACCGCCTACGCGGCGGTGAGCGCTGCATCTGATCCCTTGATCAGCACCTACATCCTGCTCGCCCGTATACATGAAATAAACGGCAAGCGACCCGAATGGGAGCGCGTGCTCAGTGAGCTTGAAGCCATCGGCCAGCAGTCCGGCTCGGAGCGCGCAGTGTGTTCGGTATGGCTGGAGAGGGTACGTGTTTTTACCTTGCAAGGACGATTGAAGGATGCTGCTCGAGCCTTGCACCAGGTCGAGTGTTACAACACCTGGGAGCGCCCCGGTATTCATCTGTACAGCAATGACGTAGACACTCTAAAAATAGCTCGGTTGCGCCTGCGCATTCACCAGGGCCAAGCCGGCTTGGCCGTAGCTGCGCTCAACCACGCCATCGAACGCTCACAATACCAACAGCTTTTGCGCCGGGCGTTGAAGTTGCGACTGTTACTGGCGCTCGCCCTGGATGGCCTGGGCCGGCAAAACGAAGCTTTCGAAGAACTGACCAAGGCGTTGAAGTTCGCTAGTCACGAAGGTTTTATGCGCACCTTCCTGGACGAAGGCAAATGCATGTCCGAACTGATGCAACGGTGGGCGGCGGTTTATCAGTTGGGCAACGGCAACCTGGATATCGACCCGGTATACCTGAGCGAGCTGATCAAGCGCAGCAAACGGCTACCAGACGCCGCGCTGTTGAGCGAACGAGAACTACAAGTGCTGCGTTTATCGGCCGTAGGCCTACCGATTATGGCAATCGCTGAAAAGCTGGCACTGTCGCACAACACGGCAAAAACCCATATTCGCAACATCAACCTGAAGCTCGGAGCGCGTAGCCGCACTGAAGGCGCGGCTATCGCCCTGGCAAGGGGACTAATAGATTAGGCCCTGGCGGTCATACCCTGTTCGGAAAGTTGGGCGCGCGCTTTTCCAGGAACGACTTGACCCCTTCTTCCAGGGTCGGCAGGTCGAGCAGCTCGCGCTGGCGTTCGGCCTCGTATTCCAGCTGTGCGCGCAGGTCGTTGCCGCTAGCCACCTCGAAGACGCGGCGCGCTTCGATTATACCGTGGGCCGGCAGGCGCGCCAGCTGCTGCGCTGTTTCCATGGCTGTGCTGGCAAGGGCATCATCGTCGACGCAGGCATGGATCAAACCCCATTGTTCGGCCTTTTGCGCGGGTACCCGCTCGCCCGTGAGGCTCATGGCCAACGCGCGGGCATAGCCAACCCGGCGCTGCAGGAACCAGGAGGCGCCGCCGTCCGGCACCACCCCCAGGGTCTTGATGAAGGGCAGGTAGAAAAAGGCCGAACGTGCGGCAATGACGATATCTGCGGCCAATGCCAGCCCCACACCCGCACCTGCAGCAGCACCATTAAGGGCCATGACCACCGGCACCGGCAGTTCGTTGAATGCGGCAATCAATGGGTTGAGCAGGGCGCGCATGCGTTGGGCGGTGGACGCTCCACGCGTGGTACTGCCCGCCTTAAATGCGGGCCCGTGAAGATCGGCACCACTGCAGAACACCCTGCCGGTGGCGGTAACGAGCAAGGCGCGCACGGTCTTGTCGGCGCGCACCTTGTCGAGCGCATCGAGAAGCTCACTCATCAAGTCCGAAGTGACAGGGTTGAGTCGCTCCGGCTGGTTCAGCGTGATGATTGCAACAGCCCCTTCCCGGGAATGGACGATCGATGGGTAGCTCATAGTGATACGCTCATTTGTTGTTTTTGTTTGAATCGCTTGAAACTGTTGGTGCGGGCGCGTCTATTTCCTGCAGGAGTAGCGCTCGACCAGGCGAAACTTCTGGACCTTTCCGGTAGGCGTGCGTGGCAGCGGGTCACGTTGCTGCAGCACTGCCTTGGGGGTTTTGAAACCGGCCAAGTGCCCATGGCAATACTTGATCAAGGCGTCGCCATCGATCATTTCGCCTTGGGGCACCACCACAGCGGTCACGGCTTCACCCCACAGTGGGTCGGGTAGACCGATCACAGCGCAATCGGCGACGCCGGGGTAAGCCAGGATCAGCTCCTCGACTTCGGCGGCATGCACATTCTGGCCGCCGGTGACGATGACTTCCTTGAGGCGGCCACTGATGAACAGGTAGCCTTCTTCGTCGAGGTAGCCGATATCGCCCGTGTGTATCCAGCCATCGCGGAAGGTTTCTGCAGATTTCGCCGGGTTGTCGAAGTAGGCGGTGACCGAGTTGGGCGAGCGGCCCAGAATCTCCCCGGGCTGGCCGACCGCCACGTCCTGGCCCTGCGGGTCGACGATTCGTACTTCTGAAAACAGCACCAGGCGGCCGGCAGAGTTGGGTTTACGCAAGCGATCTTCAGGCGTGCTCAGGGTCAGCGCCCCCGTTTCCTGCATACCGTAATACTCGAACAGGTTCGGGCAGAGCCTGGCCTTGGCCGCCTCGCGGATGGGTTCGGGTAGCGCGGAACCGGCAAATACCAATACACGCAGCGTATCGAGGCGACTGCTCGCAAGGTTCGGGCTGGCCAGCAGCATCGCCGCCATGGTCGGTACCAGGTTGGTCGCGGTGACGCCTTCGTCCTGGATCGCGCGTAGCACCGTGTCCACTTCAAAATTGACCAGTACGTTGCGCAAGCCGCGCTCTACCGAGTTGATCACCCAACCGAAACCGACCCGGCCGAACATCGGGAACACGGTCATCGATACATCACGGCTGGTCATGTCGTAGTTGATGAACAGGCCATTGCCAGCGGTGCAGTTGTAGTGGTTGATCAGGTAGCACTTGGGCTGGCCTGTGGTACCGGAGGTGAGGTTGAAGTAATACGGGTCGGCTTCTTCGACGTCGATTTGCGGTTCGTTCGGCGCCGAGCGCTCAAGCAGCGCCTCGTAGTCACTGCCCAATGCCCGGCCTTGGCCGAAGCTGATGTAATGGGCCACGTGTGGCAAGTCGTCCAGAAATGGCAGCAGTGGTTCGCTGAAACGGCGCTCCAGTACCAGTGCCACGACGCCTGTAGCGCGCATCAGTTCGAGCATCTCCACGGGTGCAAGGCGGTAGTTCAAAGGCAGGCCTATCAAACCAGCCTTTGCCAGAGCGAAGTAGATCTCCACCATCTCTGCGCGGTTGCTGCTCAGAAAAGCCACCCTGTCGCCCTTGCGCAGGCCCAGATCACCAAGGCCGTTGGCCAGGCGATTGCTTCGCTGGTTGGTCTGGCTGAAAGTGAAGCGGCGATTGGTGGCGGTGCATACGAAGGATTCCCGCTCGGGGAAACGTATCGCAGCAGTACTGAGAATCTGACCTACCACCATTTTTCCCATGGCACTACGTGTCATCGAACATCTCCTGCAATAGCCTGGTGCCGTACGATAACGGCTGAGACTAGGGTTTTATTTTTATTGTTTGCCCAACCTTGGGCGCAACGCAGGTACGAGCTTCAACGACACGTGCGCATGGGGCGATACCAAAATCGAGGGATTGGGGGGCGGGTTAGGGAGGAGTTTGCACACTTGTGGCTTCGTGCAAAGACGTCCTGCTTCGCAGGGGCCTACTGTTTGAGTCGAAAAATGTCACGCTTCTGGCTTATCAACTCCGTCCGCGCCTTGAGGTGCAGACTCGAAATCCCCCAGTAGAGTCGTCGCTCGACTATTAAGCAGCGAGCCCGCCTGGAAGTAGCCCATGACGGTACCGACGCTGCGGTGCTCGGTCATGGCCATTACTTCACCCAAGGGTACGCCCTGGCGTCCTGCTTCGGTGACGAAGCCGGAACGCAGGCTGTGTGCGGCCCAATCGCCGTCCAGCCCAGCCAGCTTCGCGCGGCGCTGGACAATGCGCGCCACCTGGTCTGCGGACAACCCTGCGGTACTGACCTTGCCTCCTTTATACAGCCGGCGAAAGAGTGGGCCGTCGCCTGCTGGCGCGGCGGCCAACCAGGCCGCCAAGGCCTGGGCTGCCGCACCGCGCAGTGGCTTTTCCCTGCGGGTGCCGCCGGTGTCGGTTTTGGTCGTGCCCAAGGCGTACAACCAGGTGTCGGCATCGAGCCGCCGCACATCGACGACCTGTAGCGCCACGACTTCCGACCGGCGCCGGCCGCCGCCGCTCCAGGCCAGCAGGAGGAGGGCGCGGTCGCGGATGCCACGCACACCGTCTGTGCAGGTGGCCAGCAGTGCCTGAAGCGGCTCTACCACGATTGCGGTCTTCTTGCGCACTGACACACCTTGGCGCGTCTGCGCCTTGCGCGCCTCGCGCAGCAGGGTTTTCAAGGCCGGTGCCTCCGTTGGATTGTCCCAGCCATGCAGGCGGTGCCATTTGCCTAGCACCGCCAAGCGGTGGCTCACCGTGTTGTAGGCCAGGGGCCCGGGCTTGGCCTTGACCTTCGCGGCCACCAGCGCCGCATCGATTGCCACCGGCAGAAGCTGGGACCAACTGCCGTCGTCCAGCGGCCGGGCCAAATGGTCGAGAACGAATTGTACGGCCACGGTTGGCGCAAGCGCGGCCGTGCCCAAAGGTTGCCCGTAGCGCAATTGCAGCCAGGCCGACCAATAGGTCAGGGCGCTGCGGTAACTGCGCACGGTATTGGCTGCCGTGCCGGCGGCAATGAATGCAGCGGCTGCTTCCTGGGCGCTTTGTGCCAGCGAATGGGGGTTTAAGGCAGGTTCTTCGATCGCCGGTAGCTGATCTGTAATATTTATTACGTTCATCGTATTATATATTCAGTATTCAAAAAATAATGTCGGATAACATTTTATTATCATACCTAATAGTGCAAGGAGCGGGGCATGGCCGTAGGCGTACCGGAAGGAGATGTGTTCGCGGCAGCCGATACCGTGCTGGCACGGGGCGAACGGCCGACAGTCGAGCGCGTGCGTCTTGAATTGGGGCGAGGCAGCCCCGCGCGCATCGGCACGTTGCTGGAAACCTGGTGGGAGCGCCTGGCGCAACGCTTGAGTGCGGATGCACGGTTACCGACGTTGCCCACCGAAGTTGGGCAGGCCTTTTTGACGGTCTGGCAAGCCGCGATTGCGGCTTCGCGCTCGACCGTCGAACAGGAGTTGAGCCAACAGCGGCGCATGCTCGATGAAGAACGCACCCGCGTGGCGGCCGTGGAGGACCAGGCCAGGCAGGACGCGGCACAGTTTCGCCAGCAGGCCGCCGTGGCGCAGGCCGCGCAACGCGCCAGCGAAACCCGCCTGGCAGACCTGGAACTGCTGCTCGAACAACGGCTGGCACAACTGGAGGATGTAAAGCAGCAACGCGACGAACTGACGGCCGAACGCGCCCAGGCGCAGCAGCAGGTGCAGGCGCTACAGACGCAATTGCAGGCTCAGTTGCAAGCGTTGACGGCCAAGGCAGAACAAGAGCGCGCCGCTGCTGAGATCTACCTGCGCGGCGTCGAAGACCGCGCCCATCGCGAGGTGGACCGGGCCCGGGAAGAGAGCAAGGAAACGATGCGCAAGCTCAAGGACGTCAACCGGCAACTCGAGCAGATGCAACTGCGCCTTGAGGCCAGACAAAACGACCTGAACCAGGCGCAGTTGGTGGCGGTGGCGCAGCAGGCGCGGGCCGAGACGCTCGACGCTCAGTTGCAGCTTCAGCGCAAAACTGTGGCGGCCAAGGCAACTCCAGGCAGGAAAGCCGGCACCCGGCGCTCTGCAGCCGCGCGCAAAACTGACACTCAAAGCTAGGCGCTGAAGTTCATGCAGGCGCTGGCTTGCCTGCGAACGGGCGCAAAACGGCCGCAATCCCCATTCTCGCGCGAGCCGGCGAACCCCGAACCTGCACTGCCATGTCGAGTAGTGCCGAACCCCCAATCCGATTAGCAGACGAAAGGTTTGCCCAATCATTCAAACGGATGATGGCACGCAGAAACTGCGAACTACAGTCATAAAATCGAAAAACATCGGAATCATAAAGGGTTAGGTCATGGCCACTATCAATGGAAACGATATCGACAATATTTTGACGAGTGGCGCTGCGGCTGACACCCTCAATGGGTTGGGCGGTAATGACACGCTCTTGGGCAACGGTGGTAACGACACCCTGGATGGAGGTACCGGCAATGACCGGCTCCTGGGTGGGCGCGGCAGCGATACCTATCGGTACGGCCAAGGCTACGGCTTCGATGTGATCGACAATTCCGGTGGTGCCAGCAGCGACTTCGACACCCTGCGGCTGACCGACCTCAACGCCAACCAGATCCGCTTGACTCGCATCGGCAACGATCTGGTGCTCACCGTCCTCGCCACTGGGGAAACCCTTACAGTAAGCCAATGCTTTGCCGATGCAGACCATCAGATCGATCGAATCCAGTTTGCAGACGGCAGTCGCTGGAGCGCCGCCGATGTACTGCTCAACCTGTACTACCCGCCAGTTGTACCGAGCGATGGCGCCGACGTGATCAACGGCAATCCCACCGATGACAATCTCCTGGGCCTGGCTGGCAACGATACGCTGTATGGCAACAGCGGTAATGACACACTCGACGGCGGCATTGGTAACGACCGCATGGAAGGTGGCATTGGCAACGATACGTATGTGGTTGATGCCACCGGGGATGTGGTCGTAGAGGCCAGCGGCGCCGGCGATGATCTGGTTCAGGCCAGCATCAGCTACACCTTGGGCAACAACGTCGAGCGCCTGACCCTGACGGGCAGTGCCAACATCAATGGCACCGGCAACGCGCTGGCCAACACCCTGATCGGCAACGCCGGCAATAACCTGCTCGACGGCGGTGCCGGTAACGACCTGATCCAGGGTGGCGATGGCAATGACACGCTGCAAGGCGGCGCGGGCAATGACGGCCTGAACGGCGACGCCGGCAACGACCTGCTTGACGGTGGCGCTGGCAATGACAGCATGGCCGGCGGCAGTGGCGACGATATCTACATCGTCGGTCAGAGTGGCGACAGCGTGTCCGAGCTGGTCGGTGGTGGCAACGATACCGTCCGCGCCTCGCTGAACTACAGCCTGGGCGCCAACCAGGAAAACCTCGAACTCACCGGCACCGGAAATCTCAATGGCACCGGCAATGCCTTGGCCAACAGCCTGACGGGCAATACCGGTAACAACCTCCTTGATGGTGGCGCCGGTGATGACTTTCTGGCCGGTCGCCGTGGCAGCGATACCTACCGTTACGGCACCAACTATGGCAATGACGAGATCGATAACAGTGGCGGTGCCAGCGCAGACGTCGATATCGTGCAGTTAGTGGGGCTCAACAGCAATAACGTGCGGTTCGTGCACAACGGCAATGACCTGCAAATGGTGGTGCTGGCGACTTCACAGACCCTGAACGTGAAAAACTTCTATCTGGGCGCCGATTACGAGATCGACCGGGTTCGCTTCGACAACAATGTGGTCTGGAACACGGCCACCCTCAAGGCCATGGCGACCCTTCCGGTAAACGGGGCCCCGACTTCCACCAATGACAGCCGGACTACGCTGGAGGATACGCCGGTCATCTTGGGCAGTAGCGACTTCGGCACTTACAGCGACCCGGAAAACACCCCGCTGGCCGCGGTTAAAATCACCAACCTGCCAGCGCTCGGCAGCCTGCAGTACAACAACGGCAGTGCCTGGGTCGCGGTGGTTCAGGACCAGGTCATCGGCAAGGCCGACCTCGACGCTGGCAAGCTGCAATTCGTGCCGGCCCTCAATGGTAATGGCAGCGGCTACGTCAGCATCGGCTTCAAGGTCAGCGACGGCACGGCCTTCGCCGTCAACGCCAATACCCTGAGCATCGACGTCACCCCGGTCAACGATGCGCCAACGGTCACCGGGGTGCCGTGGACCGAGGGCAGCGAGAACGGCTTCATCTCATCGAATGTGAGTACGAGCGTACTGGACCCGGACGGTGATTCGCTGACCTACACCTTCGATCCTCAAAGCAGCCTGGGCGGCAGTGTTGCAGGGTTTGCCGCGTCTCCCGGGGCCTTCTTCTACGGTACAAACTCGCCGGCCATCGACAGCCTCGGTGCGGGAGCGCAGGCAGTCGATGTGATTGCCTATACCGTACAGGACGGGCGCGGCGGCTCGGCCATCGGTACCTACGAGGTGCGGTTGACCGGAGTCAACGATGCACCGATCGTGGCCGCTGCACTGCTCGCGCAAAATGCCAGCGAAGACTCAGCCTTCAGCTACACCGTACCGCTCGGTACATTTGCCGATGTGGATGTTGGCGATACCTTCGGCTACAGCGCCAGCCTGGCTAACGGTGACCCGTTGCCGAGTTGGTTGAGCTTCGACCCGTTCAACCGCATATTCAGTGGCACGCCGGGCAATGGCGACGTGGGCAGCCTGAGCGTGAAAGTGACGGCCACCGATGGCAGCAATGCCACGGCGAGCAGCAGTTTCACCCTGACCATCGGCAACACCAACGATGCGCCCATCGTCAGCACCCCGAGCGCGTTGCTTTCGGGCACGGAAGACACTGCCTATACCATCACTGTCGCGCAATTGCTGGCCAATGCCAGCGATCCGGACGGTGACGCCTTGTCCGTTGCCAACCTCAGCGCCAACCATGGCACGCTGGTCGATAACGGCGATGGCAGCTGGACCTTCACGCCGGATGCCAACTTCAATGGCGCGGTTACGCTCAATTACCAGGTGGTCGATGGCCATGGCGGTTCGGCTGCCGCTACACAGGGTTTCAACCTGGCGGCCGTGAATGACGCGCCGACACGGCAGGTGGCGCTGTTCGACCAACTTAATGGGCTGGGGCAAGCCTTTACCTACACCTTGCCGGCGAATGCCTTTGCCGATGTTGATGCCGGTGACAGCCTGGCCCTGGGTGCCCGCTTGGCCAATGGCGATCCCTTGCCGGGATGGCTGAGTTTTGATTCGCCGAGCCGTAGTTTCAGCGGGACGCCGCCGGCAGGTACTCAGCCGGGAGATATTGGCATCACCGTTACCGCCACCGATTCGGGCGGGCTTTGGGTGAGTGGTGATTTCACGTTGAGCCTGCTTAGTGCTTCGGTAGGGACACCAAGTAACGACGTGCTGAACGGCAGCGTGGTCGATGATGCGCTTTATGGCTTGGCCGGCAACGATACGCTGAACGGTTTTGGCGGCAATGACCTGCTCGATGGCGGCAGTGGTTTTGACATTCTCCTCGGTGGCCAAGGCAATGACACATTGCTGGCGGGTGATGACGCCGATGGCAGTGAACTCCACGGCGAGGACGGCGATGACATACTGACCGGCAGCGGTGGTGGCGATATTTTGTCGGGTGGCAATGGCAACGATATGATCAGCGGCGGTAATGGTAATGACCGTCTGAACGGTGGAGCGGGCAGCGATCTGCTCCAAGGCGGTGATGGCAACGATGTCCTGGAGGATTTTGATTTTTCCGGTCAAGTTGGCAGCAACAATGTTGATGGGGGGAGTGGTGATGACACGTTCACGGTCTACCAAACCCACGTCGACTCAACCACCACAGTCGTTGGCGGCAGTGGACGTGACACCTATCAATTGCAAGGCAACTCAGCCGGCCGACTGTTCGCCGGCGATTTCGCCGCCGGCGCCAATGGCGACATCCTGGACATCAATCAGCTGCTGCTGCTGAGCAGCGGCTACAGCGGCGGCAACCCGTTCGCCCCGGCACTGGGTTACCTGCGCCTGGTGCAGCAAGGCGCCGACACGCTGCTGCAATGGGACCGGGACGGTGCCGATGGCGCCACCAACAGCTGGCAGACCGTCATTACGCTGCAGAACTTCGATGTTGCGGCCCTGACCCTCGACAATTTTTCCCCGGCCGCGCCACCGGATGGTAGCTCATTGGGCTTGACGCTGACCGGCACGGCCAATACCGACGTGCTCAACGGCAGCGTGGTCGATGATGCACTTTATGGCTTGGCCGGCAACGATACGCTTAACGGTTTTGGCGGCAATGACCTGCTCGATGGCGGCAGTGGTTTCGACATTCTCCTCGGTGGCCAAGGCAATGACACATTGCTGGCGGGCGATGATACCGATGGCAGTGAACTCCACGGCGAGGACGGCGATGACCTGCTCACCGGCAGCGGTGGTGGCGATATTTTGTCGGGCGGCAATGGCAACGATATGGTCAGCGGCGGTAATGGCAATGATCGTCTGAACGGCGGAGCGGGCGGCGATGTGCTCCAAGGCGGTGATGGCAACGACGCCCTGGAGGATTTTGATTTTTCCGGTCAAGCCGGCAGCAACAATTTTGATGGGGGGAGTGGTGATGACACGTTCACGGCCTATCAAACCCACGTCGACTCAACCACCACAGTCGTTGGCGGCAGTGGACGTGACACCTATCAATTGCAGGGCAACTCAGCCGGCCGACTGTTCGCCGGCGACTTCGCCGCCGGTACCAATGGCGACATCCTGGATATCAATCAGCTGCTGCTGTTGAGCAGCGGCTACAGCGGCGGCAACCCGTTCGACCCGGCACTGGGTTATCTACGGTTGCTGCAGCAAGGTGCCGACACGCTGCTGCAGTGGGACCGGGACGGCGCGGGTGTCGCCACTAACAATTGGCAGACGGTTATCACCCTGCAGAACACCATTGCGGCAACGCTGACTCTCGAAAATTTCGCGCCAGCCACGTCGCCAGAAGCTAGTATGTTCAACCTGATCGGAGGTGGTGCCGGCGCTGATTCGCTGACCGGTACAGCGTCGGCGGACCGCCTGTTCGGTCTCGGCGGGAATGACACATTGCTTGGCCTGGCAGGCGATGACGAACTCGACGGCGGTGCTGGCAATGATCGGCTAAATGGTGGAACAGGCCTCGACAGCGCGCGCTTTAGCGCCGACCTGAACGCGTACACTTTTACCTTTGACCCCCATGGCTATCTGGCGGTCGAGGCAGGTGCGGGGAGTGCCGAGATCGGACGAGACGAGATCTACGCGGTCGAGCAATTGCGCTTCGCCAATGCCACGATCACAGTCAACGGCTCCCTGGGTGGGGAGGTACTGGTCAATAGCACCACGGCCAACGATCAGTTGTACCCGAGTGTGGCGGCGCTGGCAGATGGTGGTTATGTGGTGAGCTGGATGTCCGCCAATCAGGACGGCAGCGGCTATGGTATCTACGCGCAGCGCTACGATGCCGGCGGTGCTGCGGTGGGTGACGAGGTACGGGTCAACAGCACGATTGTCAGCGAGCAGTATGAACCGGCGATCAGTGCGCTGGCAGGCGGCGGCTATGTGGTGAGCTGGATGTCCTACGGCCAGGATGGCAGCGGCTATGGCATCTACGCGCAGCGCTACGATGCCGGCGGTGCTGCGGTGGGTGACGAGGTGCGAGTCAACAGCACCACTATCGACAGCCAGCAAACACCGATGATCGCCGGGCTCGGCGACGGTGGTTATGTGGTGAGCTGGATGTCCCACGGCCAGGACGGCAGCGGCTGGGGCATCTACGCGCAGCGCTACGATGTGAGCGGTGACGCAATGGGTGACGAGGTGCGGGTCAACAGCACCACGACCAACGATCAGTTGTATCCGAGTGTGGCGGCGCTGACAGACGGCGGCTATGTGGTGAGCTGGGCATCCGTGGATCAGGGCGGTAGCAGCTATCACACCTACGCGCAACGCTACGATGCCGGCGGTGCCGCGGTGGGTGACGAGGTGCCGGTCAACAGCACCACGGCCGACTTTCAGTTGTATCCGAGTGTGGCGGCGCTGACAGATGGTGGTTATGTGGTGAGCTGGATGTCCTCCAATCAGGACGGCAGCGGCTGGGGCATCTATGCGCAACGCTACGATGCCGGCGGTGCTGCGGTGGGTGCCGGTGTGCGGGTCAACAGCACTACTATTAACGAACAATACAGACCGGTGATCGCCGGGCTCAGCGACGGTGGTTATGTGGTGAGCTGGATGTCGTACAACCAGGACGGCAGCGGCTGGGGCATCTACGCGCAGCGCTACGATGCCGGCGGTGCAATGGTGGGTGACGAGGTACGGGTCAACAGCACCACTTTCAACGATCAGCATGAACCGGCGATCGCCGCGCTCAGCGATGGCGGTTATGTGGTGAGCTGGACATCCTTCGACCAGAACGGTCGCGGAGCCGATATCTACAGCCAACGCTACGACACCAGCGGTAAGGCGGTCGCCAGTACGCTGACGCTGATAGGTGATGCCGGCGACAACTTGATCCATTTGGGCAGCGGCGATGAGCGCATTGCCGCAGGCGCTGGAAACGACACCTTATGGGGTGGAGAAGGTCAGGATACGGCTCTGTATCAGGGCAATCAGCACGACTTTGCCATCAGTATGCAGGGGGGTGACCTGATTAGTGTCAACGATTTGAATTTTGTTGACGGTAACGAAGGCATCGATACCTTGCACAATTTCGAAACGCTGCAGTTTGGCGATGGTGTGCGCCTGCAGGCACTGGTCGGCGAGGGGCGGGTCAACCGTACCACGGCCAGTGATCAGGTATATCCGAGTGTGGCGGCGCTGGCAGATGGCGGCTATGTGGTGAGCTGGATGTCCTACGGCCAGGATGGCAGCGGCTATGGCATCTACGCGCAGCGTTACGATGCCGGCGGCGCCGCAGTGGGTGACGAGGTGCGGATCAATAGCACCACTGTCGACAGCCAGCAGACACAAACGATCGCCGGGCTCAGCGACGGTGGTTATGTGGTGAGCTGGATGTCCTACGGCCAGGACGGCAGCGGCTGGGGTATCTATGCGCAACGCTACGATACCGACGGTGCCCCGGTGGGCGACGAGGTGCGAGTCAACAGCACTACTGGCGACAATCAATATGAGCCGGTGATCAGTGCGCTGGCAGGCGGCGGCTATGTGGTGAGCTGGATGTCCTACGGTCAGGACGGCAGCATCTGGGGTATCTACGCGCAACGCTACGGTGCCAGCGGTGCCGCGATAGGTGCCGAGGTACAGGTCAACAGCACGACTTTAAGCGATCAGTCTGAACCGGCGATCAGCGCGCTGGCAGGCGGTGGCTATGTGGTGAGCTGGATGTCCGGCCAGGACGGCAGCGGCTACGGCATTTATGCGCAGCGCTACGATGCCAGCGGTGCCGCGGTGGGTGACGAAGTGCGGGTCAACAGCACCATAGGCAACGATCAGTTGGATCCGAGTGTGTCGGCGCTGACAGACGGTGGTTACGTCGTGAGCTGGATGTCCCCCGATCTGGGCGGCAATGGCTACGGCATCTACGCGCAGCGCTACGATGCCAGCGGGGCAGCGGTGGGTGACGAGGTGCGGGTCAACAGTACCATCGCCAACGATCAGTTCGATCCGAGTGTGGCGGCGCTGGCAGACGGTGGTTACGTCGTGAGCTGGATGTCCTCCCATCAGGACGGCAGCGGTTGGGGCATCTACGCGCAGCGCTACGATGTCAGCGGTGCCGCAGTGGCTGACGAGGTGCGGGTCAACAGCACCACTGGCGACGATCAGCGCACACCGACGGTCGCCGGGCTCAGCAACGGCGGTTATGTGGTCAGCTGGATGTCCCACGGCCAGGACGGCAGCGGTTGGGGCATCTACAGCCAACGCTTTGATGCCAACGGCAACCCGGTCGTCGACCACCTCGAATGGACCGGTGACGCCTCGGCCAACCTGATCCGCAGCACCCTGGAAACCGACTGGTTCAACGGCGGCGCTGGCGCCGATACCTTTCAGTTCGCCCAGTTGCCTGGCGCGCGTGCCGATCTGATCAGCGACTTCACCCACGGCAGCGACGTACTGGCGCTCAACACGGGGGTGTTCAACCTGCAGGGTCAGAGCGTTGCCGAGGCGCTGGCCAATGTCAGTGGGGGGCAAAACGAGGCGGCAGGGGCGAACCTGGTGTTCAATCAAGATGACCATACGCTCTATTACGATGCCGACGGCGCCGCCAACGGCAATGCCGTCGCGGTGGTGACGCTGGTCGGTGTGGCGAACCTGGCGGCCAGTGATGTGGGCCTGTATGTCTGACGAGCAACGCTTCACCCACCGATCAGGCGGGTGAAGAGGTTGGTCAATTGCGCCTGGCGGGTGGTTTCAGTTTTGCGAAACAGGGCACGCAACTGGGTTCGCACAGTGTTGATGGAGACGTTCAGGCGCGCGGCGCTGCCTTCCAGCGTCAGCCCCTGGGCCAGCAGTTCGGCCAACCGCAGTTCGGCCGGGCTGAGTTGGAAAAGCTCGGCGAGCAACGGGCTCTGCGCCCGGTTTTTCAGCAGGGCCAACAGCACCAATGGCGTGTTGAAGTGACTGCTGTAGCCGGCTTCGGCCGGCACCGGCGTGACCAACAATTCTTGCGCCTGTGTGGCGTTCAGGCGCAGCCAGCCCGCCTGGCGGCGCTTGTTATCCTTGCCCGCGGCACGGCGGATCAGCGTCCGTAGACGGGCGTCCTGTGTCGTGCTGTGCAGGTGGGCGGACTTTTCGTAAAGCGGTGAACCGCTCAGGCTCATGAGCCTGGCAGCCTGATTGCTGTGCAACACCTGCGCCTCGCCATCGAGCAGCCAGAGCGGGGCTGTGTGGTGGTCCAGCAGCAGGTCGCGCTTGGCCAGATCCAGCTCCAGGCAATGGATCCGGGCGGACAGTTTTATCGCCTTGAGCAAGTGCGGCGTGATGCGCTCGAGCAGTGCATGATGCCGGGCAGTAGGGGCGGGTGCGCTGACCTGGTGAAACGCGGTCAGGTAAATGCCCGAATCGGCCTGCTCATCGAGCCTGACGCTGGCGACATTATGCAGGCCATGAGGAACAAAGGATGTTTGATCGTGCACCGCATCCCCACTGCCGAAGTCAATGAGCTCGGTGTGCCAGGCACCCGTGGTACGCGACTCACCGAAGACAAGACTCCAAGCCAGTTGCCAAGGTTGATCGTTGCCGACGTTCAACCTCCCTGCAGCGCAAAGTTTGATGGCCGTAGCTGCTTGGCTGTCGCGATTGTGGTAGCGGGCATACAACAAAAAAACCTTTTGGTGACCGCTGGCCGTGACCAATCGCTCCAGCAAGGGCTGCCAGCTTGTTGAGCCCAGCGCGCATTCATAGCACAGGTCGACCAGTTCGTCGTACTGCTGTTGTTCACTGGCTTGAGTCACCATGTGGAGTAGGCCTGCCGCCCTGAAGGAACACGCTGTAGCAATGATGGCGTATTGCCTTGTATGGCTCAAGTCTTGAGGCCCTGCAACGCCGGTGGTCGGAATGGGGCTGCGAGCGGACCCGTTGCCAGACAACTCACCCACAACAGCTATTGAAGATTGTGCAATATGGATGCACCCGCTAATAGAGGAAGACGGTGCCTACCAGAACAGGGCCACCAGTGTCCATCCCGTCGTACTCGCAAGCAGTATGATGAAGACGAGAACAACGTCATCGAATGATGGACCTGGAACCATATAACCCCCGTTGTTCGGATAAAAGTAATGGGCCGCATTGATGCGGCCGGTGTCGGCATGTTCCGGTTTGCAGACCACAGCGTTGGGGCCAGAAGGGTGCCGGGGTCAGTTGGTGACCAGCAGTTGCGGGCCGAGGTAGTTGTTGATCTGGTCGATATCGTCATCGCCCAGACTGCCCACCGAAGAGGCCAGGCGCAGGCGCGACATCAAGTAGCGCAGCTTGGCCTCGAACAGATCGCGGTGCGCAACGAACAGCAGCTCTTCGGCATTGAGAACGTCCGAGTTGGTGCTGGTGCCGCCCTCCTTGAAACCCTTGCGTGTCGACATCAGTGAGCGTTCATTGGACGCCACGGCCTTCTCCAGCGCATGAATACGTTTGGCGCCGCTCTGAATGCCGCGATACTCACGGGTGGTTCCGGAGATGACTTCCTGTCGCGTGGCGTCGAGTTCGTCCAGGGCTTTCTCGCTATTGGCACTGGCCTGGCGTGTCAGCGCGCTGACGCCACCACCGTTGAACAGCGGGAAATTGACTTCCAGTCCGACTGAGCCGTAGCGGTTGCGTTGATTCAACTCGGAGATGGATTGGCTGTCTCCCGCGGTGTAGCCGGCAATGAAATCAAGTGTGGGCCAGTGGCCCGCCTTGGCGCGCTTCACTTCTTCTTGGGCGAGGTCGTGGCTATGACGGCGCGCATGGATCAGCGGGCTATCGGCCTGGGCCTTGACCAGCCAGTCCTGCAGGTTGCTCGGTAGCAGCGGTGGTGTATCGAAGCCCGGACGCAAGGTGGTCAGCGATTCGGGGGTTTCACCGATATATTCCTCAAGCTTGCTGCGCGCGTTGACCAGGCTGTCCTGCGCTTCGATCAGCTCGGCCTCGGCGAGGTCGCGACGTGCGACCGACTCGTCGATGTCGGTGATGGTGCCGGCCCCCAGTTCCATGCGCCGTTTCGCCGAGGCGAGTTGCTCATCGAAGGCGCTCAGCTTGGACCTGGCCAGGGCGATGGTTTCGCTGGCCAGGAGCACGTCGAAATAGCTTTCGGCCAGGCGCACCGCGGCGTCCTGGCTCTTGGCATCGAACACCGCGGCGCTGTAGTCGGCACGCTGCATGCCTTGGCGGTACTCGGCCATCTTCTGTTTATTGAACAGCGGCTGGCGCAGGCGCACGTTTGCGCCCTTGGAGTCGTAGTCCAGATCGTTGTCGATACCATTCTGGCGCTGGGTACCATTGACCTTGTTGTCGTAGGCCGAAGCATTGATCTGCGGCAACAGGCCGGCCGTGCCGATGGCGCGGTTTTCCCCGCCGGCCTCTTTTTCATGCACGGCGGCCCGGTAGATAGGGCCTTGGTACTGCAACAGGTCCCAGGCTTGTTTGAGGTCCATGGCGCAGGCTGGCAGGGACAGCCAAAGCAGGCAGAAGAACAGGCAATGACGGTCCATTCTCATTGTTCCTTGAAAGAGCTGTCCACACGGTCGAGCATCGGTTTGAACAGATAGCTCATCATGTTGCGCTCGCCGGTCTTGATGGTGACGCTGGCGGGCATACCGGGGCGAATGTGATTGCTGCCAAGCAGGCTCATGCCATCGGGCGTGACTTCCACCTGGGCCAGATAGAACGGTTGCTTGCTTTCCTCGTCGAGCAGGCGGTCGGCGGAGATGGTCTTCACGCGGCCGGGGATGTTTGGCGTCTGGGCATGGTTGAAGGCCGGGAAGGCAATGTCCACGGCAAGGCCGGGGACCATCTTGTCGATGGCCTGCACGGGAATCATCGCGTCGACCTGCAGCGGTTCGTTGACCGGAACGATTTCCATGATCTTGAAGCCGGGCTGAATGATCCCGCCGACTGTGGCAATGCTCAGGGACTGGACCATGCCATCGATCGGCGAGCGAATCACCGTGTGGGTCACTTCATAGTCCAGCGCGCGCAAGCGGTCGGCCAGGGTGGTGTTTTCCTTGGCGGTGTCGGTCAGCTGCGATTCGACTTCCTTCAGGTAATCGTGCTGGCGCTGCAGGATACGCAGCTTGATTTCGGTGGTCTGGCTACGCACGCGAGCGATGTTGTTGAGGTTCTCGGCCTGGCCGGCGGAGAGGTCGGCATTGCTGCGCTCGAGCTCAAGCAGGCGGTTGCGTGGCACATAGCCTTCGGCCGCCAATACGCGGGTGCCTTGGAGTTCCTGGTTGAGGAAGTTGATCTGCGAGGCGCGGGCGCTATAGACCTGCTGCAGGCCCTTGAGTTGCACCGCCGACGCCGCCAGGTTTTCCTGCAGGATGCTGATTTCGCCAGCCAGACCGGCGCGCCGGGTGTCCAGCAGGCGCTGTTGCAGGTCCATGGCAGCCACCAGGCGGGGGTCATCCCCGAAGCGTTTGAGCAACTCGGGATCGTAGTTCACCACCTCGCGGTCGTCACGTTCGGCTTCCAGGCGGTTTTCCACCGTCTTGCTGACGATGTACTGGGCGCTGACCGCACCCTGTTCGGCGGCGGCGCGCAACGAGTCGAGGCGCACCACCTCCTGGCCTTTCGTCACAACATCGCCTTCGCGAACAAGAATTGCCTCCACCGTGCCGCCGCTCAGGTGCTGCACGGCTTTGCGATTGCTGGTGACTTTGACCGTGCCTGTCGCTACCACGCCGGCATCCAGCGGCGCCAGCCAGGACCACAAAAGGAAACCGCCGAAGCCGGCGAGCACCAGCCAAATGCCCCAGTGCGCGGGTTTACGGACGTCCAGATCGACCACGCTTTTTGGATCGGTGTGCGTCATCTCGGTGTGTTGGCTCATTGGCATGTTCGGTCACTCCCGTACTTTTACCGAGGCCAGTGGAGTCGGCGCGCCTGCAGGCATCACACTCGCCTTGCGCAGCGCAGTGAATACTTCGTCGCGCGTGCCGAGCATCTGCACGCCGCC
Source organism: uncultured Pseudomonas sp. (assembly GCA_964453495.1). GTDB lineage: Bacteria > Pseudomonadota > Gammaproteobacteria > Pseudomonadales > Pseudomonadaceae > Aquipseudomonas. Next base: position 863 of record CAYVPI010000011.1, on the reverse strand, counting down.
GTCGCGCAGCATCAGCACCTTGTCGACGGCGCAGAGCACGTTGGGACGATGGGAGATCAGAATGACGGTGGCGCCGCGCGCCTTGAGTTCGGCCAGCGCATCGACCAAGGCCTTTTCGCCGATGTCGTCGAGGTTGGCGTTCGGCTCATCCAGCACGATCAGATTGGGCTCGCCATACAGTGCGCGGGCCAAAGCGATGCGTTGCTTCTGGCCACCGGAAAGCGGGCTGCCATCGGTGCCCAGGCGGGTGTCATAACCCTGTGGGAAACGCAGGATCATCTCGTGCACGCCGGTGATCCTGGCGGCGCGGATAACCGCGTCGCTGTCCACTTCGCCAAAGCGCGCAATGTTGTCGGCGATGCTGCCCTCGAACAGCTCCACGTCCTGTGGCAGGTAACCGAGCCAGGGGCCAAGTTCGCCCTTGTTCCAGGTAAATATGTCCGCGCCATCCAGGCGCACCTTGCCGGCCTGCGCCGGCCAGACGCCAACCAGCAGGCGGGCGAGGGTGGATTTGCCCGAGGCGGAGGGACCGATAATGCCAAGGCTTTCACCGGGGGAAAGGTTGAAGCTGACCCCGCGCACAATGGTGTTGTTGGTACCGGGGGCACCGGCATACACATTCTCCACCGCCAGCATGCCCAGTGGCCGTTGCAACGACATGCTCGGTGGCCGGCGCGGATAGTCGTGCAGCATCTCGTTGATCCGGCCCCAGGCCGAACGGCAGCCGAGCAGTTGTTTCCACGACGCGATGACCTGTTCCACCGGAGCCAGTGCGCGGCCGGTGAGGATCGAGCAGGCAATCATCATTCCCGGGGTGATCTTGCCTTCGATCGCCAGCAGCGCGCCGGCGCCGAGGATCAGCG